>WAOU01000121.1 GCA_015521095.1 Desulfurococcales archaeon | reverse complement strand
GCTTGACTGCTCTTACAGGGACTGAGAGGTCTCCTCCCAGATCCTCTATTATATCTTCTAAGTCTTCGGGGTCGAGTACTCCCTCTACTCTACCCATGTCGTCTACTATAGGTATAATCTTGCCTTTTTCATGGACCATGAGTTCTAAGACATCTTCTAGCTTTGAATCTATTGGAAGGCTTCCATATGATCTGTCGATTATTTCTTCAACTTTCACTTCTGGCTTCTTTCCACTACTCTTGAGTAGAGCCAACATTCCCTCGGCAGTAACGGCCTCTTCATGGAGTCTTCTCGGTATTTGGCTCTCATAAATGCTATCTTCTCCTACGAGTTCTCTGGCGATATAGCTGGCTATGAGTGTAGGAGCTATTAAGAGATAGTCGCCGCCCATTTCGCCAACCATTATGCTGGTGGCAAGTGGTACCTTTGCGGCTGCACCAAAGAAGGTCGCCATGCCGATATAAGCGAAGAGGTGTGGGGCTAGGCCCTGTGGCTGGACAATCTCATAATATGCCAGGCCTGCGAGAGCACCGCTCAGTAGTGCAGGGGCATATACTCCTCCGCTTGCCCCACTTCCAATGCTTAGGCTAGTGGCTATAATTTTGACTACGGCGGCTAATAGTAGTGCGATCCAGAGTGGAAGAGTGTCTCTGAACGGGATATAGTTGATTATTTCTCCGTTGAGAGTCATGGCGAGTACTCCTCGACCACTGCCGGCTGCCAGTGGCCATACGACTATGAGGAGTCCCGCTAATACAGCTCCCAGCACTGGTTTTAGGTAAATTGATAACCCGTGTTCCTCTACGAGTTTATCGAAGAAGTTTTTGGCTGTCCTAAAGGATTTTACATACAACAAACTGAAGGGCGCTGTGAAAACTCCTAGCCCAAGTATTAGTAGAATCGTCCTGGGCGTGTATAGCACTTCGTTGCTTATCGGGATTCTGGGGAGAAGCGTCGAATACTGGAAAAAGGGTGCTGTCACGGCGAAGGATACTATGCTGGCGACGATGCTCGGCATGAATGCCTGGACTTCGAGATCTCTCTTATAGAGTACTTCGACTGCAAAGAACGCGCTACCTATCGGGGCTCTAAACATTGCTGACAGTGCTGCCGCGATGCCCGCTGTTAGAGCTATTCTCCTATCATGTAGCGTTAGCTTGAATAGTCTTGCCACAGTGCTTCCAAGACCTGCACCCATCTGTACACTTGGTCCTTCTACACCTCCGCTACTCCCTGTACCGATGGCAAGAGCACTGGCCACGGCCTTTACTAATGGTACCTTGATCGGGATCAATGCGGCTCTTCTGTGAAATGCTGCTACTGCTGCATCTGTACCGTGGCCCTCGGCTTCGGGGGCTATTTTGTAGACTAGGACACCACTCACCGCGACACCTAGGATTACTAGTATGTAGAATTTTACCGGGTCGAATGTTCCTCGAACGCTGGCTGCAGATAAGTCAGCCTCGAGTGGTGGGATTTGTTCTTGTACTCCTATGAATGATGCGCTGAATTGTACCATGTAATGTAGGCCATAAAAGAATCCTAGTATGAAGAGGCCGGAGACTACCCCTATCATTGCTCCTAGTATCAGCCACTTTTCAGCATAGGCGAGTGTCTCCACTATGTTGTAGAATTTTTTCTCAAGTCTATTTTTAGGCTTCAAGGTTCTCTCCCGGGGAAGCATATATTGTTGCGTCGTGGAAGCTCAGAGCCATCCTCTTTCAGCACCATATCCATCTTAGTCTGGCAGTTCACCCATTCATCATAGCCTTTTATGGTATCCTCCATGTCTTTACGATAGTGTAGTTATGGAGTTATATATGGGGAACCTACTATGATATAGAGCGAGAAGATAATTGGAGTATTAACGCTTCTTCCATGTTCATGTATTGTATGTATATGTTTCTGCTAGAGCTGTATTAGTGCTATAGATAACTTTATGTATAGGATCATACAATATCATGTATCAATGGTTATTAGAAGCGGAGGGAGGCCACACAAATGCTGATAAAAAGCATTTTCAGGTTAAAAACCTACATTGCAGTCCTCCTAATATCACTAATCATATTCTCAATAAGCATTCCACTCTCTATTACCCTCGCTCAAGGCTATGGAGAAAGCAGAGCGAAAATCTACGGAGAACTCCTAAGACCAAACGCTGTTCTAAGCACAGAACTGTATCTGGATGATACCTCGTTGAAGGCTCTCTACATAATTCTGACGAATAATACGCCGGGAACAGATATAACGCTTAAAGATATGATTCAAATATACGAATCCATATACAATATTGTCTACGAGCCCTGGTTGGATCAAGAGAAAGATAATCCAATATACCTAAACTCTAGCAGTCCCTTATTCCTATTCACTCTCGGAGAAGTTACCTTATACGACTATACTATCATTGATCTAAATAACATGGTTGGTGCTGGAAACGAAAACAATATTCTCGACCAAGCTACGAGAAGCGTTGCACAAAGCGTTATCGATAAACTAAATGATCTTGCAAAAAAGAATACGGGACAACCACAATTTATAAATGATAATGACGAATACTACGGAAATGCCTACGATATAGGTGTTGGAGTCAACCTTATTAATTTAGATGAAAACAAGACGATCGTCATGGGTACGTTTACGTATCAATTGGATATTGTCGTCTTCAAGAACTTGACAGATCTATGGCACCTCGGACTAAATCCAAGCATAGATACACCTGGATGGCAAAACACGGTTTTTATATCAAACGATACCAGATTAACTCTACAAATACTGGGCCTCTATAATGATAGTAAATTAATAATAGGTAAAAACGTCTTCAACGCATACATACTCAATAAAACGGTGAAGAGCCCATATTCCGACTACTATTCATATGGATACATGTCTAAATACAATACGGGAACCATATACGTTCCGCTCTCATTGTTACCTGAGTTTCTCAGAGGTATCTCCAGTGATCAAATGCTAGCTCTAAATTCGTTTTTCGAGGCTTTTGTAACGAGTTTTACTTATTACTATGGCCAACCAATAGTCAACTCTGATGTGAGAAACCTGTCCTTATACGTTCTGGACAAGTTCGATAAGACGCCTATCATAGGAATAAATCCATATGTCTTATTCCAGAACGGGTACGTTGATATTAACAACACTACCACTATTAAACAGATAATAATCGAAGCACACAACATAACTGGTTTCCCAGTAGATAATCTAACCTCATTATACAATACCATATACATAGAAGGAAGAACACCATCAAACTATATAAAAATGAATATATTGGTTGAATACGATGCCACATACATATATTCCAACCCGCTAGATAATATTCTTAACAATACCAACGCTTTTTATTTGTCTCTTATAGATAAGATTTTCGAATTTAAATCATATATTTATGATAAAATAAATGAAACTAATACTTCAATAGAACCTTTCAAATCATTATATCAAAAGATTATAACTGGAGATAACAGAAATACGTACACCCAAACATATCAAGTTTCAGGACCCTACTATGGAGGGGGCTCAGAACTTAAATACCATACATTGATGGCGCCTGGAATAAATGTATATGGTATATTATTCTCTTTAAGTAGTGATCGAATCTATAACTTGATTAATCTCAGGATGCAGAGCTGGGATCCTATAGGGGCTATGAGCTTAGTTAGCCTAATACCAATAGTTCTTCTAATCGGCTACACAACATCCGGGGAGGCTCTATCTCTCATAATAGCTACGTCTCGAAGATGGCTAGCAGTGAGCTTAAGTAGAGGAGCATACCTTAAGAAATTCCTTTCAAAGCTAAAGATTCTCCTGGTCTTAATAGGCATTGGAATTGCTATATTAGGTATAGCAATCTCCAGTATAATTAGCGTTAATATACTGGGACTTTCCGTAGATCTCACAACGTTTATAGAGTCCCAGTACAAATCATTTCTAATCCTCCTTCCAACAGTTCTTCTAGTACCTCTAGTAACTTATGCAGCCACTAGAAATAGTCTAAAACAAGTAGAGAATTTATCTCCGCTAGAAGCTATCAGACCTGTCGAATCAATAGAGAAAGCCACTACGAGTAGACGTAAAACTGTAGGATCACTGATAATACTGTTATTCACGTTGATATCGTTAACGCTGGGAATTACACGTCCCAATGTAGAAGACTTATTCGATCAGCTTGCTTCAAGATTTGGTGGAGCAGGCGTAGCAGTCTTAGGAATGATACTATTTGGAGGAATAATGATTGCTCCATTCGTCCCGCTTATAGTAGTCTACTACTCTACAAAGTATCTATCTGAAGAAGACCATCTATTTAACGCCATAGATAAACTAGTTTCAAAGATATTTGCCCGTTCTTCATCAGGATCACTAGCCGTGTATAGCAGTTATCGAATACGAGACCTACTGAAAAGCCCTATGCGTTCCTCAGTGATCTCCCTTAGCATAATGCTGGGAACATTACTCTCAGAGGCTGCAATGATAAAAATAATCTATCCATGGATTACAGAATATAACACTGGTAACCCCTTGGCTGTGTCGGGAATACTCTCCGCGTCAAATATTCTAATAGCTGTAGGCCTAGTTGGAGTCGCCGCATTGATAGCAGTTTATCCAGCAGTAATGACGAGAACCTTTGATTACATAAAAGGACATGTAGCCATTCTAAGGGTCAGAGGGGCTGATAAAAGAACCCTGATCTCATATGTCTATATCAGTTTCCTACCATCACTAATTGCTCTACTAGTCTCATCGCTGATAACCGCGCTTGTATTCCTTGTCTCGATGGATTCTGCGCTTGGAGTCGCCTTCCTTGATTCATGGACTGATCCCGACTTCAACATGCCCCACCTGTATCCGTACTTGTTTGATTGGCAGATCTTCTTGACCTTAGGAGTTGTCTTATTTGTCCTGATTCTTCCCGCCATCCTAGCGTATAGGGTGGCTACTGTAAGGGATCTTGCTCGTTATCTAAAGGAGGAGGTGTTCTAGTATGGCTGGAAACGTACATATAAGCGTAAGAGACGTGATAAAAGTCTACGAATCTAAAGGGGAAAAAGTTACTGCCCTCAAAGGAGTCTCGATGAACGTGTACAAGGGAGAAGTCGTCGCAGTAATGGGCCCTAGCGGAAGCGGAAAAACTACGCTATTAAACCTAATCGCCGGGGTCGATAAACCAACCGCAGGAAAAATATTAGTCGCCGGTGATGACATCACTAAGTTCAATGAAAACCAGCTTAGACTCTATAGACTAGAGAAAATAGGCTACGTTTTCCAACAATTCAACCTAGTCCCCACACTTACTGCTCTAGAAAACGTATTGCTCCCAATGAGCCTACGCGGACAAAAGAACATCTCTCGTGCACGGAAACTACTCGAAGAAGTAGGCCTTTCAGGCAAGGAGAACCGGTTTCCTGAAGAGCTAAGTGGAGGAGAACAACAAAGACTAGCAATTGCTATTGCATTAGCAAACGACCCTGAGATAATAATAGCAGACGAGCCCACGGGAGAACTCGACATATCTACAGGCGAGAAAGTAGTACAGTTACTATTGAGAGAAAGCAAAGAACACGGAAAAACAATCCTCATGACAACCCATGATCCTAGAGTAGCTCGAATGGCCGATAGAGTAATTCTGTTAGAAGATGGAATCATCAAGGGAGAATACGAGCCTACAAGGATAAGTTATAGAGTCGAGGAGGGCGCGATGGGAGAGATCCATGCCGAGCGTATTATTGCTGATTATCTAAAAGACAGGCTCTCCGGATTACAGAGAGAGCTGGAGATTCTAGTGGAGAGATTTAAAAATGGTGAAGTCAGTGTAGATGAGCTAGCTGATAGATACTATGAGATAAGACACCTTATGAACGCTCTACGTTCAGAACTCGCGAAGCTTGGAGCAGGAGTAGAAGCACACTAGGAAACCTATGAATTGTGTTTTCATAGTTTGTCGGGAAAGAGAATCGATAGGGGACCCCTGTATAGAGGGGTCCCCTGCTGCGGGCCGAGGGTGTTGGAGAGGGATAGAGGTGACTCCCCAAGCGTTATTTTGCTTCTTCGATGGTGGCTCCTGGCTGTGGCCCGGTGGGGATACCGCCTTCTAGGCTGGGTATCTCTGGGAACTGCTGCTTTATCCTCTGCTCGGCTACGATGCTTGCGTCTCTTAGTATCTTCTGGGCCTCTTCGTTTACTACTGCTGTGCTCATCATGTCTGGTACCGCGGCTACTGTCTGCATCATGCTGAGCTGTAGTGTCTCGTCTACCTCCATCAGCTCTGCGAATACGTCTGGCATCATGCCCTTGAGGTATCCTGCTACCTGTTTAAGCGCAACTACGGCTGGTGCTAGGTTTGCGTGCATGTCTCCTACTATTAGGGCTGTCTCTAGCCTTATCTTGACCTTCTCGAGAGCGTATCTGACTGTTAGGATTATCTTGGCCATTTTCCTTATTTCTGCTAGCTCTCCCGCAAACATTGCCGCTCTAGTCTTGTCTCCTTCTACTAGGCTGTTTACTGTTTTCTCGAATAGCTGGCGGTCATATGTCTGTAGCTTGTTTAGACTGTAGTCTAGTTTGTTTATCTGGTTCGCTATCTTGTATATCGCGTTTATGATCTGCTGTCGAACGGGTCCAGGCGGGTTTACAAGCTCCTTAACCTTCTTGCCAATGGTGTTTCTCTTAGGAGTGTTCTTCCATCCCTTTGCCCAGTCTAGATAACTGGTCATCTAGATATCACCAGTTCATAGTATTTGTTGTGGTTTGAAGTAATGGTGGAATCCTTAGTATAATCGAGGTTTATCCATTATATACTGTAGAATACGCGGATAATACCATTAATGGGTGTTAAGTGTTGGCTCCTAGACTAGAGGAAATAGCGCCCAACGTGGGTGGAGACGTCTTTGACGAGTACGGTAGAGTAATAGGAGTACTAGTAAGCTTTAGCAGCAACGTTGACGGCTTTGTAGAGTACGTAGAGGTGAAGATAACCGATAGGGGAATAGAGAGGATCGAAGGAGACAGGATCAAAGTAAAGGACGGTAAAGTAATAGCTATACCTGTATGGAAACACAATGCTGTCCAGCTAATAGAGGCGCTCGACAGAGCATACAGGAGGAGAAAAGCACTAGAGAGCATATCAGGAAACGAGCTCCCCGCAGACGTAGTCGACAAGCTTAGGAGGAAACTGGACGACGAGATAAAGAAGCTCAAGATAAAGGCCGAGGAGTCTAAGAAGGAGATAAAGAAGAGAATAGACGAGATAGACGACGAGAGCCTCCACGTAGCTAGCGCAATAGCACTCCTACAAATGACATACTTCGCCGGAGAAGTAAGCGAGAGAAACTACACCAGGGGAATGAACCATCTACGCAAGCTAAAGAACAGTCTAGCAGACGAGAAAGAAGACGCCAAGAAGGTCCTGGACAAGCTCGAGAAAACAATAGAGGCAGCTACAAGTGCAAGAGAGCCCGTAAAGAAGCCTGCACAGGAAAAAGTACCTGCACCGCCTACAAAGAAAACCGACACGCTAATGGTCAAGATAGAAGACTAACCAATTCTAAACCAATAATACATCTAATGCAATGATATAACAGGTATTTTGCCCCGATAACTAGGATCGATATCGATATAATAGTTTTTATCAAAATATCGGCCGTACCGGGGGAGATGTTTCTCAGGTGCTGGCCTAGTATCTTTTGATCTCGTCTGGTAATAGGTAATCATATCTCTTGCCTAGTAGCGTTAGTATTCTTCTATGGAGCTTTCTCGCGGAGAGGTATATGGTCCATATACGGGCGTCCTCCTTATAGTAGGTCACAATTTCTTTGAGAGTTATTGGTTCTATCTCTAACCAGGCAAGCTCTGTTTTCAGCATGTTGTTTACTCTAGCCACTGCATACTTTATGAGGTCACTTCGTCCTTCTTTTATTAGGTTAGCTACTAGATCGACTATGACGCTTCTTGGATCATAGTATCGGTCTAGTATTTGTTGGAGATAGAGTCTTTTGAGCAACGTCCTTATTATCGGAGGAGCACTCCGTAGGAATACCTCTGTGTCCAGTAGGTCTCGGTTGCCTTCTCTGATCATTGGAGTACTCGAGTCTAGGTATAACAGGTCTCTGCCATGTTCTTCTTCTGGGAGAGCCCAGTTCGAGATTTGCCCGTCTATTCCTAGTTTCTTGTGTGGGTTATCGAGGTTCCATTTCCATATCTTGGACGTTTCGAGAACTACTTCTTCTATTAGGTAGAGAGCATCGTCTATCTTCATTTTCCTGATCGCGTTGTTACATATTGACTCCTTCGGGAGTAGCTCCTGTGCTAGGTATAAGACATAGACTCTATCGCTTCTCTCAATAATCGCATAGCCGTATTCGGGAATGTTGATCCCTGCTTTTCTTAGGAGTTCGTTATATTCAACGTATAGTTTAGCGTAGTCACTTGCATCTTCAAGCGAGGGGAAGCCAGGTATTCTCTTTAGAGCTATGTTTTGGAGCCCCTCTGCGTTGATTCGTATAACCGTGCTGATCTCCCCATATCCTAGTATATTCATTCTGTATTTGCTCGATATTTTTCTCGATGGGTCTAGTGACTCCTCGAATTCGGCTAGTATGTCGATGGGAACCTTTATCATGACGTCTCCCCACAGGTCTATTTATGATGTATGTTGTAGTTTCACGGAATCATCTCTAGGATAATCTTTTCCATGCTCCTGTTTTCTCGAACCATTGATAGCGCTGAGTTGATCTTGTCTTCGAGGTACTCTAGGTGTTCCTCTCTTGTTATTAGAGGTGGAAGGAACTGGACAACGCTCTTGTCATTATTGGCGAAAACCGCGAGTATACCATTGTTTATAAGTGATAGGCTTAGCAGTGGTCCAAGTCCCTTGCTCTTAGTTTTTATTCCTATGAATAATCCTTTTCCTCTGATTTCCTCTATTATGTCGTCGTAGTCGGATGCTAGATTCTCTAGTAGACTCCATATTTTTCCTGATATAATATTGACATGCTCTAGGAATGATTTGCTACTCACAATGTCGACTACTTTCTCGGCCACAACTGTTCCCAGCTCTGATCCTCCGAAAGTCGATATATGTGTGAAAGGATGCTTTTCCATGAATTCCTCTAGGTCGTCACGATAAATGGTTGCCGTGATTGGATATAGTCCTCCGGAGAGTCCTTTTCCAATCACTACTATGTCTGGTACCACGTCATAGTGCTGGAAGCCCCAAAGTTTACCTGTACGTGCAAGACCCGTCTGTATCTCGTCAAGGATTAGGAGGCACCCGTATTTATCGCAGATTTCTCTTATCTCTTTATAGTATTCCATGGGAGGGGTCTTCATACCTAGCGTTGCTGGTATTGTCTCTAACAGTATAGCGGCTGTATCCTCGTCGACTACTTTCCTCAAATCGTCTATGACTCCGTGCTCCACCTGTATGAAGCCTGGAGCCAGTGGCTCGAATGGCTTCTTATAATAGTCGTCCCCTGCAACTATCGCCAACCCTGTCGTACCATGGTATCCTCCCCTAGCATAGATTATCTTCTTTTTCCTAGTGTATCCTCTCGCAAGTTTTATTGCGAAGTCAACAGCTTCGCCTCCTCCCACACTATACATGACCCGGTTTAGTTCTCCAGGGAAAAGGCGCGCCAGTTTCTCTGCAAGTATTGCGCGGTGCTCGCTGACAAGGTGGTGATTGCCGATATCCAGCTCTTCGAGTGCGGCTATTAACGTTTTGATGAGCAGAGGGTTTCTATGGCCTAAATTATATACCCCGCCGTTGCAATGAGCATCGAAGAATCGTCGTCCATCAAGCGACCATATCCATACGCCTTCCCGTTTACCCATAACTATATCGAATCCAATAGCCTCATAGAATGATGCTTTTCCTCCCTGGAGATGTTTCTTATAGAGATTGAATGATTCTCGGATTGATAAGCGACCTATATATACCATCTAGAAAAACCACCTCCGATATGTGACAAGCAGATTATTCAACTTCTATAATATAATCTAGCAAATTATTATTTTTAATTACATAACAATTAAATACAAAAGAAAACAATGATTAGACGGCTCAGACCGCTGAAGGAACACAAAATCACCCTTCATACACTGGCGGTCTCCTCATAGCCATGTATGTTTAAACTAAATAAAATTCTAAATAACTTTCTTCATGATAACATAGTATATATTATAAAGTATTCGATCTTAGGTAGGAATTTATATAACCGCCTTTTCGGAGATAAAGCCTTTACCGTCACATACAGGTTTATCCGGATCCTCAACCTGTTTCCTCATGTAATAACAGTATTTCTTAACAGGGTCATATAACAAGCAGTTAGCACAATTTGCTATTTCTCCGCTCTTTACGTATCCGGCCGACATTCTTGAGAGGAGATTAACTAATCCCGTGTCTACCAGTTCCTCTATAAACTCTGCATAGTCTTTTTTCCCGAAAAGGTCAGCCATTAGTCCGGCCTTCATCCATGCATCAATCGTTATTTCTAAAAGATCCTTGTCCTTAGGCTTTAATAGAAACTTCATATCGAAAGGATACTTTGTTCCTTCGACACTCTTGTACTCTACCGTGTCTTTTCCTTTTACTACCTTGAATACAACCTCGAATCTCTTTTTCATCCCAAATTTCTTCCACTCGAAAACCACTAGGTAGAGGTCTTCTCCAAGCTTCTTTACTTCCTTCGTATATTTACTCGTTGAGAGTAGGCCTGTTGGATCAGCTATACATTCAAGGCACTTCTCTCTTAACGATTTAACGGTTTTGCTTGTTCTATGATGAAGCACCATTTTTCAATCCACCATTATATGGAATATTCTAGTACTATCCATTATCAGTATAATGTAATTCAAGAAATAAATATGAAAAATCATGAGAACACACTTCTATATAATAGAATAGCATAAATATTTCTCACTACTCTTTTTTAGCATCCTTCTCTTGCTCCTTCACGTATATGACTACATCTCCTGGCTGAAGCTTATCTTCTTCCTTTGGAACAACTATATCTTTGCCTCTCATCACAGCTACAACCCTTCTACCACGTGTCTCTAGATCTTTCACGAGTGTCTCTCTTGATAGTTCTTCCTGTGCGATATCTACTCCTTCTCGGGCAGTTGTGGCGTCTGATATGAATCTGATGACCATTGGTTCGAATCCGCCGCTAGCAAGAAGCCTGCCTAGAATACTCATTGTTATTATAATATCTGCTCCGAGCATCTCGAGGATTTTTACTGTCTGCTCATTCTTGGCCAATACGACAACTTTAGCGTTGGGGTTGACTCTCTTGACTAGTGCAGTGGCGTGTATGGCCTTACTGTCGTCCTCATAACATATTATTACTTTGATGGCGTCTTTGACTCCTCCTCTCTCCAATGTGTCCTCGTCTAGGTCGCCTACTACGAAGTCTATTTTGGGAGGGACACGTGGTTGGCTATTAAGTATCCAGCCAATAGAATCCTTGTCCCTATTAGCAAGTAGTTCATTGATAGCCTCTTCGCATATCGGTCCCTCTCCGATTACTACGATATCTTTACCTACCAGTCTTCCTAGACCCATACTTGCTTTCACCGTAGCCTCCAAGAATCTATCTGCAATTGTCGAAATAAAGAGTGTGTAGACGCTTATACCGAAGACCGCGGCGATCGCCGCTACAGCCCATCCTACTCCTCGAGAGGGAACTATGTCGCCGTAGCCTACTGTCGCCATTGTTATAAGTGCCCAGTATAGGCTTGTCGCCCAGTCTACGTCGCTTCTTCCCGCTAGAATATGCTCGCTCCAGTAGAATAGCCCTGCGCTTGTAAGCCATGCTACCATGAAGAAGAGGAGAAGGAACTTTATCTTGGATACTGCAAGTCTCCTTATTACTCTTAGCAACCTATATGCTATGACCACAGGCACTATTATTCTAACCTCCTTTTTCCTAGGCCCTATCGAGTGTTGTAATTGTCGGACTCCTAGTATCCTATTCCGTACTAGTTGACTTGTCGGGGGCTTTAAATTAACCCTTATCATGGGCAACGCTACGAGGGGGATACTTGCATAAAGATTATACATCGTGAGGAGATGTATAGTCTGGGAGAGTGAGAGCAAATGCCTAAGCCGGTAATATATAGGGGCTTAAACGGGGAGCAGATAAGGCTACTATCAGAGAGAAAGAAGCTCGCATTCTACTCTTGGATAGGATTGGAGCCAGGAACAAGACTCATGATCTGGAACGAAGAAAAGGCGGAATGGATATATGCAGTGGTCAAGGAGCTAGTGGAGAAACCCTCTATAAAGGAACTAAGGAGATTAGTGGAATTTACGCCCTACAAAGGCTTACAGGAATGGCTTGAGGCAGAAAACTCGAAGCATGATGGTAGTCTTCCTGGGAAGATATTATTGGTGGAGAGGGTTCAGCCCGGTGTCTAGGATGGTAAAGGTACGTGTATTGCCTGAAGGCAAGATTCTCGATGTGGAGGCTGAGAGGGTAGAGGATATCTTCCGGAAACTCGGCTATAGTAGAGAAGCATATGTTGCACTTGTCAACGGTAAGCCAGTACTGGAATCCCAGAGGATAAGTGAAGATGATGAAATAGTGCTTGTTAGGGTGCTAAGCGGTGGCTAGATGCAGTATATGTGGAAGACCCGCTGTTGTAGATCTACGATATGCAAGGAGAAGGTTTTGCCCCGATCACTTCATCGAATTTCTTGAAAGAAAAGTTGAACGCACGATAAAGGAGTACAAGATGATTAAGAAAGGGGATAGAGTAATCGCTGCGGTTAGTGGTGGAAAGGATAGTGCTACCCTTGCAGGTGTTCTTGACCGTTTAAGGGATCAGGTAGGATTCGAGCTAATACTTCTCCATATTGATCTAGGGATTCCCGAGTATAGTAGGAGGAGTAGGGAGGCCTCTGTTCAGCTCGCCGATAAGCTGGGCCTTGAGCTAGTTATTTTCTATGTTAAGGAGATGCTCGGATACAGTATTCCAGAGATGGCTATGAGGCTTAGAAGAAGGGCCTGTAGCGTCTGTGGCACCGTGAAGCGATACGTGATGAATGCGGCTGGTATAGAGCTTGGAGCTGATAGTGTTGCAACTGGTCATAACGCGGATGATGTCGGTTCCTATGCTCTCAAGGAGTTCCTGTTCCAGAACCTGGAGAATATTGGAAAACTTGTTCCCGTATCTGAGACTATTAATGGCCTTGCAGTCCGCAAAATAAAACCGCTCTACACTGTATATGAGAAAGAATCGTTCCTCTACTCCCTGCTCCGAGGACTCCCTTATTACCATGAGGAATGTCCTCACGCTAGGCTTGATTCGCTTGACTTCACGATCAAGGAGTTCCTTAACAAGCTAGAAGAAAAGTTTCCAAGTATCAAGATACAGTACGTAAAAATGCTAGCGAGAAAGGGTTCTGACTATCCAAAGATTGTTGAGGCTCAGCCCTGCAGGCATTGTGGATTATTGAGTCTTGGAGGAGAGTGTAGTTTCTGCCGTATTACTAGGAGGTTGAGAAAGTCACCGGCTGGGCCCGAGGTTAGAAGATATTTTTCAACGTTGGGACATGGTAGTGGTTAAGATTCGGGGAGGAATGTTTACTCCCCCAGTTAACACAAGTTATCGGAGGCCCTCAATATTCGTATCAGTGAGATCGTAGACTAGATCCATATATCCACCGATTGCGTCTTTAAAGACCCATCTTACCGGAAAATAAGTTTCTTGATCAACATAGAGGTATAGTATGCCGGTATTGTCTTTGTACGTGTAGACTATGCAATTGTATTCTCTGCCGTTTACCGTTATGGTCGTAGTATTGTATGCTGTTGGAGCTAGATCGTCCAGTATGAATGTCCTGTTTGAATAGTAAAAGTAGACGTCCGCGGTTCCCGTGGTTATTTCACCGGAACCTGGAGCGGTTCTGGATGAGATCAATAGTAGCCTCGCATAATCCTCGGTGCTATTTACTAGTTCCAGCCTGATCTTGTATATTAAATTCAGTCCTTGGAGAGATACGTTCGCGGTATATTCTGCGTATGAGCCGTTGGAAAGCCATGAATAACTCGGACCCTGCAACGATACATAGCCAATTATTATTGCAAGAGCAATGACGACGAAGCCTATAGATGTATATATGAGTATCTTCTCGAGATTCCAGGCCATTACTTGCCCCCAGTAGTACGAGTCATATATTCATGGATTGCAGTGCATCGTATATTAGGTTTTATAACCCGGCATAATCCCTAATGTTATGCGGGTGAATATAGTGAGCGTAAACTATGCGACTCTCGGAGACCTCAAGAAGGGAAGCTACATAGTTATCGACGGAGAGCCATGCAGAATCGTCGAAATAACCCGGGCAAAAACAGGTAAACACGGAAGCGCGAAAGCCCACGTAGTGGCGATAAGTGTCTTCACAGGTCAGAAGAAGACGCTTGTAGCACCAGTCGATACAAGAGTACAAGTACCTATAATCGAGAAGAGGCTGGGACAGATTCTCGCAGACATGGGCGATGTACTACAGATAATGGACATGGAGACCTATGACACCTTCGAAGTAGAGAAACCGACGGACGACGAGCAACTCGTCTCGAAGCTACAGCCTGGAGTAACAGTAGAATACTGGATTATCATGGGCCGTCCCAAGATTATGAGAGTAAGAAGCTCCTAGCCCCACACATCCTAATATTCATCAAGGATGAAATAAGATCTTCCTCTTCTCCTTAACCTGTCTCAATAACTTGGCGTTCTTCTACGCTGATATTTACAATCTATCCCATCATATTATAGTACCCGATAAAACATATACTCGAAAAACACACTACATATTTTCTTGGTGCCAGTCCATTGGCCATTATAGAAGCATACAACCTGTCTAAAAGATATCCTAACGGATACCTAGCTGTGGACAATATATCTCTCAGGGTGGAAGAAGGAAGCATAACAACGCTCATGGGACCGAATGGAAGTGGCAAAACAACAACGCTAAACATGCTCACAGGATCTTTACGACCGTCAAGTGGCCAAATAAGGATCTGCGGGTATGATCTATGGGGCGACAGGAGACAAGCAGTTCTAGCACGCATGTGCCTAGGATACGCTCCCCAAGACATGCCGTTTCGGGGAAAACTCTCGGCGTTAGAAAACCTTATATGGTTCGGCCTGATTAGAGGGCTCTCCCCGGGAAAAGCAAAGAATAGAGCCCTAGAGGTATTAGACCAAGTAGAATTATCTGAATATGCTAAGCACAGAGTAGACAAGCTCAGTGGAGGGCAAAGGCGGAGACTAGCAATCGCGGCTGCCCTAGTTGGGAACCCAAGAATACTTGTTTTAGATGAACCTACAAGCGGCCTGGATCCCGCGGCCCGTGAAAGACTATGGAGGCTATTGAGAGATCTCTCACGTGATAAGACCATACTGTTGTCGACCCACATAGCCGAGGAAGCAGAAAGACACTCAGACTATGTCTACATATTCCATAGGGGTAGGATAGCGGCAGAGGGATCTCCTAGATCTCTCATAACACGATACGCGAGAAAGTCCTCGATTAGAGTTAAACTGGCGTCTTCTCCTGTAAAGGATCTCATGCTGAAATGGAAATATTATCAACAAGATAGAGAGCTCACTATTATAGTAGATGATCCTAGCTCTGAGCTTCCTAAAATCGTAGAAACATTGCTCCAGCAAGGACTTGTTCTTGAGAGCATTGAGGTTATCCGTCCAGGGCTAGAACAAGTTTTCCTCGAAGTCACTGGCGAGCTCCTGCATGGTACAACTAGCGTTTCGGAGGTGGCTTAAATTGGCCGTGATATGGAGGGTTCTGAGCGAGACCTACGTGTTCCTCAGAGGACTCTTTAGATACAAGGAGATATTGTTCTGGGTAATACTTTTCCCCCTCCTATGGTATGGATTAATGGTTGCCATCTGGGGCAATCCCCAGGCAAATCCAGTTACAGTAGGAGTGTGTAATACCGATAATCCTATGAATGACACCTGCATGGGCTGCATACTTGTTGATGCAATGAATGAAAGCGGCCTCTTCAACGTGAAAATGTATAAGACGACCAGTGATCTTGAGGCCGCGGTTTCTAAGGGAAAGGTTAGCGCTGGACTATACATACCTTCCAACTTCACAAGTAATCTACTAAGTGGATTCCAAGGACAAGTAATACTCTACACCGTTGATACGAATGACGGCCGCATAGCCTCAGGCTACTTGGAGGGGTTTTTAAACGGCTTCGCAGACCAGATCAGATCACAATATATCAATACCAGCATAGAATACATGGAGAAAGGAAACATCTCCATACCACCCGAATACTATAACTATACGATAAAATGGCTACGCTTAATAGAGAACCCTCTTAAAACCACAGAGAACACGTACACTCCACCCCTTATAGCAACGAGCGCGGGGATAAAGGCCTTCTATGCGATAGCTATGATAGGCGTGGAGAGCCTGTTCGTCGGACTCTTCACCGGAGTATCTAGCGTTATTGAGAGAAAGAGAGAAGGCTCTCTAAGAGTATTGTTATCAAACCCAATATCCGGGAAAGAAATACTGGCCTCCGACATAATATCGGGCATGGTAGCTGTCGCTTTAGCATCAATAGCTGTATTCGGTGTAAGTCTTGCGGTTGGAGCAAGATACCAAGGCCTTAGCCCCGCATCTGTGGCTGTGATCTCACTATTACTATTCACTGGAACCCTCTTCTCTATAGCCGTAGGATTACTCATTGCTCCACTTGCACGGACCCCTGAGGGAGCCGGTATACTGGCGAACGCTATCGCGTGGCCAGTCATGTTCGCCGGCGGACTAGTAGTTCCGAGGGAGATACTTCCTGAGTGGATACGGGGATTCGCAGATATCTGGCCATTGTCGAGACTAATGGAGGATGTCCGGAAAATACTCATATACGGCGTATCTCCCGGTGAGGCCCTATACGATGCTGTTCCATCGATCATAGCCACAATAGTAGTTCTTGCGCTCGGAGTATTGACATATAGGAAATTGTTAGAGAGAGCTATAGAAGCATAATATCCTCACACAATATATTAGCGATATCGCTGAGACAAGCACAGTATTGTTAAGATTATTATTGTATATGGGAAAAGAAAAAGGTGTATTAAACAGTATACTGGTGAGATTAGCCTGTTATGCTTGCATGTATTCGTGGAAGGCTCACGAAGTATACTAGGAATATTAGTGCTACTATTACTAGTATTGGATTGAGCTCTCTCCATCTGCCAGTCGCTATTTTCAGAAATACATAGCTTATGAAACCTAGCGCCATTCCGTCTGCTATGCTAAATGTGAATGGTATCCCTGCTATTGTTAAGAATGCTGGGAGCGACTCTGTAGGGTCTTTTAGCTCGATCTTGTTTATTGCCGAGGCCATGAGTAGTCCTACTATTATCAGTGCTGGTGCCGTCGCGTAGGCTGGCGTAGCCGTGAATACTGGTGTGAAAACGAGTCCTAGGAGGAACAGTATTCCTACGACAATCGCTGTTAGACCGGTTCTACCTCCTTCCTCTACTCCTGCGGCGCTCTCTATATAGGTAGTGACCGTGCTGGTTCCTAGTACGGCTCCTACTGTTGTTCCTATTGCGTCGGATAACAGCATTTTATCTAGGTTCTCTATTTCCCCGTTCTCTTTCATTAGTCCTGCCATTGCGGAGAGTCCTGTTACTGTTCCTAGAGTGTCGAAGAAGTCTACTATGAAGAAGGTGAATACTATTGCTACCGCGGCCGCTATACCCAGGTCTAGTAGTCCGGCTACGTCTGCTTTGAACGCCGCTGTGAAAGAGGGTGTGCTGAGGAGTGCTTCTGGAGGACTACTTACGTTTCCTATCCATCCAACGAGCATAGCCGCGATTATCGAAATGAGGAGTGCTCCTGGTACTCTTAGAGCCATTAATGCCCCTGCAAGTAGTGTGAAGAGTATTGCGAGGAGTGGAGCTGGCTGTGTAAATGCTTGTGTGTTGAATTCTATAGCGAAACTTGAGGGTCTAATGATTCCAGCATCTGCGAATCCAATGAGAGTCAAGAAAAGCCCAATTCCAGCTGCTATACTATATTTTAGGTTCATAGGTATAGCGTTCGCTACTGCGCTTCTAACCCGCGTCAACGATAATATTATGAACACAATACCTTCAACGAGAACTGCGCCAAGTGCGATCTGCCAAGGCTCTACTCCATCTATACCCTTCTCCGCAAGAACTGCCGCCGTGAAGGGTACTACTGTGAATGCGAAATAGGCGTTCAGGCCCATTCCTGGAGCGAGGGCATAAGGGGCGTTTGCTAGAAGACCCATTATTATAGTTGCTATTGCCGCGGATAGGGCAGTGGCCGCTACTACTCCGTCCTTTGGCATCCCAGCGACTCCAAGAATCGCCGGGTTCACGAATAAGATATACGCCATTGTCATGAACGTTGTGAGGCCAGCAATTACCTCTTTACGTATGCTTGATCCACGCTTGGAGATGTGGAACAGCCTCTCGAGAATACTATCCCCTGCCAAAGGTTTACACCCCGATTACAAACACATCCATTACCTCTATAAAAATACTGCCAGTGGTATTACAAAAAATTACAAATATCTTTAATATCTAACATTATAATAGAATGATTCTATATCAATACCATTACCACAACCTGTTAGCCAACAGTAAAACAAGAATCAAAAATAACCTTTAAAACCCGCACAACAAAAACCAATAAGAAGGAACCAGCAACGGGCACATAGAGAAGGGCCCGTAGCTCAGCCAGGACAGAGCGCTGGCCTCCTAAGCCAGTGGTCGGGGGTTCAAATCCCCCCGGGCCCGCCACACAATCAGGTGCGGGGCTCCTATCCTTCATATGCTTGCATGGTGGGCAGTTGCGGTTTAGGACTTGTTCTAGTATTTTTTCGACTGTGCGTTTGTCTAGGCGTAGTCCACGGTTCTTGAACCATTTTGCGATTGTGTAGAGAGCTTCAACGTTTGCTATATTCTCCTGTCTGCATCTACCGTTCTTACATATAACCATGTAGAGGTATACTCTGCCATTCTTCTCTCTCAGATAGTAGTTTATTCCCAACTCCTGTCCCTTTTCCAACGTTGGAACACTCGTCAT
>WAOU01000120.1 GCA_015521095.1 Desulfurococcales archaeon | reverse complement strand
GTCTGTCATCGGGCCACCATGTATATGATATTGCACGGCTCGGGATAATAGTGTATTTGCTGCCTGCTTCTAGGAATAATATCCCCTAACACCCGCTAGTTAATAATGGGGTGAACGACATGGCTCCTCGTAAAGTATTCATATCAGTAGACGCCGAAGGAATGCCCTACGTCCCATACAGGAAGATGCTCTCTCCCGGTGACCCGCTCTACAACGAGCTGAGAGACATAATGACACGCGTCACACGTGTCACAGTAGATGCTCTACATGACATGGAAGCTGAACACGTAATAGTAGCAGACAGTCATGGATCAATGGTAAATCTAAGGCCCCTGGAGATGCCGGGATACGTCGAGCTCATCAGGGGATTCCCACGGAGCCTAATGATGGTTACAGGAGCCAACGAAGCCGATGCAGGTATATTCCTAGGATACCACAGCAGTCCGGGCGTCGGAGGAGTCCTAAGCCACACCTATGCAGGGAGAATCGTGCAACGTGTAACGGTTAACGGGTATTCTGATGTAACCGAATACTACTTGAACCTACTCGCACTAGGAGAGATGGGTGTGCCATTGATAATGGTAGCGGGCGACTCTGCCCTAGAGCCATGTGTGAAGAAGCACACTCCCTGGGCTGCATTCTTAGCACTCAAAAAGCATGTATCAACCCTAGCAGACAGGAGTATTGGCTGGCCACAAGTAGAGTATAGGTTAAAGAAAGCAGTTGAGAAAGCCATAGAGATATATGAGGAGGGCAAGGCAGAGCCTGTGAAACCGGAGAATCCAGAGATATTATTGGAGCTTAAGAGGCCATGGCATGCAGATATAGCAGAGCTGTATCCTTGTGTAGAGAGGATCGACGGAGTAAGGGTTAAGCTAACATGTGATAACTATCTTGATAATCTTAAGTTAATGGAAGGTATAATTATAGCGGCCTATAGCCTAGAACGCTAATACTAGATGTTAAAATTAGTATTTGGAGCCTTACTCCTTGTTTCCCTATGGGTCTAAGTCCTGCCTATACCCTTAACCCCGTGTAGCCTCGCTTTTCTTCTTGCTTTTCTCGATAGTACATGTACTGTGGACAAGAGTATACTAATGTATACTAGTGTTACAATTGTCTCTCCAGCTAGTCCTAGGTATGGTTCCGCTCTGTTAACAGCATACCTCATGATCTCAGAGGGATGACTATAAGGTATAACTATGGCTATGGGCTGTAACACGCCGGGCAGTCTATTTATGGGGACCGCTACTCCTCCTACGATGAACAATAGGAAGCTCACAAGATCTAGTAGCGGTGCAGGGACACTCGTATACAGGCTCAAGTATGCGAGGATTAGGCCATAGAGTACTGCTATTAGGAGGATCGCTGTTAGTGAAGCAGCAAGCAGCAATGGGATATCTGCCCTAAGAGCTGGGTACCCGGTTATGTATGTTAGGAATAGTGCGGCGACTACTCCTATTACGAGCGACTCTACTACAGTGGGAATCGCCCGGAGGCTGAGGAACAGGTTATGGTCTACTCCTGCAAGCTCGTGCTCCTCGTAGATACCCATATTGATATAGAACCTCATCCAATTCCCAATCGTCCATACAGGCCCAGAGATAAGGCCCCAAGCTATCATAGCCCAGAAGACCTGTGGAAGGAGTAACGGGTACTCTGCAGGATTCATGAAAACAAGTGCGCCTAGCAAGTATATTGTTAACCATAGGAAATCAGTTATACCCCAGGCTATCAGGTCCCAAATATACCGCTCTGTCCTCTTTACATGGAGCCACAGCATAGTATAGATATCCTCTACCCTCCCACTCCCAGGCAAGGCTAGTACCCTCTTTCTCTAACCTTCTTCTCACCGAGCCTGCTAGCCACGTAGCCGATCAAGTTATAGGCCACTATCATCGCGGACAAACTATACGTGGCTATTATTAGCCCTCTCCACGGCTCGCTAGACAAGTTAACGGTTAGCTTCGCCGCCTCCACGACGTAGGTCAGGGGGACTACTCTGCTCAGAACCTCCAGTGATCTGGGAAGTATCTCTACTGGATAGAATACCCCAGACACCATAATTATCAGTGGCACTATGAATGATAACAAGTTCCCCTCCTGCTTGGCTACAAGAGCTGTCATGGCGGTAAACGTTCCGAGCATCGTGAGGGGAAGCATACCTATCAAGAGGACTGAAGCCAATACTAATAATACGCCTAGGGACTGGAGACCTCCCAATGCTACGACTACTGGGGAAATGCTTAGTATCTGGGTCACGGTAGTGGTTAAGGCCGCCGCTATACCTGCCAGCGTAGAGTATGCTACGAGGCTAGCGGGACTAAGCATAATATATGGGAGCGTGCCGAGCCATCTATGCCATAATCCTATGCTTGCAGCATTGTCCAATACCCCGAGGCTAACGGTTATTGTAGCGCTCGCCGCCAGTAGATAAAGGATTACGTTCGCGATACCCATAGTCTCCTGGTACCTCTCGATATCTCCAAATCCCAGGCCTAGGCCTAGCAACACCATTATGGTCGCATAGGGCCAGAGGAGCTCGGCAACAAGCAGGCTCCTATTCCTCCTATACCAGGCTATCCTACTATAGAGCTCTGCCTGTAGCATGCTCATATAGAGCCGGAGGCTCAAGGCTCCTCACCAGATATCTTGATGAATACGTCTTCTAGTGTTGGTTCAATGATTCTGGCATCTGTGATCCTTGCTCCTCTATCTACGAGTCTCTGCACGGTCTCCGCGAGGATTTGTTCCTCAGAGCCTACTGGGGAGAGAACTATAAGAGAT
This sequence comes from Desulfurococcales archaeon, assembly GCA_015521095.1. Next base: position 9,672 of record WAOU01000120.1, on the reverse strand, counting down.
AATCTCTCGTTTTCTCTGGCTACGACCTTGTACCTTGAACCACTGTATTTGTTAACAATGTATCTGCCCGCTTCTTCGAATACTTCTCGTGTACCTCTGCCTGTTACACGCACGCTGTAATACTCCGAGACCATTCTCTTAAGCTGGCTAGGGGATCCCTCGGCTACTAGTTTCCCTTTTCTGATTATTCCTACGATATCGCATATTTCCTCGGCCTCATACATGTTGTGGGTCGTTAGGAGAATTGTCTTGCCCTGTCTTCTCGCTAGATCTGTGAGGAGGTTTCTAAGTCTACGTGCACTGGTCGGGTCCAGGCCGAGTGTCGGTTCGTCTAGTATTAGTACTGGTGGGTCCTTGAGCAGGGCTCTCGCGAGGCCTAGTCTGGCCCGCATCCCGAGACTCATGTCTTCAAAGTGCTTCTCGTCGCCTCCCAGTTCCTTTAGCCCAACAAGTTTTAGTAGCTCGTCTACTCTCTCCTCGGCTTCTCGTCGAGGCATCCCATAGATCATGGCGAAGTATAGTAGGTTCTCGTAGCCGGAGAGCTTCCAGAAGAATCCTCTCTCGACCGATAGCATTACGCCAATATTTTTCCTTACGGTCGGCGCTTCTCTGAGTACATCATATCCAAGTACTCTTGCATCTCCCTTATCGGGTAATAAGAGAGTCGTGATTATCTTAACAAACGTTGTTTTACCAGCGCCATTGGGGCCGAGCAACCCATATATTACTCCTCTAGGCACACGTACCGTGAGGCCTCTAAGCGCCTCTACCTTTATCCTCTTTCTCTTTATACCACCGCTACTCGTATAGAATGTCTTCCAAAGATCGACGCCTTCTATCGCGTATCCCGCACTGTCTATTTCATCGTTGCTCATATTCTTTGTCCTCGCCCTTATCGGCGTCTCCTCCGCTGGTCCTCTCTGCGTCGGGCATTACAATACATGTGGTCTTGGACGGTATATATCGCTCATTGATAGGATTCCTGTACTGGGTCACCTCTTAGACTTCACAAATAAGAGTCTAACAGGGTAATCCTTCGGAGGAGTACCATAATACAGGGACAACTCTACTAGAGAAGCCGCCAGCCTAGTCTCCAACACAGCACCACGAGCCTTCGGAGACTCCTCACTTACCAAGATAACGCTAACACCCGCTTCTCCTGCAAGAGATAAAAGAAGAGTTATGACCCCGGGAGTATCAGCATCAACAAGCTCATACACATTGTTTATACCAAGCATGAATGGGGCACTAATCGAAGAAGCCAACTCCCGTGCATATAGGAACCTTTCCAATACTCCCGGCCGTATAGGAGGATAAAGTATAGGATCAATAATAGGATAGGAGTATCCTGCTCGAAATGCTTCCTCGTAGACATGTACTAGTTCGCTTACTACTTTCCTGGTCTCGGGGATAAACACGTAGGCGGCCTTGTCACGCAACCTAACGGGCAAATTATGCATAGTTGTATGTGTTAAGCTGAGGCCACAGACTGCTCCTTTCTCTATCGCAGATGCCATAATCTGGTAGTTTACTGTATCAATACAAACGCTAGTATCCTTTGACAGCTCCTCCACTAGTCTAAGTAGAATATTTTGACTCGGTTCAAGGCCGGGGATTATACCGATGGATACTGCGTCTGCCCCCGTTGACAAGAAAGTGTATGCTTTCTCTAGGGTCCATTCATATCCTCTGTAGTATACTTCGGCAATTATAGTGAAGGGAGGAGGCCTAAGTGATAATGGTAGACCTCCATATGGTTTCTTCTTTTTATGAATAACATCTAGTTTCTCCAGTAGATATAGTGCCATCGCCCTAGGCCCATCATCGCTGAAAACCACACCCGACGCTACTAGATCCGGTACGAGCTGTATGTGGGGTATCCAGTCTACAAGGACGCATTCCTCTACTTGATACTTCTCCCTTGACCCAGGACGTATGATATTGAGATATTCATCTTTACAGATAGGCGATTGTGAGAACAAAGCATTGTATCCCAAATTTTGGAGTTCGCTCAGTACCCTCCTTATCTGAGATGTGGCCTTCTCATTGACGATCACTATTCTCCATTTATCATTCATTACCTGCTATCACCTTTGCACGTATAGATGGTTACAAGTCCTAAACTAGTCCTATATAGAATAGACCCTTACATAATACGAGTAAGAGTAATGGTGACAATGTATAGGGAACAAGGTGTCTCCTCCAACTATATGCTAAGGCTGTTGTTGAGACCGCTACTACTAGCGACGTGATCGTGTCTATTATGGTCGTATTGCATGGAGAGGAGTAGAAGTAGCCATAACGGATTAGCCCATAGATTGTTGTCACTAATACGAGCATGTTTACTGATGCCAATGAGGCTCCTGTTCTTATGTTGCCTCGTAGGAGGATGGCTATGGATGCTAGGAATCCTATGAGGACGGTTGTCGAGGGGAAGAATGTGTAGGATAGGTGTGTGGACGGGATTCTTACCAGTAGGGCTAGTGCTGGGGCAACTAGTGCTATTGTCTCTGTTAGCTCGTCCAGTGGCTTGCCTAGGTAATAGAGTAGTGTTATGAGGAATAGGAGTTTGAAGGCTAGTGTGAGTGTGTCTAGCTTTACTAGATCGTTTCTTAGTTTTATAGCCATGGTTATTTCGAATAGGATCCATAATATTATGAGTATTCTTCCTAGCGTCCTAAGCTTGTTTGTTGGCATGGATCTACACTGTTTATTGTTGCATTATTAGGCGGGTTTTCAATATTACTCCCGGCGTATGTATGGTTACTGATATATCTACATGCTACATAATTTAATACCGCGTAGCACAGTCCATGACACGCAGGAAAATATACAAAAAGTAAACGATCCATGAGGCTCCGGCCCGAGCAGACTATGTCAAAGAACGGCTAACGATACACTGGTATCAGGCGAGGGAAGGAAGCAGTGGACCAAGACTCAACATATCGAGCAACCATGAAGAAGGTAATCATACTAGGCCTACTGCTAGGAGTCTCACAAGGCCTAATATGGAGCATTCTCGCCCCATACCTCAGACTCCTCGGATACTCAGGCACCCAGTACGGCCTAGTCGGGAGCACCGCGGTATTATCAGGAGGATTATTCACTCTTGTAGGAGGAGTCCTAAGCGATAAGATAGGGGCGCGTAAAGTAGTAGCGGTTGGCCTAGTAATCCTCAGCTTAGGACTCTACCTGGTATCGACTGGGGACATGATGCTGGTAGCAGTAGGATTCTTCCTGTCAGGAATAGCCAACGGATTCATATTCACAAGTGAACAAGCTCTCCTAGCAAGGATAGGAAAGGACGAAGTACTACACTATACCTTCAGCTACGTTATGGCAGCGTCAACATTTGGAGGAGCACTGGGTAGCTTTATAGGATGGGTACCAGTGTACATAAGCAAGACTCAGGGTATAGAGCTGGCAGAGCTGTACCGGCTCTCAATAATCTTTGCTGGAGTGATTCCTCTCCTCCTAGTGCCACTCGCACTTTCAATCAAGGAAAGAGGAGTAAAAGAACAAGGCAAGACCAAAATAAGTATCCGGGGGCTACCGAGAAGATTCTACTACATCGCCATGGTAAACATCCTAATAGGATTCGGAGCAGCCATGAGCATACACAACATAGACTACTACTTCGTATCCAAATACGGAGTCACCAGCCAAGAGCTAGGAAGCGTACTAGGACTACAACAACTCGTAATGGCGTACCTAATGCTACACATGCCACGCCTCGCAGACAAATACGGCGGAGTACTACGGGTATACCTAATAGTATCAGCTAGCAGCATACCCCTCCTAGTAGGAATGACTCTAACAAATAACTTCATCATAGCAGCAGGACTCTACCTAGTAAGGAGCATACTAATGAACGTGGCAAACCCAATATTCAACGCCTTCGTAATGAAACTAGTCCCCGACGAGAAACGAGGACTAGCAAGCGCATTCCTAAGCCTCTCATGGACTATACCCGCGGGGGGAGGAAGAGCAGTAGGAGGATACCTCCTAGACATAAACCTAGAGCTCCCACTAAGACTAACAGCACTACTCTACACAATAGCACTAACAACACTAGCATATATCTTCAGAGACGAACTATACGTGTCCAAGCCCGCCCAAAAGCAACCAAAGATTCCAGACATTGGGATAACAGATACTTAAAAACTTTTACAAAAGGGGAGAATTGAAACAATCCCAGAAAAGGTAAATTCGCCATCGCTTTCAAGTGATAGACCGACAAATGTGATTCCGAAGGTGAAATGGCAATAGCAGTCTTTGAGAAGCTATGGGCAATTCCTATTCTAGTACTTGTCCTTGCAAGCGTTCTAGTGGCCTATTCTGCAAGCGCAACAGAGGTTTTCCAAGACACTGAAAAAACCATTATGAACAGTACAATTAAAACCGTCTCGTCACCCATTTATACATTCCAAGTATCAGGAGTCACACCCTACTACCATACAGGCATTGTATTTAATGCTACATATAACGTGGAAGTAAACTGGGATCAACGTGCTGTTTCATCCGCCTTCATACCGGCAATGCTAGAAATCTATAAAATCTATAATAATAATATTAACGATGGATATGTAATCGCTAAAAGACCTTCACTACTGGGTTATGTGGCAATATTCCGCGGAGGACACACCGAAAGTAGTGCAGGCCCCTTCTACTGTATTAACGACTACAAATTAAGCAACGGCAACCTTTACTTTAGAGTAGCATATTCGGAAGCATATAAAACATACAGTGAACAAGTAATTCTCAGCGTTGAAGACGAATATCAAGCAAAAGTGGAGGCGTGGGCTGCTTTGAGAGCCGGAATATCCGCCGAACTTAAACTACTAGACTTTGTAAACGCAGGTATAAATCTCGTGGAAGCAGAACTGGGTGTAAGTACTAGTATCAGCTATACTAGAACTGAGAGTTCCCAGTATATATACACAGTAAACTTTACTATCCCAACATATAGGATAGACGTAGCCTATCAAGCAAAAGCCGAAATATATCACGAATACACATGTGTACAAAGACCAGGTGTACCAACACCCTTGTATGGAACAGAACCTATTCAAGGAACTGAGACCTTACAACTTAATGCTACTGATTCATTTATATATTATACCGATATTCTCTACATATCGCCAACACTCGCATACGAGGAGTTTAACGCTGGAAACACTACTGACATCCTAGTGTTCGGGTGAAAAATATGTATTTAAGGAGCATCGCAAAGACAGTGTTTGTTTTTTCTTTAATTATATCTATTATAGTTAATGGTGTAGTTACATATTCAATGGCTCCGGCGGAAGATGAAAAATATAATCTTATAGTATATGGGGGATCGCGTAGCAGCGGTTCAATAGTCCTGGCCACTTCCGATAACGTAGTCCCCCTGGTTCCTGCTCGTGACTTTGTGCGGGAGGATTGTAATTATTCGTCGGAAACGCCGAACCTGCAGACCGTAAATGGGTTTGAGACAGATTATAATGGTACACGTTACAGGATAACAATAGTTGTTGACATATATCATGGCTGTAGTAATGAGCTGGAAGTCCTAAACATAAGTAAGAAAATATCTGTTGAAAATAAAATTATACGTGTGTACATAAGAGTCGCCACTCCCCCAGTCGTAAACCTCTCTACGAGTATACCGCTCATGATGGATGCCAGAAATGTTACTGTGTTGTATAGGTATGTCAATGAGACATACATAGGGCTCGACATGGAGCTAAAGGAGATTATACTTCCCACGATACAGTTTTTAGGGTTGAAGTATAAGGTTCTTCCCAGCGTTGAAATGAGGTTCCTTGTAGATACCAGAACTTGGCAGGCGAGCTACTGGGATGGAAACGAATGGATACCCGTCGGCTATATGCCCTTGGCAACCCCAGGGCTCAACGTGTCTAAGTTGTTGAGAGACCTTTATACTAGTTATAGGGAGGCTGCGCAATACTATATAGATCACCCTCAAGAGTTAGACACTATTATGGCCAAAGTACGGACATTTATAGAGAACAATGACTCGGATAAGGTTAATCAATTTATAGACAGCCTAGTATATGGTCCCTTACCCGGTGAATGGAAGAATAGGTATCTTAAACTAAATTATCTTGGCTATAACTACACGCTAGACATGTTTCGAGGAAGCGAATCAACAAACTATGTAGTTAGGTATACGATTCCTAATTACACAAGCTATATAGTAAACGCATACATACCTGCTGGCGCAATGTCTAGTATCAAAGGGGCTGTTATGGACTATCTACAGAATGATTCCACATATGGCCTTGAGCAGATAGTAAGAGAATATAATGGATTCGTGAGGATTTTCCGCGAACATGATATAAGTGGAAATTTCTGGGGAGGAATGCCAGTCTATATCCTTAATACTCCTCTGTATCTATTACCTGCCACGTTGCCAATACCGGCTGAACCCTTCAAGGAAAACTATAATGTTAGCGTCGTAAAAGCCATGCTCGAGATATTGAAGCCTTCCGAGAATAATCCGGGGCTAATACTATATAATACTACATTGGATGATCCTCGAATAGCTAACTTCACTAGGCTACAGTACTCGAAGCTTATTATAGCAATTGATACTCGTCTGGCAGAGAAATTCTCCGTCTATAATATTACCAACGTGAGGAATAGGGCTCAGATATTGGAGAATTTGTTGAGTAAGACCTTGTTCGATTATAAGATAACATGGTATAGGATCATATCTATGGGTAAGGATCCAGAAGTAGAACTCTCGATGTTCATTAATAATCTAACATTGGCAGTATATGCGACAGCTCTTCAGTTAGGAGACAATAAGTCACTAGAATACATAGGGCTTTCTGCCATGAGTAACACAAGTAGTGGGGCCGTCACAGAGACTCCTAGCGGCTTGGTGGATACTATAGATCAGACATCTAACAGTGTTTCAGGCAAGGAAGGAGAAAATAGTATTGTAGAGGACACCAGGAACTGGGATCCCAAGACGCTCATAATAATCGGAGTAATCCTAGTAGTTGTAGCGAGTCTAATAATGGTTATAGGCAGGGGTAAGCCTGGTGGCGTCGCGTAAGTTACGGGTTCTGGCTAGGTTTTATTCTTTCTCCCTATCCGACCCCTCGTTAGCTGAAGTATTAGCTGTGGTGCTCGGCCTAGTTGTCGGGGTATCCGCTGTTTTGCTAATCTTTCATAGATCAGCTTATGAGGCAGCACTCTATGCTACGCCTATTTCTCCGTTCGGTGGAGTTAAACCGTATGTGCCGGGTTACATTAATCCGCCGACACAGCCCAGCGAGGAAATGATATATATGGCTGCAGGGACAACGTATCCTTCAATGATATACAAGTATAAGCTCCAAATATGGATTGTATGGGCTGTGTCTCAGCTCTCCGTACTCTATCCCCTGATAAGAAGGGTAAGGGCCTCCATAATATCTGCAGCAGGGATCCTGAATAAGTCCCCTCTGGTATTCTACTGGGCTGGTCTTTTGCCAGTTGTATTGGTTGTGGCTGGCCAGAGCTTGTCGTTTTATATCCTGGCACTAGGAGTGGGCGACGTATTCTTTAATTACATATCATATGAGATGATGACAGAGTATGTGGCTGGCGTGCTATTATATGGTGTTGCTCTTGGGGTATGGTTCTATACGATTACCGTAACCAGCGGTAGACTAGAGATAGGAGCTATGTATATCTTACTGGCTAGTCTAGGAATAGATAGACTTGTCCCAGATCCAGGTCTCTTACTTATTGCCTCAATCCTATTCACTGCCGCCGGCATCATAGTACTGTATACGTTGTTGTGGAGGAGGTGGCTCAGGATATGAAGGCGTCGACGTTCGCTATAGCTGTCATACTAGTCTATATCGGGGTACTGTTGATAGGATATGCTCTCGTGCTCGACGGAGCAGGGCTACCCGGCCGATTCGTGGGATACTACCAGCTCGATGGAATGCAAATAATGTATGGTCTGGCCCGGCAATCAGGATCCCCGCTAATATATGAATGGGTTGTAGCCGGCGTCCTGAAGCCGGGTAATACAACTGTTAATATAGGAATAGAATCATTCGATAACCTACTATGTAGCAATGGAACCTCGCCTTTCGAGCTAACAGTGAGCGTCGGCGATAGTAGTATAAGTCAGAATAGTTTAAATGCTTCGATAACACTGTACAGGCAAAACGCCCTGATAATATCCCATGTAAAAGTAGTCGTCAATACAACAATGTGTAGGATTAATCCAGACCAGGTCTACGTCTATGTAGAGGCGAACGTCAATGAAAAATAATCGGGAGAATTCTGGGCAAGGATCCGTACTCGTAGAGGTCGAGGATCTCCTCGTAAAGTACGGGAAAAATATTGCATTACAGGTAGAAAAGCTCACGGTTCCACGTGGGAGAGTACTAGTCATAGGGCCAAATGCAAGCGGCAAGACAACATTCATCAAAGCAGTCCTAGGTCTACTAAGACCCAAGAGAGGCAAGATAAGAATCCTGGGACTGAACCCATTAAAAGAAATGAATCGTCTCTACGAGATGACCACATATGTTCCAGACGGTAATCCCCTACCAGGAGGGTTACGTCTCTCATCCCTAGTATCCATGCTGTCTGAAATATACGGAGACGCTAGGGTCAGAGAAGTTGTCGAAATGCTGGGACTCACACCCTACATGGAGAAAAGACTCGGCGACTTAAGCAAGGGCACTCTGCGAAAAGCAAGCCTCCTAATAGCACTCGTATCCAATAAGGAACTAATCGTAATAGACGAGCCTTTCAGCGGTCTAGATAGTAAAACACGGAGCATAGTTTCTAAGATCTTGGGAGAAAGAGAAGGAAGCTTAGTAGTGATAAGCCATATTCCTCTAAAGATAGAATTTGATTATCTTCTAATAATAGAGGCTGGAAAGATAGCTTATGCGGGTGAATACAGGGATCCAGCAGAGCTTGGCTATGATTTGTTCTCGTGGCGCTAGCTACTATGTACTACTCTTATTGTATTCTCCGTGTTATGACGTACGAAACAGTAGCTTGGTTAGGATACATTCATTTTATTTTACTTGGAGGATAATCCAATGGCCTCTGCCAGGCCAACTATGTCGAGTCTATTTATCTTGTTAGAAAACGGATAGTGAGACGAGAGTGTTAGATCCCATATAGTCGCGTGTAGCAAGTCATCTCTTGGCGTTTCTCCAGTGGATGCCTGATACGCACTCAGAGTATATGCTTGGAGTATTTCTTTGTCAGATAGGTTTTCTACTTTTATGGAGCAGGCAGGTGTTTTGGGGCATGCTCCTAGTGCTGCCTTTATCGTTTCAATGGGATCGAATGGCTCCACTGGCGAGTCTGTGCTGAGTGCTAGTTTTACTCCATTGTTTATCATTGTCTTGTACCTGTATGCTAGCCTATGTACTCTTTCTTCTCCGAGACGCTTGTCCAGCCACCAGTCGCTTATCCTGAACCTCGGCTGGCCCACGACAGTTATTCCAAGGGCCCTAAGCTTCTCTATACTGTTGTCGTCGGCTAGGCTTGCATGCTCGACTCTGCATTCTTGTGAGCATCCTAGGCTGTCATAGGCTTCTATCACGTGGTATAGTGCCTCGTCTCCTATAGCATGGGTAGCGACTCTTAGCCCTTTGTTTAAGGCTTCTCTCGCTATTCTTTGTATTTTCTCGCTGT
>WAOU01000119.1 GCA_015521095.1 Desulfurococcales archaeon | reverse complement strand
TTGCCCAATCTATAGCTCCACCAGCTACTTCCTGCTCACCTATTGCGAGATAGTATCCGGGACGGGCTGATACAAGGCTCCCAATATAATGGCTAATATCGAGAACCCTCTTCCTTGTATGAAACGCTGTCCATCCACTTGTGCCTAGATATACGTGGAGTCTGTTCTCCTCTACCGCGCCGGATCCCAGTGCCACGGCCGCGACGTCTCCCATACCCACTAATACTCGGGTATTCTCTGATAAGCCAAGCTCTCTGCTGGCCTGCTTAGTTAAGGATCTAGCTATCTCGTGTGCCTGCATTATAGCAGGCATCTTACCAGGGTCCAAGCCGTATCTCATGAATAGCTTCCTGCTCCACTCTGGGGGTATCCGCCTGGTATCAGCGAGCCAAGTTAGATGAGCATCGTCCGCAGGATACACCGGCGTGCCTGTAGCCTTATAGACTAGGTATCCTACAGCCCCCAGAACATGTTTGGCCCACTCATATTCTTCGGGCAAGTTTTCCCGGATCCATACAAGCTTTGAGATAACGTCTTTTCCAGTACTGCTAGGCGCGCCTCCAGTAATTCTTAGAAATTCTAGTAGCCTAAACACATTGTACCCGGATACACGGAGTAGACCACTCCAAACACTCTCGGGTAGACCTGCAGCCCTCTCATCCAGCCAAGTAATCAAGTTAGTTAACGGTTCTCCATTTTCGTCGAGAAGTATTAAGCCAGCCATGTAAGCAACAAAGACGACTGCATCTACCCTACCATCGCTTGACGAGACAAGATCCTGTGCAAGCCTCGTCACAGTTCTCCAGAGCCATTCCGGGTCTTGTTCAGCCAGTCCCGGGGCAGGATAAATAACCTGAGACTCGGCCTGTCTAATATCAATTATTTTAAGGGACTCCAAGTCTACGAGGCCAACCTTTATCCTTGTAGTCCCAATATCAAACACTAATGCCCTAGACGTCAAACTCTATCCTCCCCACTAGGGCGAGAATAAAAGGCTTCTTTGCATGGATAGCTGTATCCTTACATGTATTCTTGTAAACTGATAGCTGTAAATAATAATTAATAAATGAAAAATAAATACGGTGGGACTAGAAGGGGAACGAGAATGTAGAGCCCTAACAGTACAGGAAACTAAAGGATAACGACCTCGACATTACTTAGAGAACTCACTACATCAACTACGAACTGCCTATGTCTACTCTTTATGCTCTTCTTACGTATCACAGCGGCCTCCGCCGGACCAGGCCATGTCTTCAAAATTGCTTGCCTTATAACGTCCTCGGTTACGCCTTTCTGGAAAGCATATTTTGGAATAATATGGCCAAAACAGTAGTCACCGCCGAGATGGAGTTCGGTGAACTTCGCCGGATAATGAGTCTCTCCAAATCCAGCTACTCTACGACAATCCCTATCTATTCCCCGCTCAAGAACACTCACAACAGCTTCCGCCATAGATTCCTGCGCCTTCGCGTCTCTCCATTCTTCAGGTGTACTACCTATCTCTATAAAGACAAGCGGTTTCCTATTCGATGTTGGCCCGTGATGAGTTGCCTCAAGAGTCACAACGTACCTCTCTAATAGCCCCCTTGTCTCAGCTGCTTCCCGATAGTTCCTAAGCAACGTTCTGCTTAGCGGGGGAGCCGAGAAGGATAATGTATATGGTTCACCGCCATAGCTAGAGTCACTCGTAGGATTACCGGTATGATGAGTCGTTAGACTAGGCTTGCCGCTACTCGCACTGTGTCGTGACAAGATAATTACCGCATCTGCCGACGGATCCGGAGACATGTCCAGCCAAGTGAAGTATAGGGTCTCCTCATCGTATCCCGCTAGATAAACTCCGTTGTTTAGGATCCAGCATTCTTCTGCTGGTGGCGGACAAGTAGCTTTTTCAGCATCTACGAGTTCACGGAGTGCCCTTGCAGCTCCGGAACCTGCGATATCGCGCATGCTATATACTATAGCTAGCCTAGGCGATGTGATCACTCTATACTCACCGATGAGTCTCCTGGCGCCAATAGGAGTCTTCAGTAGGCTGTAAATTGATAAAGTTATGATGTCTATATTCCTAGCCTTACTTTAGCGGCTAATAGTAATAGTATTGTTTTAGCGTCTTCGATCTCTCCCCTCTCTATCATTTTGAGCGCTTCATCTAGCGGTATTTTGACTAGTCGGATTATTTCATGTGGCTCTGGACTACTCTCTCCCGGCTCGGAGTCTGGGGCCAGGAAGAGGTATAGTTTCTCTGTAGAGTAGCCTGGCGATACATATCCTGATCCTACTGGTATGAGTTGGGTTGCCCTGTATCCTGTTTCTTCCTTGAGCTCTCTTCGAGCTGCTTCTTCTGGGTTTTCTCCTTTATCGATGACCCCGGCGGGGGCCTCTAGAATATACTTGTCTATTACTGGCCTGTACTGTCTTATTAACACGACGTCCTTCCCTATTACTGGG
>WAOU01000118.1 GCA_015521095.1 Desulfurococcales archaeon | reverse complement strand
TATGACAATTTTGTATTAGGAATACAGATGACAAGTATACTAAAGCACTAAGGTGAATAGAAATGAGCCGGCAGCTCACAGCAACACAACTTGAAATTCTAAAGACACTAATAGAACTCTACGAGAAAAAGAAACGAATGATAAAGAGTAGAGAAGTAGCGGAATACCTCAATAAAGACGAAGGAACAGTAAGAAACATTATCATGTGGCTCCGCGGCATGGGCCTTGTGGACAGTCGCACCGGGCCTAGCGGAGGCTATGTACCTACAATCAAGGCATACCAGTTGCTCTCAGGGGAACTTCCTGTATTCACAGCTGGATACGGCGAGGCCTTCGTAGACACCGTTGAAGGAACGGTCAAACTAGTCGTTCAAAGACTAGAAATAATGAACCTCCTATCCGGACATAATGTAAAGGCTTTATTACAAGTTGGAGGATCAATCACAAAGATACAAAAAGGAAACACAATAAAAGTCATCGGATATCCCCGTGGAAGAATATTCATATCCGGCAAAGTAAACCAGGTTAACCCTGTCGCTGGAGAAATCCTTGTGGATGTGCAAAAGATGGTAGTCATACCCGATGAGATCGTGGGAAAAATCGCTAGCAGGAGACTGATAAAAATAAAGGAAAACATGACGATTCGACATGTCGCTAAGACCCTGTACAAGTATGGTATTAGAGGTGCACCCGTAGTTGATAATAAGAACAAGGTCGTCGGCTTCATAACTATGACCGATATAGCTAGGGTAATAGGCGAGGGAGGAGGCCTGGAAGATCCTGTTAGTAAATATATGAAGCGTCACGTGTTCACAATCAGAGAAAACGAGAGTATAGTGGAAGCCATGAGACTAATGGACTATCATAGCGTGGGAAGGTTACTCGTCGTAGATAATAAAGGCGACCCAGTAGGCATAATCACGAGAACAGATATTCTAAGATTTATTGTGGGTCTGGGAGAGGGCCTCTAGACTTCGCCTCAAGTATTTTCATTATTTTCATGTGTAGCAGGCTCAGAATCTTCTTCCTATCATCCATTAGAACCACATCACTATATCCCTTTACGACAATGCCGTGTGCAAAGGGAGATGGAACAGGTAACGGTCCTCGGATCTCTATCCGTATATCTCCTGTCTTTATCTTCTCGACGACCTCCTCTAGGTGGATTATATCCATATAGTCTTCCAGTATTTCTCTATAGGTCTCGTTGACAGGTGGTATCCTTAGGTTCCTCTCCAATAGGATCTCTAACAGTTTCTGTGCACTGAGCTGTAGCCTCTCTGGACTTCTCTCGTATCCCTTGTATCTTCTTAATATCATGAAGCTACGTTGTGCCACGTGCCTAAATCGTCTTTTCATTAGTTCGGTGCGTGATAACGCATTCTCCAATAGACTTCTTAGATTCGAGTTTATCGCTTCATTGAATATTGCCTTAATCTCATTACTCGTAAGTTCTTTTTCTATTGTATGCATGAATCCGTTATCGGTTACTGTAACTCTTACCGGTATTCCAAGCTTGTTGCTCATAATGTAGGCTACTGCCCTGCTGAATGCGTCGTTTACCCTCCTACCGTAGAGCGTATGGTATACTATGTTGTAGCCGTATTCGTCTGTAAAATGCTCTATAAGTATTAGGTCGTCTCCGGGAACTACTCCTATATAGTCTAGCTGTTCCCGGACATAATCGATTATTGTTTGGGCGGCGTGTGGCTCAAGCATGTATTCTTTGACTAGTATCTGGTAGACTTCGTCTTCTCGACTGTTCTCGATCATTCCTGCTATCCATCTCCTGAAACGACCTATTCTTAGGGCGCTATCATAGCTGAGCGGAAGCATTTCACTGAACCAGCTTGGAACTGTTGGTCGTTCTCCTTCAGCGGGCTCTACGATTATCCTCATGCCTTCACTCTTGATGAAGCGATATGTTCTTCCTCCCAGGACGAAGACGTCTCCTTTATCGAGTATTTCTGCGAATTCCTCTTCGACGTTTCCGACGAATTTCCCGTCGTTCGTCACTACGTATATCTTGGCTTCGTCAGGTAT
>WAOU01000117.1 GCA_015521095.1 Desulfurococcales archaeon | reverse complement strand
AGCCAAGATAATAGTATTTGAGCCCAGGCTATCAGAGACAGCAAGTAAAGCAACCGAATGGATACCAATCAAGCCAGGCACTGACCTAGCAGTACTACTAGCCATGATAAACGTCATAATAAACGAGGGACTCTACGACGAGGACTTCTTAACAAAATACACGAACGCACCACTCCTCGTGGATCCAGAGACCTACCAATACATAAAAGACGAAGACGGAAACCTCCTAGTCTACGACAAGATAAAGGGCCAAATAGTCCCAATCGATACAGCACTAAGCCCACAGCTAGAATGGGAAGGAGACTATAATGGCACCTATGCTAAGACAGCATTTAAAATCTTAAAAGAAAGGATACAAGAATACACGCCGGAATGGGCAGAATCCGTTAGCGGAGTGCCAGCCGATAAGATTAAAGAAATAGCAGTCGAATTCGCAACCACTAAGCCCGCAAGCATACCGCACTGGAAACGTAGCGGAGGAACGGGACCAAACAGGGGACAAGGCGTAGAAGCATACAAAGCCGTAGGTATACTAATGGCACTCACAGGAAACATCGAGAGGCCAGGAGGATGGCTATATAACAGGAACGCGAAATTCGTATCAAAGGCGATCAGTAAGACTCCGAAGAAGACTTTCGCCGACCTATATCCGATACCAGAGGAATACCAGGGTAAGACTATAGATGAAAGAGAGAGGTTCCCACTGTATAAGAAAAACACCAAGGAAGGAGCCTATCAGAAGGTATGGTATAACATTCTAAACGACTATCCCTACCCGGTAAAAGTAGTAATAGTATGGGGCCAGGGACTACAAGCATTCTTGGACTACGACCTAATAGAGAGGGCAATCAATCACGTAATATACGATAACAATGGAATAGTAGTAAACGTAAACATATACCCCGATGAGATGGCAGCCCTGGCAAACATCGTGCTCCCCGAGAAATTCTTCCTCGAGGGAGGAGCCAATATTGGGTTCTCAAAGAGCTTCGATATAACAACAAGAATAAACTGGGTAGACGGGATAGAGCCCCTATATCCCGATGCGAAAAGCGAATCCTGGATAGTAAAACAACTAGCATACAAAATCGGAGAAAAACTCGGAATATCAAAGACAGAGCTAGAAAACGAGTACTTCTCCGAGTACTTCCTCATTAGCGGACAAGAAAAACTAGAGAAGATGATCGAAAAGTACAATGATAAAACGGGCGCAAACATAACACTTGACGATCTAAGAAGAGAGAAAGTAATCAGTATAGAATGGAAACCTAAGGATCTAACCAGTCTAAAGACGCCCTCCGGCAGAATAGAAATTCTGCCAACAGAGCTCGCCGAATACGGATATGATCCACTACCAAAATGGAACCCAGGCTTCACCTATGATGAGACCAGTCTAGCAGACAACGAGCTAGTAATGGTATCCACAGTATTCGCCATGAACAGACACTCCAAGACAGTCAACAATGACTGGCTCAGATACTTCCTCGCTAAACACCATGCAGACAAAGTATGGATACACCCAGACACAGCCAGCAAGCTAGGGCTCAAAGAAGGAGACAAAGTCATAATATCATACAAGCGTAGCTTCGACCCAGAATACACGATCCACACTCCCGAATTCAAGGTTCTCGCAAAAGTACACATAACAGAGGGCGTAAGACCAGACGTCATCGTAGTTCCACATGGTACAGGACAGCTCTCAAGATTTATGGCCAGCTATGGTTTCGGCCCCCTAGGAGGAGACGGGGCCGTTAAATCGATCGAACTAGACTACAATGACCCATCAGCCTCTTCACGAGACCTAGACATAATCGTAGAGGTGAGGAAGTATGGCTAGGTATGGATTCGTCATAAACCTAGACACCTGTATAGGCTGCGGAGCCTGCGTAGCAGCATGTAGCGAAGAAAACAGCCTAGTGCTACAACAACTCAAGGAAGATGCCGAGGTACCACTAGGCGGAAGAAGAGACATTCTAGTGATAGAAAAAGGAAAGTTCCCATCAACTGTTAGAATTAATCATCATCACACCTGTATGCACTGTGATAATGCTCCATGTGTACATGTATGCCCGACAGGAGCCAGCTATAAGACGGAAGAGGGAGCTGTCCTAATAGACTACGATCTATGTATAGGGTGTAAATACTGTATAGTTGCCTGCCCATACAATGCTAGATACGTGAACGAGGCCCTCGGGGGACCAGACAAGTGTACAATGTGCTACCACAGGATCACTAAAGGCCTCGAGCCAGCATGCGCCTCCTCCTGCCCAACAGACTCCATTGTATTCGGAGATCTCGACGATCCAAACAGCGAAGCCTACAAGTTATCACTAGAAGCAGTACCACTAGCGCCAGAGATGGGAACCAAACCACGGGTATACGTGATTCCTCCAAGGAGGTGATAGAAGATGGCAGACATACTATTCGTTAGGCAAGAATGGTGGGAGACAATCATCGCAGGATACCTTTTCCTAGGAGGCCTAGCCGGAGTAATAGTACCAGTAGCATACTACTACTGGGTAAAAGAAAAGAACAAGATGCTTAACCTAATAGGAGGACTATCAGCATTCATAGGCATTGTAGTCGGCATATTCCTACTTATACTAGACCTAGGACTTCCATCACACGCAATAGAGATGTTCATCAGCCCACGACTCAACCTTGGATCATGGATGACCATGGGCACCTACATAATAGTACTGTTCACGATATTCACAGGCCTATACACGATACCATTCCTACCATGGTTCAAGGTCGTTGGAGGAAAATTCACGAGAAAACAAATAACCATACTAGGAGGAATAGCGTCGATCCTAGGACTAGCAACAGCAGCCTACACTGGATTCCTACTAGGAGCCGCGAAAGGAATCCAGTTCTGGAACACCCCGATACTACCAATACTATTCGTCGCCTCAGCAACGAGTAGCGCTTTATGCTTCTATTGTGCAGTAGTAGCACCAATACTTCTAAGAGTATACCCCGAGTTCAGGGACATTGCCGCACGAGTAAGACTGCAACTACAGAGATTCGACTTATACGTGATGCTAGGAGAACTCTTCATAATATTCGTATACCTAAACATAGCACTCTGGGGACTTCCAGGCACGAGGGAATCAGCACTACTACTGATAAGTGGAGGCCTAGCTCCACTATTTTGGATCGGAGTCGTCCTGATAGGGCTAGTCATACCCATACTAATACTATGGGGCTATACACTCAGGATAAAAGACGAGAGACAAGAAGTTATCATCGCATCGGCAATAGCAGGATGGATGGTACTGATAGGAGCGTTCATCCTAAGGTACGTAATATTGGTAGCAGGCGTAATTGCGGTTCCCTTAATATAGCCTAGCCCATATTACTCAAGAAATGCCACTTCCCCCAACTCAAAACCCAATTATTTTTCCTCTTCTTCGAGTCATTCTAGAACACCTAATACCTAATTCCAGGATAACAGCATCCATGTCCTAGAACCATGAACAAATCGCCTAATAAGATTGAATAACACCGATAATGCACAATAATAGTATATAGAGGTGGATATAGCGATGAGAATTCTAGCCATAAACTTCAAAGCATACAAGACCGCCTTCACGGACACAGCTGTAAAGATTGCAGAAGCAGCATCAAAAGCAGTAACACTATACAATAATTTACGAGTAATATTGGCGGTTCCATCTCCACTAGTATATATATTATCAAGCATACATGAGGATCTCTATCTACAGCATGTAGACCCTGTGGAATATGGTAGTAGAACAGGCTATCTCCCAGCCCGAGCACTAGAGCATCTCCCAGTTAAGGGAACACTCCTAAACCACAGCGAACACAAAATGACCATAAGACACATAGACTACGCTATAAAAACTATACGCGAAATAGGAAAAGAGATCCTAGTATGCGCTGACACACCACAAGAGGCAGCTGCACTGACGCATTTAAAACCCAATATGATCGCTGTAGAGCCACCAGAGCTAATAGGAACAGGCATCCCAGTTTCCAGGGCAAAGCCGGAAGTCATAACAAAGGCAGTCGACGCAGTCCACCGTATAGATTCGGATATACCAGTACTCGCTGGAGCCGGTATCTCCGGCCCTGAAGACGCAGTCAAGGCTGTAGAACTCGGCGCGAAAGGCGTACTAGTAGCTAGTGTCGTGATGAAGTCTAAGACTCCAAAGAGGACTCTTATCGAGCTTGCAGAAGCATTGTCCCAGTAATCTCCAAAATAACAGTATGAGCGGTATACTGAGAACATAACAGGTTAAGCATCCATTATCTTCCTTATGTCTTATTCTTCAGGTGTTACGCTGTGGAGTCAAAATATGCTCTGAGGTCGTTATACTGGATATTGCTCATAGTCATACCAGCGACGCTAGGATCTTATCTATACGAAGCAAGCCTACTCAATTTCCCAACGGCCTATATAGTAACGTGTAGAGTAATTGGTATGGCCCTTGTTTTCTATGGCATAGCACTTAATGTCGTGGCAGGGCGGGCTCTGAGAAAATATGGACACTCACATCCCTCGAAAAGATTTACCCAGCCAGACCGCCTTGTCAAAACAGGGGTATACTCATGTATGCGTCACCCAGGGCAGTTCGGCTTGATTTTGGTAAGCGTAGGAACTAGCCTAATAGTCGCGGGCCTACTCGGAGTTTTGTTTTCTGGATGGATTATTACTGCAGGATTATTGTTCATCATTTATGTTGAGGAGCCAGAGGCACGATCGATATTTGGAGAAGAATACCATCTTTATGAGGAAAAAGTTCCGCCAATATCGTTGAATATCTTATGTGTAATTAGGCAATTGTTCAACTAGATTCCAGATAAGTGTTTTGTCCTTGGTCTACGCAGTTGGATCTTAGAGTCTTCATCCACTCTTCATCTATACGGCCCTCTTCCAAGTCCTTCTCAATCAGATTTTGT
The DNA here is from genome assembly GCA_015521095.1 of Desulfurococcales archaeon. The sequence continues at coordinate 1,927 of WAOU01000117.1, read as the reverse complement.
TCACGTTCACAGGGGTCTCCATAACCTCCTCCTCCCGCAGTCATAATTATGATCTCGTCTCCTTCATTCAGCTGTATCGTGGCCTTGCTTGGTAGTATCTTAGTTCTACCGTCTTTGTATCGTACCATGTATATGGCTGGTTGTCCAGGCATGCCTCCTCTGAGTCCCCATGGACGGGTTCTACATCGCTCTCCTACAATTGAGACGGTGGTCTTGTCGGAGAGTATTCTTATGCCTCTAATTATTCCATTTCCTCCCCGGTACTTTCCTTGTCCTCCACTGGATGGTCGTATCTCGTATCTTGTAAATAGTATAGGATACTCGGCTTCAAGTATCTCTATAGGAGTATTGAGTGTATTCGTCATATTGGTGTGAACGGCGTCCACTCCGTCGCAACATGGCCTACCGCCAGTGCCACATCCTATGGTTTCATAGAACGCCCATGTCCGGCCATCCCTGGTAATACCGCCTATCATGATATTGTTCATGCTACCGCATGATGCCGCGGGTACTTTATCGGGAAGAGCTTCTGCTAGTGCCCTCAATACAACGTCTGCTATTCTTTGGCTCGTCTCTACGTTTCCACCGCTGACTGGTGCTGGCTTTACAGGATTGACTAGGCTTCCCTCGGGAGCCTTTATTTCGACTACTCGTAGGAATCCCTGATTCATCGGCATCTCCGGGTCGAGCACGCTTTTTAGAGCAAATGCCGTTGCAGCAACTGTTACTCCATATACGGCGTTTATGGGGTAGTCGACTTGGGGATGGGTACCCGCAAAGTCTACTATTAGCTTGTCTTTCTCGAAGGTGATTGTTACATCTATGTTGACTAGTTTATCATCTAGTTCGAGATAGTCTCTTGCATAGAAGGATCCCTGTATTCCTAGGTCTTCTAGGAGTCTCCTGGTGTATCTCTCAGTGTAATCTAGGATTTCGCTCCATGCCTCTAAAAGTGCAAAGGATCCATATTTCTTGGCGAGCTCGAGTATTCGTTTCTCACCGACGTTTAGACTGGCTATTTGTGCTCGTAGATCCCCCTCGAAGTACCTTGGGGTTCTGACGTTTGATTCTATGAGACGTAGAATCTCTGTATCTAGTCTACCGTCCTTGACTATCTTTACGGGGGGTATGATGGTTCCTTCTTGGAGGAGCTCTGTTACTTTTCCACCTATGCTTCCTGGGACGCTTCCGCCTACGTCTACGTGGTGTGCTTTGTTCGCTACTATTGCGATGAGTCTTCCGTCATAGTATACGGGTTTCATTGCTAGGATATCGTTTAGGTGTGTGCCTGCTATGTATGGGTCATTTACAATGACTATGTCTCCTGGGTTTAGGTTCTTGCCTAGTTTCTTTAGCATTCTGACTGTATTGACAACGCCTATGCTCATGCTACCGAGGTGGACAGGGATATGCTCTGCTTGGGCCACTATTTCTCCTGTGGGAGCTAGTATTGCGCAGCTATGGTCGAGTCTGTCCTTTATATTGGGACTGTATGCAGTGTTTCTCAGGACTATTCCCATTTCTTCGCTTGTGTATATTGCTGCGTTCTTGATAACCTCTACTGTTATCTTGTCCACCATTTTCTACACCTCCGAGATATGAAATGCGCCTAGATTGTCTAGGAGTGCCTCATATCTTTCTGGAACAACAATTGTGGAGTCGGGAGCCTCTATTATTGCTGGGCCCTTGATGAGTGATCCAGGATCTAGGTCTTCTGTTCTATAGATATTGGATAGCTTCCATCCGTCCTCGAAATATACGAGGCGCTGTGTTTGCGGTTTGACGTGGTGTGGCTCATAGCGTTTTCTACGTGGGAACCTTGGCTTGACGGTGACTCCTATTGCGTCTAGCCGTGCTACGACTATGACTACTTCTTCCTCGTAGTTCATGAAGCCGTACCTATTTTCGTGGATGTAGTGGAAGGTCT
>WAOU01000116.1 GCA_015521095.1 Desulfurococcales archaeon | reverse complement strand
ACGAAGCTTTAAGAAACAAGGCAAGCATGCTCGATAGCATGCAGGATGCCGAAATAAGGAGATTAACACGAACCATGAGAAGGCCTTCAAGGAGACCGCCATTATTCTAGCTAGTACTATGATAACAATATCTATATCATTACTTTTTCCCCAGAAAGAGGATCCCCGGCTTCCTATTTTGACGTTAAGATGAGAACGTACCAATAATCTTGGCCAGGAAAACGGTGCAGAGAACTTGAACCATAGCGAAACAATGGATATACCATCAGGCTGGATTAAGAGAAGAACATTTACATTAGTCTATGGCAGGGCAGGTACAGGTAAGACTCATCTAGCCTATTATGCTTATCTAGTGGCTAAATCAAAGAACCTAGATCCTGTTCTAATCGCTACAGAGCCCGGAACAACTCTCTTCCTGAGGAAGATCCAGCACACCGAATATCACGTAGCTCATACGCTTGACGAATTAGTAAGACTCGTTACATCTAACTCGCTTCGCGGTAGGTTCGTTATAATAGATAGTGTAAACTGGCACTATAGATCAGAGCCCGGAATAGAGAGCGGAAAAATACTGATGTACCTATCTTCTGTCGCCAGAAGTACAGGTGGACTATATACAGCCCAGGTATCCGGTGAAGGACTTCTCCCAAGCGGAGCCCCCTATATCATACCGTGGGCGCACATAGTTATCAGAACCTCTAAGATTAACGATAAATTCTTAGCAGAGTCTCTTAGACCCCACCGGAAGACATTGATGTATGAGATAAGAGGTAAGGATCTAAGATGGCTCTAGCAGAAGATCTAATAAACCTACTCCTCTTAATACTGCCAGCTCTCGCCGCTAATGGTGCTCCAGTTGTTGCTAGGCGGATATATGGTAGAGGAACACCACTTGATATGGGCCGTAAATGGATCGATGGTAGACGAATTCTCGGAGAGGGAAAAACTCTGGAAGGATTTGTTACCGGAATGCTAACAGGATTTCTAGTAGGTATCATTGAGGGAGTATTATATAACAACTTGTATTGGTTCGCTCGCGCAGGACTACTGGCTGGAATAGGTGCAATGATTGGGGACCTTGTAGGATCCTTTATCAAGAGGAGACTCGGTATAGAGCGTGGAGAGCCCGCACCGCTTTTGGATCAATTGGACTTTTACGTTGGAGCACTTATTGTCCTGTATATAGGTGGTTATAGTTACAATTTGGTAACAGCCGTTGTCCTAGCCCCTCTGGTCGTTATCCTGCATATTACGACGAATCGGTTAGCATACAAGGCCTCCTTGAAGGAAGTTCCACATTGAACACGCTTTGAAGGCCCGTATACTAGTAGGCTTCTTTGAGGGCTCAGCTACGACCGCACTCGTCACATGTAAAGTCCGTAAAGCCCACCAGTCATCATTGCCCCTGTAAATTTATCCAAGGTAAACAAGATAACCGTAAAAGTGCTAGTTAGGGGGTTTAGTTTGACTCGAGATCTTGGTCGCTTAATCCGAGCTCACCGAATATTTCTTTTGCTTTCTTGTCTAGGAACTCTGTTAATTCTTTTATAACAGATATACTCCTAGCCCTTTCAAATGCAATGTTTAGGTTCTTCTCTACATTTTCTAAGTGGACAGAATCAACCGATTCAGGCCATTTCTTCATTGCCAGCTCTAATCCATACGATGCCCTGTAGAGTGGTGCCAGTATCCAAGCCTTCTGCTTCGGGTCAAGCTCTGACCATTTCTGAGTACATTGAGACAAGAAGAGAGTGTCTATCATACTCCTTAGAGTGAGCGCGTCTCTAACTTGGTCTTCTTCGGCAGCCTCAGCGAGTGCGTCTAGCTTTATTAAGTTGATTACTGCGTCGTTACCGTTGCATATTTCTCTCCTTCTCTCTAGTAGAACTTCCCTAAGATCCTCGTCCATATTTTTAAGATATTTCTCTAGGATTTCCTCTGCTTCTTTCAAGTCATCGACCCAGTATATTTCCTCTATTATTTTTCTGAAGGCTGTTGCTATGGGATCCCCCATATATTATAACACCACTGGTGGGGATAGGAGACTGGGAGGATATTTATATACGTTGTCTAGAAATATGACTATCTCTGTTACAATCACATTTGTTAAGGAGTAGATGATATAGAGATTAAAATTAAGAGTGATTGACTAGCCTAGGATTTTCTCTATTTTGCCTAGGATCTGGGCTTTTCCTCCTGTGGGTCTTACTAGTAGTGTACCGCATGACGAGCATCTTACGGGGAACGTGGCGTGGCTGAATACTACTTGCTTGTTGCCACAGTTTGGACATACGACTAGTAGGAACCTGCTCCTGGGCTTGGGCACGAGTATTTTCCGCTTCTTTGCAATGAAGAACTGTGCCATGGCCCTCATCACCTCGTGACATCTACGAGCTCTATCTTCTTTAATCTTACTCTTAAGATGTGTCTTCTGTAACCGCACTGTGTACACTGTATTCTAAGGACTACTTTCTTAGTCACCTTAGCGTATCTCTTCTGCTCTGGTCTTCTCTTGCTACCGTATCCTTCCTGTTTCCTCATATAGCGTCTTTGACCCTCTGACATGGTCCTCCTCTTACCGTGCTTGTATACCTGTACTGTGTGTACTGTGTGGGTGTTGCACCGCGGACAGTACGTCCTTATTCTTTTCGGAAACCTCATTTTCTCCTCTCCTCCTCTTCCCCTATACATGCTGTACCTATTTTAATAAATGTCGTTTCTACAGGCTCTGCTATACCGGCTACGTATAGTGCCGCCGCCTTTCCTGGATCCATTTCGACATATTCTCCCTTCTCTAACTTTACTCCGTCTAGCTCGATACTGGTTCTCAAATGCATAACTGGGTTCTCTCCGTATGAGAGGAGACTGGCGGAAATATAGTCTGCATAGAATTCTACAAGCCTATTATATAGTTTCAGGATGCCTGAGTCGATTCCAGTATAACTCGTATTCTCTGCAAGATCCTTTATCCGGGCCTTCGCAATAAGTATCGACGCTTTCTTTAGGTGGCGTAGGAACTGGCAACAGTATTCATCCTGGCTTCCACAGTATATGCTGGCGGCCCTACGTGCCTCCATTAGATGTTCTAGGCTTAATGGCTCATGGAGCCCTGCCGCCGCCTTATAGGGTCCTCCAGCAGGTATCCTTTCAGACATATATTTCGCCTCCTAGGAGCCTAACTATTCCTTTCTCAGCTAAGTGGAGGGCGATTGATGCGGGTATCTCGGCCCTACTTTTCTCCTGTCCAGACAGCTCTATACCCATGAATGTAATATTCTCGACGTCCTGTAGGTATTCTACGCGGACCCATCCCTTAAATGGTGAAAGCCTAGAATAATGTAGTCTGAGCCCCGAAGATACATCCGTCACTAGTAAGTGTCCTTTACCGTGTAGACTACCTATAATCCGGGTAAGACGGCTAGGATCTTGTGTAACCATGACATCTATTGGAACTGAAATCTCGCTAATTATCTTTAGAACCTCGTACTCCCATGATTCTCCGAAAACGTCCACCAGCGATTTCCCTTTTCTGTCATAGATGTATTGTGCTATCCATCCCCTCCAGCCCGGATCCGTTTCTTCTGGAAGTGCAGGGACTAGCCTTGTTTTTCTTCGTCCTCTCTTCACGACTTGTACAGAGGGGAAAATTAGATGTGGATCGACCTCCTGGCCGGCAAAGTACAGTGCAAGCTCTCGTCTAGCCGTTTTGCCCAGACCCCTACATTCTTCGCAGATTACGCGCATATGGAAGCCCCTATGTCCTGTAAAGTAGATTATTATCTCTTCTGGCGATAAGTCGCGTTTTATCATGGACTTGAGTCTTAGCATTAACCTGTAGCCTTCTTGATAACACGAATCGTCGAGAACATATCCTTTGTCGCCTTCTACTCTCTTATCTTTACAGTATTCTAGGTGGTCTAGGTCTAAGTCAAACAATAAGTCTGAGCCCAGCCAGTTTTTCTCCTCCATACTCTTTGCTTCAGGTAGCTCGTATTCTGCGATAGAATAGTATGCGTGGCGTGGATTCTTCTCTGCTAAAAACTCTAGAAGTTCCTCGTAGGTATCGAAGGATAGATGCCTAGCATATGAATCCATGTCGAAAAACTGGAATGCGAATTCTCTCCTCATAATATTTTCTGGCTCTTCGATATTCGGCGTGCTCTTGTAGTAGAGGGAGTATAGTGCTGATACTAGTGTTTTGAGTTCTTTGAAGCGTGATGGGTCTATGTATTCCTTGCTACTCGATTCTCGGCGATACATAGAAGGTCAGCCTTCCACCTTCCTGGTACTCCATGTCTACCCTGATGGGAGCGTCCATGGAGTATCTGACCACTGTTATATTTGCTGCCTGCGCTGCCTGGATCATTTCCGAGAAGTATTCGAGTGTATACATGGATCTATCAGGTGACTCTACTTCTAGGTCTAGAAGGCTTCCTCTCTCCATTGATAGAATGAGCTCGGCTTTTTCTATATCTCCCTCTCCTCTTACATAGAGCTTGTCTCCTCCTTCATCCGCTTCGAAGACTATTGCGTCTGCGAGAGGCTCTATTGTTCTCACCACTTCCCTAAATGTCGAGCCTAGGAGTCTCGCCGTGACAGTATATGATATCTTAGGCTCGGGTAGTTTTTCATAGCTTAACGTTATTTGAGGGATCCTGAATCTCCTAGTTCCTCTGCCATGGAAGATTATTTCTATGTAGCTACCCTCTATTTTGAGTTCGAGTTCATCGTCTTTTCTTGCTCGACGTAGTACTTTGCTGAGAAGGGGAAAGCTCACTCCAAACTCTGTCTCTTCTTCTACTTCATACTCCTTGAAGGAGTCCTGTGGATAGTAGAGATCAACCATTGCTACCCTACTCGTGTCTAGTGCCCTTAAGCTTAAGCCTTCTGCTGATGCGACGAAAACCCCCTCGTCGATTATCTTCTCTATGCTTGCAACCATATACCTCCAAGTCCTAGCATCTGTAAATCTGAATCGGAACAAGCACCTCACCCTTTTACTTAATTGTCTTATCCACTGAATATTATTAGTTGTCCTCGATTATTTACTCGCCACATTCATCACGTAATAACGCAAGCATGTTCCGCAATGCATAGACTATGTCTAGGGACTCTTCTATCAACTGCCTCGAAGAAACTGTTGGAGGAGTTCGAATAGATGCCTCTATAAGATACTTCTCCAACTTTCTTACAGCGTTAAGTGAGGCTTCAAGAAGCTCTTCTTTACCTAAGCATACTCTCTCCATGTGTGACCGCATTTCGTACACCTATAGAATCGTGTTGGTGGCTCGTCTGCAGACCTAGTCTGCATCATCCAAAATATGACCTCATCATGTCCACACTTAGGACATCTCACTTGTCCTTTCAACACTAAAGCATCCGGCGGAGGCTGAGAAGCGTTTACAACTATTATCTTGTCCTTGGGACTCCGCTTGGCCTTAACCTTTATCTTATAAGCGTCCATTTCCTCCTCGCTAATCTCCATAACGTAGCCACAGCTTGGACAGAATAACTGTCTCTTACCCCCTATTGTTCTAGGATACATTAACGAGCCGCATTTTGGACAGAATTTTAATCCTCCTCTCGGCTTTCTAGGTTTTTTAACCGGCACTAGTCCCACCCGTACACTCTTTTCCTATTCCGTAGTAGAGACCTAATAGTTAGATATATTCTTAGGCCCAGGTATACCTTCATAGGAGGCCATAAAAGACACAGTTTCGAGAAAAGACGGGTGCATAAGTTGAGTAACAAGCAGAGCAACGAGTACCTGTACGTGACAAGCACTGCTATAAAGATACTAGAGAAGTATCCTCTATGCGATAGGTGTCTAGGACGATTATTCGCGAAACTAGGATATGGATGGTCAAACAAGCAACGAGGAGAAAGCATAAAAAGAGTCGTATTAATGGAACTCCACCACATGCTACGAAACGAGAAGATAAAAAAAGAACAACTAGAAACCATAGCAAAAAACATAGGCGAACACGCTCAACCCCTATTGAGAAAGCTGGGCTTCGACAATGGCGAAAATCCAAGATGCACAATCTGTGGAGGACTACTAGATAGCTTTATAGAAGACATAAGCAGAAGGAGCATGCCTATCCTGAAAGCTTATGATATAAAGCGGTTTATTGTCGGAGCAAAAGTTAGTGGGTCAATAATAAATAAAGAGAACCAGCTTAAACTAGAATTTAGGCTAGGCTTCGGAGAAAGTATAAAGGCAGAGATCAGGAGAGAAATAGGAAAACTAATACAATCCCTCGACAAGGATCTTACAGTAGACTTCGATAACCCAGAAGCAACACTCCTCGTAGAATACCCGGCCGGTGCAATCTATCTCCAGGTAAATAGTCTGTTGATAAAAGGCCGATATTGGAAAACCGGCCGTATGATAAGTCAGGCCTATTGGCCTACTCCCTCCGGGCCAAAATACTATAGTATAGAAGAAGCACTATGGAGCGTTCTCCGCACAATCGGGGCGGAGAGAGTCGTATTACACGCAGCAGGCAGAGAAGATGTAGACGCAAGAATGCTTGGATCGGGTCGACCAACAATCTTTGAGTTCAAGACTCCTCGGAAACGGCACCTACATCTTAGAGAACTAGAAAAAGAAGCGAATAAGTCGAGCAACTATGTATCGTTTAGATTCGAGGACTATGCCTCAAGAAAAGACGTACAATTATACAAGGACGATATGGCGAAAACCTCGAAGATCTATAAGGCCCTTATAGTCTCTGACGAGCCCATCGACGATGATAAGCTTAAGGAACTAGAATCCTTCTTCACGAATAGACTCATAATGCAGAAGACTCCTAGCCGGGTACTCCACAGGAGACCCAACATTCTACGTAGGAGAAAAGTATACTCAATGCAATGCCATAAGATATGGGACCACGTCTTCGAATGCCTCATAAACGCTGAAGGAGGCCTCTATATCAAGGAACTTGTTAGCGGAGATGAGGGTCGGACCACTCCTAGCTTCAGCGAGGTCCTAGGAGCCCCCGCTAGATGCGTAGAGCTCGACGTAGTATCTGTCAAACTAAGAGGGCATTCTTAAAATACCCTTCAATGCTCACACCTAGAGAGGTGTCGAGAAAATGGTAAAGCCGCCAAGAGGCTACAGGCACAGGACAAGGAAACTGCTCCGCAAAAAAATAAGGGAAAAGGGAGCTATCCCGAAGCTCTCGGTTATACTGAGACAGTATAAGTTAGGTGAGAGAGTAGCTATAAAAATAGATCCTTCGTTCCACTATGGAATGCCCCACAGGAGATTCCATGGCCTAACAGGCGTAATAACAGGTAAGCGTGGAAGAGCGTACGAGGTTGAAGTATACCTGGGTAGGAAGAAGAAAATACTATACGTACCGCCCGAGCATCTACGCCCGCTAAGGGGCTAGCTATAATATTCGCTCTTTCCTCATATAATTAAGGCTAAAAATCACCTATACTAGTAGGGGCTGGTAATAATGACAAGGAAGATACTTT
>WAOU01000115.1 GCA_015521095.1 Desulfurococcales archaeon | reverse complement strand
TCCCCGCGGGCCCACCAACCATAGACCGCAACGACTTCTGTAATACTACCAAGAATCAAGAATAAGGGGATAGTGTAAGGCTAAGTTGATTACCCTCTATAGATATAGAATAGTACTACCTGGTGTTTTTGGAAATGTCTGAGATAGAAGGTATTGTTAAGGGTGGCGTGATTATCCCGCTTAAACCTTTGACGGAGCTTGAGGGTAAGAGGGTCAAAATAAAGATAATAGGAGTTAAAGGCACTGATGCGGAGAAACTCTATTCCTATCTTAGACTCTTAAGGGAGGGAGAAGATGCCGAAGAACTCTTCGAAATATAAGCAGGGAGATATTGTAGTCCTAGAACTCCCGTTTACGGACTTACTAGGTTCTAAACTAAGGCCTGTTTTGGTATTAAACGCAGTAGATTTAGGCGATGATATAATAGTAGCAAAGATAACCAGCTCTCCTGGCCTGTATAGAATACCGATAACACAATCAGACTTAACTATTGGCCGTTTAAAGAAGGAGCCAAGCTATGTAGACTGTTCCAGCATTTTTACTGTAGAGAAGAAATTAGTTGTGAAGATCGTCGGCAGGCTTGCTGAGGAAGCTCTACTTAAGGTTAAGAAGGAATTGGATAGTATTCTGGGATTAAAATAAGAATCTTATAACTACCAGGGATAGAGCACTCTATCCAGCAATTATTCATATCGCATGGTTGTTAACATCAACCTAGATATCCACGGTTTGGATAACACGCATATTAGTACGGGTCTTCTTGAATATGGTTGTGTTCTCGCATGACAGACCGGAGTTCAAGTCCCCCGAGCCCACCAAAACTCTAACTAATAGGTTGTTTTCGTCATGTGATAAAAACTGAGGGTTTCATTCAAGCTACTCTCGATTTGTGGGCTTTTAGTCCGTTGTAGAAAAATGAAACTATCATATAATGAGTCACATGAGCTGATGGAAATTAAAGGAAAGCCAAAAGAAATAGATTCTTCTAACTATTTAAGACATGCCAATTTCATCGCAAAGTCTTCAAGCTTTCCTAATGGGTCTTCCGCTTTCATTATGGCTGATGCGACTAGTACTCCTTGTGTTCCTAGTTGAATTGCTTTAACGGCATCTTCAGGCGCTGATATTCCTGCTCCTGTTAGTATTGTTGCTTCCGTGTTGTATTGTTTGACTAGTTGTACTGTTTTTGTTATTATTTCTGGTTTGGCTTTGGATACTGGTATGCCTGTTCCTATCAGTTCGGGTGGTTCTATGGCTATCATTGTGGGTTTTAGGAGTGATACTGCCGCTGCTTCTTCGGGTGTTTCGGCGCAGACGAGTGTTTCTAGTTTCGTTCTGTTGATTATTTTCTGGATGTCTCGGTACAGTAGCTTTTTCTCGCTGTGGTTTAGCAGTATGCCTTTGACTCCTGCTTCCTCCGCCATTTCAGGGGTTATGTGGCCTGTGTGGGCTCCTTCTGGCACGGGGTCTACTGACTGTATGTAGGTGTCCGGGTGGATCCTCGAGATTTTATAGACTTCGGTTGCCGGTACTGCTAGGATTATGCGTACATTGTACGTGGAGGATAGTTCTGCCGCTTTTCGGGCTATGGATTCCGCTGTTTTTCCGTGGCTTGTCGGGTAGGCTTTGTAGTTTACTACAAGTATGGGTTTCAATGTTGTCCACCTATACGACTGGTGTTTAACTGTAGGTATAGAGTTTTAAAAAGAGAGGAATTGTTATGGTGTTGTTACTCGTTGGGCTCCTCCAGCATCTCCGAGTGGCGTATCTTGGCTTTGTACCCTATGTCTGTTTTGACGAACCTGTCCTTGAGCTTCTCTAGTACGTCGGGGAGTGTCGTGTACTCCATTTCCTCGGGGCCTAGCCTGTGCGGCATGAATGGCCCGTGGCGGCGGAGGTAGTCTGCTATGATGTTCGCTGTCCTCCTTGCCTCGTCGAATGCTGGGTCGTCGAACAGGTCTGCTGGGCCGACTAGCCTGCCGTTCTTCACCTGGAATCCTAGTGCTATTATCCTAGGTGGACCGTCGAACCTGGTGCACTTGGCGTGTCTCTGGCCTACTGGCATTAGTGGGCCGTGGTGGCTTCCTCTCATCCAGCCCGCTACTAGGTGTGGGAACGAGAATGGTTCTAGGACCTCTCCTGTCGCCGGGAAGCCGCTTTGTGCTCTTACTATTGCTACTGGATCGTCTTTACCGACGTATTTACCGGCTATTAGGTTGAGTCTCTCGCTGCTTACTACTGCTCCTATTTCATGGTCGCTCTTCCTGAAGACTCTTTTGACTACATATCTTCCGGGTGTGCCTATTAGGGCTAGTATGTCATACATTTCCTCTGGGGCCTTAAGCTCCACTACCTTGCCCTCGAACACGTCGAGGATCTGGAAGATGAAGCCGCCGTGCATCCTGGGGTCTATTACCAGGCCTGCAGTGTTGAATGGGTCTGCGAATATCTTGAAGAGAGGCATGTTAAAAGCTCCTGGCTCTGTTTTATCGGCCATGAATATTATAATGGGCTCAGCAGG
>WAOU01000114.1 GCA_015521095.1 Desulfurococcales archaeon | reverse complement strand
GTCGCTGTACTAATTACCAGTATAGTCACCTTTTGGTTTAGTAGAGTTATTCCAGGCGTAGGAATCGCAGTACCCGCACTTATCCCTCCATTGACAGCAGCTATGGTTGTATCCTTTCTATTCGGAGTAGGCCTTATTCCGGGTCTCCTAGCATATAGTGTGGGGAGCCTAGGAAGCTTGTTGGGCGCTGATGTTTTTAGACTATTGAAAGACCTGGATAGATTAAAGACAGGTTTCGCAAGTATAGGAGGCGTAGGCGTATTCGACGGAATATTCCTATCAGGATTCCTTGCTCTATTGTTGACTATCTGACATCTTTGAGGGATCACGACCATGATCCTAATATTTGACAGAGTGCCCTAGACAAAGAATACTGGGAGGTCTGGCAGAATGAATAGAGGATCCACGGATATGTTTGTCTGTATAGATAAAGATGCCTCTGAATATGGGATAAAGGCCTATTATATGATGGCAGAAGGTCCTGCCTCTCCGAAGTATCCAAAGAACTGGGAGGACATAGTACGAGGGCTCCACGAACATATTGAGAACAAATATACCGTAGAAGAGCTAAAGAATGATCCCATCATCAGAGCGTATAGGAAATTCTACTGGAGAATAGGAATCGACCCCACAAAGACGAGACCAAGCAGTGAAGCCCTTGTAAGGAGACTTCTCAGAGGCAGATTTCCGAGAATTAGCCCCATTGTAGACATGGGAAACGTTGCCTCCGCAAAATACCTAGTCCCTATAGGACTTTATGACATCGAAAAAGCCTCTTTACCTCTCCGCTTAACAGTATCGCTGGGCGGGGAAATATTCCATGCTATCGGAGGAAAAGACGAAGTACTGGAAAAGGGATTACCAATCCTAGTGGACTCAGACGGAAACGTTCTCCACTTATATCCGCATAGAGATAGCCGGATCACTATGATCAGGGATACAACAACTAGGCTTTTAGCTTTGGCAGCAGGTGTTTCAGGCGTGCCCGATGATCTCCTCGTCGAAACTCTGAGATTCCTTAGCGAGCTACTGAGTCTATTAGATTGGAAGACTGGTGAAGTAATCAGAGTAAGAAACTGTTGACTGGTTTACAATGCCTTAGTCTGGAAAGAAAAATATGTAAGAAATAGGTGCATGGATTCTTTATTCTTTTAACAGTTCTTCTATTGCTTGTGGACCTTTTTCTTTCAGCTGTTCTAGTTCTTCGATCAAGGCTTCCAGTATTGGTCTATAGTCTCCTACTACTCCGTAGTCTGACTGTTTGAATATTGGGGCTTCTGGATCTATGTTTATTGCTACTATTCTTCCAGCTTCTCTTACTCCTAGCATGTGTTGGGCTGCTCCGCTTATTCCTACTGCGAAGTAGAGTACTGGTTTCACGCTCTTACCTGTCTGTCCAACTTGTCTTTCTGGATCGACGAAACCTGCGTCTACTGCTTTTCTTGATCCTGCCACTACTCCGCCTAGTAGTGAAGCTAGTTTTTCTGCGAGTTTTACTCCGTCCATGGATCCTATTCCTTTACCTACGGATACAATTATCTCTGCTTTCTCGATAAGGACTTCTTCTCTTTTGACTGGGACGTAGTTTACTAGTTGCATTCCTGGATCCATTATGGTTTCTAGTTTCTCTTCGATGATCTCTCCAGTCCTGCTCTCGTCGTAGGGTGGTACTGGGAAGACGTTTGGTCTTGCAGTACCCATCTGCGGTCTTCTAAACGGTGTCTTGATATATGCTAGCATTATTGCCGCGAATGGCGGTCGTATCATGAGGACGTCTCCGGTCTTTTCATCGACATCGAAGTCTGTACAGTCAGCAGTGATACCTGTTCTCAGAGTGTTCGCAATGTATGGTCCCATTTCTCGACCTTTCATGGTTGCGGAGACAAGGATCACCGCAGGCTTGTATTTCTTGGCTAGGTCCACTATTACTTGGCCATATACTCTTGGATAATACGTCTTTAGTCTCTCATCGTCTACTACTATTACCTTGTCTGCTCCATGTTTAATTGGTATCTCGGCATACTGTTTAACGTTGTGTCCTATTAGTACAGCTACTATTTTCTCTTCAGGCTTCTTTGACTGTATTTTCTTTGCTGGCGTGAGCATCTGTAGGCTTGCTTCGCTGATACCATGCTCGTCTGTCTCCATAACTACCCATATGTCTTTGAACTCGTCTGGCTGCTCGCATGGCCAGTCCGGACATAGCTTCTCGCAGTTCACCTTCATGGGCATTACTCCTCACCCCATAGGGCTTTCTTTAAGAAGCCGGCTACTGATTCGTCACTAAACAATTGCTTTAGGATCCATCTAGCCGCATCTCTTGGATCCTTTGGAGTATATACTATCTTCTTTCGGGGTACTTCTGGCATCCATGTAATGTTTGCTACTACTGTGGGTGATCCTTTGAGGCCTGTACATCTTGGATCAAGGCCTAGGTCTTCTATGTTCCAGGCGATTATTGGTTTCTCTATCTTAGCTCGTAGCTTGTAGCTTAGCCTCACCGGTCTTGGTTTAAGTGCTTTGATTGCGGTGGCAACGACTGCTGGTAGATTTACATCGTATTCTTCGACTGCCTTCTCTGTTTGTCTTACTACTCTTAGCTTTCCGTCTTCGACTAGTTTTGCGTCTCTTGCATAGTATACATATGGCCATCCTAGCCAGCTGGCGACCTGTGCACCGATGTGGGCTGTGCTGGAGTCTATTGTCTCGTGTCCGAATATGGCTACGTCTACAGGGCCTATTTCTTTTGATATTTTCTCGATGCCTTTTGCTATTACGTAGCTTGTTGCCAGTGTGTCTGCGCCTGCGAACTTTCTGTCTGTCAGTAGGATTCCCTTGTCAACGCCCATTCCTAGGACGTGTTCGAGTCCTTGGGTTGCTGATGGAGGGGCCATTGTTACTGCTATGACTTCTCCACCGTACATGTCTTTTAGCCTTAGTGCAAGTTCTATAGCAGGGAAGTCGTGTGGGTTGACTATTGAGGGGACTCCTGCTCTTATCAGTGTTCCTGTCTTTGGATCGAACCTGACTGCCTGGGTGTTCGGGACCCACTTTATTCCGACTACTATCCTCACCGTGTACACCCCCTATCCTTAAGTGAACCTGTACTGGACTCCTCTTCCGCTCTTAGGATACTCCCAGCGTAGTCCCCATGGCTCTGATAGTACTCGGCAGAGTCCGCATTCGAGGCATCCTTCGTAGCTGTAGAGTAGCTTCTCGCCTACAGTAGTATAACAGCTACAGGGACATAGCATGGTCAGCTCTTTTGGCACACCTCGTTCATCTATTATTTCTATATGTGGATCTTCGTCTACGTCGTAGACGGTTCTCTGTAGGAGATCCTCTATTTTTATGGGTTTAAGCCCCTTCTCCTCGCTCATAACTTACTCACCACCGAGAATAGTTTGAGCATAAACTTTGACAAGCTTACATCGCTCTCCTTCACGGAGTCGAGCAGTGCCTCGAGCACTGTTGGCTCCTCGTAGTCTTGCTCGTATAACTTTGCGAGCAGTATGTTCAGCATTGCTGGTAGCTTCGTGAAGAACATCGGGTCCTCCATTACTTTCTCTATTCCGCGGTGCTTGACTAGTTCTCTGAACATAAAGCTTGCCCTTACTTTCTCCTCATATTTTCTAAGGTTCTCTTCTGTTGGCCCATCTGATTCTAAGGCCTCTATTATTGTCTCAGCTGCGAGTTTTCCGCTATAGACCGCGTAGTCTACTCCCCTAATCGTGTAGCCTGTGTTTAGGAGTAGTCCTGCGGCGTCTCCTACTACGACTAGGCCAGGCATGTATAGTTTCTTTGGCATATATCGGAGGCCGCCTTCGATAGTCATGTGAGCGCCGTACTCTAGGACGTCTGCGTCTCCCCAGATCTTGCTGAAGAATGGATGTGTCCTAAGTTTTTCTAAGAGCATGGGCACTGTCTGTTTTAATTCGCCTGTTTTCGCTGCCTCGTATGCCTTACCTATGTGTAGGACTAGTCCTAGTGCTATGGTGTCTTTCATAGTATACATAAAGCCTCCACCGGGGATACCTGCTGTGACATCACCTACCATGAACCATGCCATTCCCTCACCTTCGTCGAGAAGGAGTCTTTCATTCAATGCCTTTTTACCGACGTTGATAACTTCTTTAACTCCCAGTGCTACTTGATCCGGTTTTATTTTCTCTGCTAGGCCGAGTTTTTCTAGTAAGATTCGGTTTACTCCCTCGGCGTCTACTACTACGTCTGCTTCTATCGTATCCGGCCCGCTTCTGATTCCTTTGACTTTACCATTTTCTACGATTATCTCGTCAACTCTGACCTCGTCTACTAGTATTGCTCCGCTCTCCACTGCCTTGTTAGCCATCCACTTTGCCATCTCTGTTAGATAAGTGGTGAACGCTACTTTTCGCCCTAGCTTAAATTCTACAGTTGTAACCCGTTCGCCCTTCACGAAACTGATCCTTTCCCTTGTAACCCATCTATGGATAGGGGCTTCCTTGTCGAGCTCTGGCCAAACGGTTCTGAGGGGCTCAGCATATATTTTTCCTCCGAAGAGTTCTTTGGTGCCTGCTCCTCGGCCTCTCTCGACGACAAGTACTTTGTAGCCTGCCTTCGCTAGCAAGTATGCTGCCGAGGCACCTGCTGGCCCCGCTCCTACAACCACGACGTCGAACTTTGTAGGCGTCTGGCTACTCAAAACAGTCACCTATTAACGGCATATGTATTTAGTTTATTTTACCTATAACAATCCAAATACTTAATACAAGTTGCTATTAGATACTTTATTAAGGCACGATTTAGGATCTATTAACTTCGTCGTTAGTCGAGTGCGAGTGGTTCAACTTATAGACTATTGTATACGATAATACTCTTATGGTGCGTGAGAAATATGCAAGTGCCGAAAGGCAGGATACTCCTAGTCGACGCTTCAACCGAGACAAGTAAGACTGTAGAGATTCCCCAGCTCGTCTACAAAATGTTGCTGGGTGGTAGAGGCCTTGGCGCTTTCTTGGCATATAAAATACTAGGATATAATATAGCGCCGTTCTCAAAGAAAAATCCTTTTGTTATCGTACCGGGACTCCTAGTGGGCACAGGACTGAGCACAGCTAGTAAGACAATGATTATCTCGAGAAGCCCTCTGACTAATCTTCTTGGACGAAGTAGCGTGGGAGCCAGACTAGGCTCAGTATTGAGACAATTAGGCTTCGACGCCCTTATGATAGTTGGAAGAGCAAAGAACCCCAGCATAATAGTAGTAGACGAAGATGGAGTGTCTATAGATGATGCAGGCGAGTTTTGGGGACTTAAGACTAGTGATGCACGAACACTACTCCAGAAAAAGTATCCTGGGTATTCATCTTGTATGATAGGTCCTGCAGGCGAGAACCTTAGCAGGATCGCGCTCGTAGACTGTGATGGTAGACAGGCTGGGAGAACAGGTTTAGGAGCCGTCCTCGGATCAAAGAATATAAAAGCCATACTAGCGAGGGCCCGGAGAATAAGGCCCGAGTATAGCGAGGAACAGAGGCGACTAGTCGTAAAATGGGCACAGACTATTCCCAAGAGTACCTCAAGCAAATCACTCATCGAGTATGGTACACCCATAGTCGTTAACCTAACCGAGACCCAAGGAGTCCTCCCTTCACGTAATTGGACTAACAGCACCCTGTCCTGGTGCCCCAACAGGGATAAAGCACGGGACAATTATACGAACTATGCGCGGAAAAACAGGGTTACTCGAAATCCCTGTATTAGCTGTAACAGGCCATGTAGTCAAGTAATACATTTAAGAGATCCCTTAGAGAACAAAATCAGAGAATACGATGGTCCAGAATACGAACTATTATACAGTTTAGGAACAAACCTAGGGTTCTGCGATCCAGAAAATGCAGCCGTTCTAAGCCTATTGGCTGATGAGCTTGGGTTCGATGGAATTAGTCTGGGTACAACGATATCCTGGTTCCTTGAGGCTAAGGAGAAGGGTCTCATCGATCTTGAAAAGATTCCAGACGAGTATAGACGTGTGACCTGGGGGGACCTTGAGGGAATAGTTAAACTTGTAGTCGATATGGCCTATAGGAATAACGCTATTGCTAGTACCCTAGCTGAGGGCGAGAGGATTGCCTCTGAGAGGCTTGGAGGCGTCGAGCTAGCTATTCATGTTAAGGGCCTAGGTTTGCCGGCATATGATGCGCGAGGACTTAAAGGCTTAGGCCTAGGATACGCCGTTAGCAGTAGAGGAGGAGATCATCTGACCAGTGGTATGTATGCGGTCGAGCTTGGAGGCAAGCTATGGATCTATGATAACGTCGATCCCTTGACGTACAAAGGGAAGTCCCACATGGTAAGGTTTATGGAGAACATGTTTGCCTTGTTCGATATATTGGGAGTATGTAAGTTCTCTAGAAAAGAATTAACACTTAACGATATCCTAGAGGCTGTAAATGTGTTCACAGGATACTCGTACACTTCCACTGATCTCATGAGTGTTTCAGAGCGGACGATAACCTTGGAGCGATTGGTGAATCTTGCACTCGGATTATCTCCGCGAGAGGAAGACAGTTTGCCTCGAAGACTCTTCGAGGATCCTATTAGTGATGGATCTAGGCAAGGAGAGAGAATCGATCCCGACGAATTCCATCGTATGAGAAGAGAGTACTATCTACTTAGAGGATGGGATCCGGATACAGGGGTTCCTACGAAGGAAATATTGTACATGCTAGGGCTAGATCAGCTACTGGCAATCGACATTCCCCTTATAGGCTAGTTCTCAAGGTCTTTCAGAATAATCCCTTTATCATTTCCTCTCCTGGTTCTTATGATCCTAGACCTTCCCGGAATTCTAGGCATTATTTCTTCATCTGGAACTGCATACGGTATATGTTTATGTTCTTGATCCAAGGCCTCGTACCATTTGTTCTTGAGTATCTTCGCCATTTCGCTCTTTGCATGATCTCCAGGGACGAGCACAGAGTAGACCAAGGTTTTTTCTTGGATTGTCTCCTCGCTTCCACTCATGACTATCGGTACGCCTTCCTCGTTGATAGCGATCCCTATTGCTATCTTTACGGGTACCGGCTTCGGGAGATAATTCTTCTTTCCATAAACCATTATTCCTCCCTTAGCCAGGTATTCTCCTGTCGGCGGACTAAATGATACTTGACTCGCGGTTACCCAATATACATCAATGCTTCCAGCACCAGCCTTCCATGCCCTACTATAGGCAGCTGTTAGAACCGCGGCGTCGAATATGTCTTCTTGGTGGGGCGTCCTGTCCTTGATTTTCAGAACAACTGCTGGTGCTCCATGAATGTTTGCATGAAGGAATAGGTCGTTTTGTGATAAGTGTTTCTTGACTACTGCTTCGTTCTGGCTAGCGTCTCGACCGCCTATTGCTAGAAGATCGTTTCTCGTCGCAGTCCAGTGATATTTCTCGAACCAGAACCGTTTCCTTCTCCGGACTCGCTGGGATAGTTCTCTGGCTTTTACTTTTATTCTAAGCTCATCTATGCGCGACAAGATCTCTTCTTTTATTTCTTCTGCGCGCTTGGCTTTTGCTTCTAGTTCTCCTGCTTCCCTGTATAACCTTAGTATAACAGCATCCACTGTTTCTCCATGATAGTAATCGAATGTGATATCGCCTGGGAGCTCGATTACGTATTTATCATTTAGTTTTGTTACAATTACTTTTCCTACAGAGAATTTCTTCTCCTTATTTCTTGTTATAATGTTAAAGAGTTTTTCGAAGTCCTGATAGTGTTTCGCCATTATCTCTGCTATTTTTCTCTTCTTCTCGGCTTCTAATACGTATTCTCTCGCTTTCTTTTCCGCCTCTTCAATACTTTTTAGTAATCTATAGTATTCGCTGTCCCCTGTCGTATCTTCTTGTGGTTTTGTACGTGTGCCTCTAACACCTTGCGCAAATAGTATATCCAGGGATTCATCAAACAAAGAATACTCTTCTACAATGAAGTCTCCTCCTTCAATATATCTTAGTGGTTTGAAGGGATCCGCTTCGATAGGAGATTCCTGTATTATCAGCCATCCTTTTCCACTGAACGACTCCGCTATAATTCCCATAAGGGCATCTAGTATTGCCTGTAGATCTTTTTCTTCCAGACTATCGACTCCTTTCTGTTTATCGATACCCGATCTATATAGTGCCTCCTCAGCGAGTTCTCCAGGTATTCTACATCCTCTTATGAGTCCTCGTACAGCGTCTTTTCCAGACCTTATACAGTTCAAGAGGTCTTCGGGGATATTTTCTATCTTAGACCCGACTAGTTTTATGATGATACTCTCTTGTATTGGGGGAGGAGTATATCTTATCTTAGGTTTTAGCACTCTATCACGTAGCTTAAGGGTTTTTGTCAGTGCAAGGATGGAGTCTTTTTCGTCGAGCAACGCTATTACTCCTCTTGGGATTAATTCTGCAATTATCGAGTATCCTCGTCTACCTGTGATTTTAACTATTCTATCTTGTCCTTGCGGAGATATGTCTTGGATTCTGTCTCCTCGCAAATACTTTCTTGCTAATACTACTAGTGGATATGGCTTATAGTCGCTCGGAGTTACTGTTCTTGACGATAAATGCATTCTTTTCCCAGCCTCAATGACTAGGAGGTCTTTTGCAAGGTTTGACTTGATTTTCAGTATTAGACGCTCGGATTCTTTCTCATAATATATATTTGATACTAATCCCTTGTTCAATTGTTGCCCTGTTGTTTTCAGCCATACTAGTATGTCTAGTAGGTTCATGCTTTTCCTTGCCATTTTCTTATAGCCCCGTTAATTGGTTAATGTTAGGTGGAGGAATAATGGGGTTATCCCTTGCGTATTTATTTCGTCGTTATTATTATCTTGAAGAACATAGTTTAGAGTATCGGATATGAGTGATAATAACCTGGGTGGCATTAGATGGTTGCTGGAGTTTCCATAGATGCTCATATCGTCGCTGGAATAATTATAGGGCTCGTACTAGGAAGTATCCTAGCAGTATTATCCTATATAGGAGGCTTTGAACAGCTCTCGATGCCTAGCAGGGGGCTAGCGGGATCATTAGGATCTGCCATAGTCGCCTTCCTGCTCCTTCCCCTCGTACAGCTACGTGTCGGAGTCCTCTCCACGAGGAAGAAAATCGAGTACATAGCCGTATCCGTGCTAATGACTGTAGTCTTCTGGCCAGTCATATACGCTGTCCTTATTGGTTAGCTTTGACAATGATACCTCATAATTTATTTTATCGCTTGTCTAAGAGCATATATGGTGTCAGTCTAGCATGCATAGAACCAACATGATGAGACTTACGTATTTACTCGTGATTACTGGTTTGATGCTCTTAGCAACATATATGGTTCCCTCGGAAGCCTCCTCCTCTGTGTGCTTTCACCCCAATAAGATGATAATAGTTCCAATACAATCAACAAGCTACTCGGATAAGCTAGAGATATACTTCGAATCCAGCGCGCAGCCAATAACAGTATACAATATATCTAGCTCTCTCTATGATGTTAAAGGAGCAGGCTGTATCGACGGCTATTTTACAGTTATGTATCTAGATTTAACTAATGGTAGCCTAATTCTTGACTATTATAATATAAGTGTCCTCAATTATGGGGTCTCCAGTATTGACCTTGGAAAAATGAATGATTTATTAATAAAACGAATAACGTTCTCTCCAGAGTCTCCTGCAATTATAAGCTCTGCTGACGGCTTTTTCACCAACGAAACCTTACTAGCGATCGGCATCTCCAGCGCAGTAATTGATAATGAAACAGTATCAAAACCATTCAGTATCTATTTAAGCGGTGAAGCAAAAGATGTCGTGAAAAAGTATTATAGCGTCGAATCAATGCTTAGGCTACCTTCGAAACCTGTACTCCCACCCTTCTTCTATAATGTTACAGGAGAACAGCTTACTATCGGAACAGTGATTAATGGAGAGCTTGAACTTATGAAGACTGCTATACCTAATTCTCCGGATCCCGGCACGATAATCTATTATCCTAGCGATAACAAGAGAATAACAGTTTATGTTTCAAACTCTACCACTCTAACTATTCTATATACAGATAAGGCAACGCTTACAACCAATATCTACCTGGTAGGGCTCGAGAACTATACGCTAATATCTGTAGACGGGATAATCAGCCTCAATAATACCTACTATATATCATCCAAAGCTATAACCTACACCGCTAGAACCTCTCAACCGGAAACCGTTAGCCTCATAACGGTGTTCGTTCCAGCGAACGATTCAATCACTATCTACAAACAAAACAAAACTACAAATCTTGTTGAAATAATGGGTTATCACTATCTAGCCCTTGTCAACGGGACCTATCTCATAGAGCCACCGGTGTCTGATCTAAACAGAATACTCATGAAGCAGACAACTATAGAATATGCGTTGGAGACCCTATCAACTACATCCGCATTCCTACTAGCCCCTTCCCAAGAGGCATCAGACTTCACGACAGTAACCAAGGTATATACTGAGCAAACCACGACAACTCAAAACCCGACGCTACCCACAACACAGACAACAGAGGAACAACCATTAATCAGCACTAAACTCCTGGTCCTAATCATAGCAGTTATAATTATAGCAGTAGCAGTCATCCTAGTCTACTTCTTCAAAATAAGAAAGAAGATTGTATCAACTGGAGAAGAAGAGGAAGAAGCAGAGCCCGTTATAGAGCTAAACATTTAGTCCTAGTATTCCAATATAGAATTCTCTAGGAAATTTTTTATAAATCAATCGTAAACCCATAATCTTCTCCGATAGCGGGGGGTGCTGTGTGGAAGATGAAGCGGAACATAGTGGTAGAAGAATATCTCCTGCCGAGTGTAGAGGAGATAGAAGTAGAACTCGTGGAAAGAAAAGGCCTAGGCCACCCGGACTACATTAGCGACGCCGCCTCGGAGGTAGCAAGCATTGCTCTAAGCAAACTATACCTCGAGAGATACGGAAGAATACTTCACCATAACCTCGATAAAGTACTATTAGTGGGTGGCCAGGCAAGCCCACGTTATGGAGGAGGAGACGTCCTCCAGCCAATCTACATAATCGTGTCTGGAAGAGCAACCACGCAAGTACGCACCGACGACGGCGTAGAGAATATACCTGTAGGAACAACAATCGTGACCGCAGTAAAAGAATGGATAAAGAACAATTTCAGATTCCTAGACCCAGAAAAACACGTAATAGTAGACTACAAGATCGGAAAGGGAAGCGCAGACCTAGTAGGAATCTTCGAGGAAAAAGACAAAGCGCCTAAGAGCAACGATACAAGTTTCGGAAGCGGATACGCTCCGTTCTCGACCCTCGAGCGACTAGTATTTGAGACAGAGCGCATGCTCAATTCTCCAGGATTCAAGTCTAAACTCCCACAAGTAGGCGAAGACATCAAAGTCATGGGTCTACGCAGAGGAAAAACAATAGAACTAACAATTGCAGCAGCTATAATCAGTAGCCTGGTGCATGATAGACAAGAATATCTCTCGGTAAAAGAAGAAGTCAAGAACTATGTCCTCGACCTAGCCGCAAAAATAGCACCAGAACACACTGTAAATGTATACATAAACACCGGAGACATACCAGAAAAAGACATCGTCTACCTAACAGTGACAGGTACGAGTGCAGAACACGGAGACGATGGAATGACAGGACGCGGAAACAGAGCCAATGGACTAATAACTCCTCTAAGACCGATGAGCCTCGAGGCAGCAGCTGGAAAGAACCCGGTAAACCACGTAGGTAAAATCTATAATGTTGTTGCTAACGATCTTGCCCGCAGAATATACAGTGAGGTAACAGGCATCAAGGAAGTATATGTAAAATTGTTGAGCCAGATAGGAAGACCAATAGACAACCCACTTGTTGCCGATGTGAAAGTAAAACCGGAGGGCAACGGTTTATCAAGCGATCAGAAACGCGAGATAGAAGCAATCGTTAACGAGGTCTTAGACAATATCACTACATACACGTATAAAATAATAAACGGGGAAGTAATCCTCTTCTAGACACAAATCTTTTACTGAGCAATTCTTTTCCCTTGAGAACCTAACACTCTGGATCTCTCTTTCCTGTACTCGGATATAAGTCTCTCCAGACTAATCCTCTGCGCATATTCTTCCTCTAGCTTCTTTCTCATCCGAGACAACTCCTCGCGAACCCAAGCATCTAGCACTACATATTCATCTGTCATATAAAGGGGGCGGATACCTAACTCTTCCTCCGTAACGACAGGAATGGACAGTCTCTTAGCGTTTTTCTTCAGTATCGCGATATCGGGCGATCCTCTAACAATTATTCCCAGTAGTTTGATACTTGACAGAGTATAGAGTAATGCATCTTCGAATACCGGATTATCAAGATAGAGAACCTCGCCCATTAGCGATCGAGTATTACTAATTAGATTCTTGGCATTGCTCTGGGTTAGGCTCTTTACCCGGTACGCTAAGAAATATGTTCCAGAGTAGACTTTTGAGAGTATTCGTTCTATTGTTCTCTTTTCATTTATTAGGTTGTTAATAGTATCCTTGAGTGATTCTATTTCTTTCGATAGAATAGTAATCTGCGACTCCATCTTTGATACTAAACTGTCACGATATACAGAGGACTTAAAAGAGGCTAGCTTCCTTTCCATCTCCTCCTGCAGTCTCTCATTCTCGTCTTGGAGCTGTTTAACTCTCTCCCTCAGATAAGTTAACTCGGCCTCAAGAAGCTGTAGTCTTTGATAACCCCTGGCATCCTCTTGAGACTGCTGGATCCTGGTTCTATGATTCTTATCCTCTATTTTCTCCATATTAGCAGACAAGATCTTGTCGAGTTCCTTTTCAATAGCTATTTCGAGGGCTTCAGCTACAGTTACTCCTTTGATGACTGCTTCTTTTACGGTTGATGGATCAACACTGATCCCTATCTTTCTAAGCTGTGACTCGACGTGTCCTAGCTTGTTTCTCAGAGATAAGTATGCTTTATAAGCGGCGGCAAGAGCATCTCTTTGATGAGAGTCTTCTGGCAGTAATCCATTTAGAGCCTTTTGGGCCAGGCCCCTCTTTTCCACGATACTGAGTTCTCCTGGAGGAGTATATAGCAGTGCTCCAGTTAGGCTTGCTATTTTCCTAACCGATTCAGGCGGCTCAGGAACGTCGACTGCTAATATTACGGGTTTTCCGTGTTCAAGTATCGCCTCTAATAGGCTACCCCTATCAAAACTCTTCGAGCTATCCAGATAAACTACTCTTCCATTAAGGTCTAGAACCGCGATACCTGTCGTTATCCCAGGATCGAGCCCTACAATTATCGGTTTCAGGTACTTGCTGCTTCTCTCTGGTATTGAGAGGATAGTCTTGTACACGGGTTTTATGGTAACTGAATAATCAGCTCCCCTATGTGGCCTGACAATGCCTATTAATCTCTCCCTTGGAGCGTAAACTGTGAAAGTAGCTGATTCTAATCCTCCTTCACTTTTCCTGTACTTTAAATCGTATTCGAGTCCGGCCTCATCAAGGGCTTGTTTAACTCTCATCGTAGCGTTTAGTACAGCTGCCCTAACCTTTCTCTGATATCTTTGCTGGCTGTATCCGCCGCTTGAAGAGCTACGATGTTTAGTTATGAGTATCATAGTCTTTTTCTCTATTTTTCTTATACTTGCACCGTAGCCTTTTGAGGCCAGTATCGCCACTAGGTATGCTGTTTTTCCAGGAGTCAACTTACCGTATCCGACTATATCACGGTAAGGGGCCGCCAGTTGACTTATAGAGTAATGTTTGTCTTTTCCTATTGTGACTTGTACTATCTCTGATTCGGCGGGGAATAGTTCTAGTATGCGGGCTAGGTCTTTCTTGTTTGATGCTATCTCCATTATGTTATCGAAGGCTATTTTCCTCGGTTTGTAATACCATGCGAGCCTGATTAGTCTCGAAAGAGGAGCCTTCGACTGTTTTTCTATTATTTTTCCTTCCGCGTCAACTATTACAACATTATATAGCGTTCTCCTTGTGGAACTCTGGGGGCTACCTTCTTCTATATCTACTCCCATGTATAGTTCTTTGGATCTTTGTGGTTGTGTCTTGGTCATTTATTCACCTCTTATGTATGAAAGGGTCTCCTCTAGTTCTCTCTCGACACCATATTTTCTTTTGAAGAAGGAGAGGATATAGGTTACATCTCTTCTGAGGAGTTCATCTGCCATTTCTTCTTCCTTGTAAACGTACTGTGGCCAGTCTATTATGTATGGTATTAGGTCCTCGCTAATCAGTACATTATACTCGCTTAGGTCTCCGTGTACAATTCCGACTTTTTGATATGCTGTGCGGAGCGTATCTATTATCATTTCGAGTATTCTCTCGGCTTCGTCCTTTGAGAGTTCTCTAACCCTGTATAGTTCAATCCCAGGTATGTATTCTTGGACGACACTATTCCTGTTCCATGCTATCGGTTCCGGGACAAGGGCATTATGTTCTTTTAATGCCACTAGTATCTTGAACTCTCGTTCCCCTAGCAACCTTGCTATCTGGAACCATGACTTTCTGGGCAAGTTTGCAACTATTCCTCTGTATCTTTTGATTTTCTGAAAACTTCTTCTTCCTTCTCTATGAAACTTAACTATAACTAGGCTTCCTGAAGCGTCTTCCGCTATGTAGATGTTTCCTTCTTTTCCTACACCTATCCTGTCGCCGAGGACTCTTATGACTCCTCTCTGAACGAGATTATTGAGTGATAGAATGTCCAGGCCCCAATACGTGAGTGTATATCCAACTGTTGAGCCTAGTCTTCTCTTTATCAACTTCATTTGATTCAGCTTGTCTATGCTCGACATGATTGTCCGGGGAGTACCCTTAAGGCGGCGTTCGATATACTCTAGAGGAACATACTCATATCTGGTCATTCCACGTTCGACTGTTCTCAATACTGCTATGTCCAACTTTGTAAGTCCTGTGTATATTTTCCATAAGTTTCTCGGCATCAGTGTGTTCCCCATTTACGTCAATATAGCATATTCATTAATGGATGCAAATGATTCTTATATACAATTTCCTAAGAGCTGAATGACTTAACTTTTTCATTATATGTGTTTTGAAACCATTCATTCTTTATAGACGGAAGTTGTGATTATTAGTGGTGTGGACAATATCTCATTATTATCTAATTAATTCAATAGTTAATACAAATTAAACAAGTAACGTTAAAACACATAATCATTTAAATAATATATTTCACAAATAGACTAAAATGTAAAGGACTATTCAAACACCAGAAAGGGGGTGCACGGCGTGGGACTAAATCCACCATTCGATAAAGAAGGGATCTACATAGTAGATGGTAAACTCCACGTGATAGGCCCCAGATACATAGCCATGGTAGCCAACGCCCTAGCCAACGAGACAAGAGCCAGAATACTACGATACATAGCTAAAAAACCAGCCGATTTAGACGAGCTCTCGCATATAGTAGGGCAAAGCAAGGCAAACATTAGCAGTCAAATAAGGAAGCTTGAGAACGTCAATATTGTTAAGGCCAAGTATGTCCCGGGGACAAGAGGAATCCGGAAAGTAGTAGAGCTAAACGTTAACCAGATAATATTCCATATAGCTGATCCAGAGAAGAAATAATGACAGTATACCAAATAGATCAACTACAATAGTACATCAATGATTTAGTGGAAAAATTACCTGTTTCAAAGACCAAAACTATTTACGAGATCCTTGCTGCCGCCTCTAGTAATCCTATGAAGAGAGGTGCGGGTCTAAGAGGTCTACTCTTGTATTCTGTATGTGGCTGGGTTCCAACGAAGAATGGATGATCTTTTGGCCGGAGCTCGATTATTTCAACAAGGCCGTCAGGACTCCATCCCGATACAACTAGGCCGTGGTTTTCTAGGATCTCTACGTACTTCGGGTTTACCTCGTATCTATGCCTGTGGCGTTCGTATATTGTCGTTTTACGATAGTAATGCCATGCATGTGTTCCTTCTACAAGCCTTATCGGTGATGCCCCTAGCCTCATTGTACCGCCCAGTCTGTCTATCTCTTTCTGTCCGGGTAGATAGTCTACAACTGGATGAGGGGTCGAAGGATTTATCTCTGTGCTGTTAGCATGTTCTAGTCCCACAACGTTCCGGGCAAACTCTACTACTGAAAGTTGCATACCGAAGCAGACTCCGAGCATGGGTATCTTCCTTTCTCTGATCTCCTTTATCGCCCGTATCTTGCCCTCTGCCCCGCGTTTCCCAAAGCCAGGGAGAATAATGGCAGCATTGATATCCTCTATAAAGGATAGGTCTATTTTTCCAGTTTCAATGTCGGTTGATTCGATCCATACAAGGTCTGGTCTCACGCCGAGATGAGCACCAGCATGTTTTAGGGCTTCTACAATACTGATATAGCTATCTGGGAGCTTGGTGTACTTTCCTATCATGGCGACCTTGACCGTCTTTCTAGGTCGAGTCAGCTTTTCGACAAAATCCATCCAGTCATTTAGATCCGGTTTCCTATTTGGCACTCCAAGCTTTTCTAGGATTATCCTCGTTATGCCCTGTTCTTCGAGCAGTAAGGGAACCCTGTATATGGTGTCTACGTCGTGATTACTGAAGATACGGTTTTCGGGGAGACTTGCATATAAGGCAATCTTTCTGCGGGGCTCAGGCTCGAGGGGTCTGCTTGTTCTAACTACTATTGCATCAGGATTTATTCCGATTCTCCTGAGCTCCTGGACACTGTGTTGCACAGGCTTGGTCTTCTGCTCTCCTGTAACTGATAGTATTGGTGCCAGTGCTACATGAATATAGAACGTATTTTTCTCTCCGAGTTCAAGGCCTAGCTGTCTTATAGCCTCGAGGAAAGGCAGTCCCTCTATATCGCCTACTGTTCCTCCGATTTCCACTATCAGGAAATCAACTCCTGTCTCATGGGCAAGTTCTTTGATCCTGTTCTTGATTTCGTTAGTAACGTGTGGTATAACCTGGACTGTCTGGCCAAGATATTCTCCTCTACGCTCTTTTTCGATTACAGACAAGTATATCTGGCCTGTGGTTATGTTGTGTCGCTTCGACAAGTTCATATCGAGGAATCTTTCATAGTGTCCTATGTCTAGATCTGTTTCTCCACCGTCTTCTGTGACGAAGACTTCTCCGTGAGCGAAGGGGTTCATTGTACCGGCGTCTACATTGATATATGGATCTATCTTCACTGCTCCAACACTATATCCTCGAGATTTTAGGAGAAGGCCTATACTGCTGGTGACGATGCCTTTCCCTACACTCGAGAGGACGCCACCAGTCACGAATATCAGCTTTGACTCCACGCTTCTCAACCGGCATTTTGTTAGGGGCCCAGTTTGGGGATTAAAAATAGAGTTACATAAACAGGCATAAAGGGAGCCTCCGACAAATGCCTTTACTTCATCGTTTCCGCGTCGGGAGTAGTCTTCATCGGCTCGCCTGGTAAATGAAATAGGTGGGAATAAGAATATTGGTTATTGTTGCTAATTCTCACTGTATTCTTTTATTTTTGTTCTTACTATTTAGGCAACTATTTTTCCATCTATTCTTCCTCTCAGCTTGGACATTGCTCTGCCCATTATTAGTCCCATTGCTTTCATTCCACGTTCTTTCACAACATCGAGATTTTCTTTGACTATTTCTTCGATTATTTTTTCTGCTTCTTCTCTCGATAGCGATGTTAGGTTGAGTTCTTCGGCGGCTTTCCTTGGATCTGCTCCGGGATGTTCTCCTAGATATTTTAGAATCTCTTCGACTGCTTCTTTTGCTATCTGCTTATTTGCTAGCATATCTATTAGTGTCTCCATTTGCCAGTCTTCGATTGAGTCTATGTCTATTTCGTTTCGTAGACCTCTGAGAGTGACTACGAATATGGATGCTATTGTCTTGGCTGGGACCTTTTCTTTGTATTTTATTATTAATTTCTCGATGAGGTCTAGTCTAACGTCTCTAAGGACTTCTTTTGCTAGATCTTTCGGTACTCCATACTCTTCGATTAGTCTTTTCATCTTTATCTCGGGTGATTCTGGCTTGATTGACTCTGCTAGTTCTAGTATCTTGTCATCTACAAGTATGGGCGGCGTATCTGTTTCAGGATACATTCGTGCACTTCCGGGCCTTGGCCTGAGGAACCTAGTTGTGCCGTCCTCTAGAGCGCCTCTTGTCTCTTGGGGAACTCCATCTAGTGCTAGGCGGGCTCTTTCGACTACTGCTTCTAAGGCTTTTAGGGCTTTTTCTTTTTCTGCGGCGACGATAACTATGGCGTCTTCGTCCTTCTTGGCTCTCAGAACCTCGTAGGCTTCGTCTAGTTCTTCTTGTGTTATGCCGTATTTTGGTAATTCGTCGCTGTGGAATATGCCTCCTACGCCCGACCAGAATCGTACATAGTCAGCTATCTCTGTTCCAAATCTTCTTCCAGGCATAACTTCTTTTCCTAATAGTCCTTTCATTTTGGGTAGTTTTAGACCATATACTCTTCCTCCTTTCTTTATGGTTCTCTGTATTACTTTGCTCTTTGTATCAGCGAAGACTTCAGTTAGATCTAGGGGTTCGTAAATAATATCTTCCTTTTTTAGTCCCCGTTTTATTAATTCTTCTTTTATTTCCAGGAGTGTTACTTGTCTAAGTGCCTCGTATTCTATTACTTTGGGTATAAGGTCTAGTCTTTGCACTCCTTTTATCTCAGTTATTGCTCCGTTTTTGACGCTTACGTTTAAGTCCTGTCTTATTGTTCCTAGACCTCTTCTCACTTTGCCGGTTAGTCTTAGCATCTGGCCTATTGCTAGGGCAACTTCTCGTGCTTCTTCTGGGGAGGTTATTACTGGTCCCGTCGCTATTTCGATTAGGGGTATTCCGAGTCTATCTAGCCGGTATCTTATTCTGAGGCCCTCGTCCTTGATTTTCCTAGCCGCGTCTTCCTCAATGGCGATTGTCTGTATGGGGACCTCTTTTTCTCCTACCTTTATAGCGCCTCCGAGCGCAACTATAGCTGTTCTCTGGAATCCAGTCGTGTTACTTCCATCGATCACTATTTTCCTCATCACGTGTACTTCATCGACTATGTGAGATTTGAAGGCTAGACCCATAGCTACTCCTATAGCTATTGCTTCTTTGTTCATCTCGTGCGGGGGTTCTTCATCGGCCTCTACTAGACAACTATGCTTTGTCGGAGCCTCGTAATGATAGTATTTTCCTTTCCTCCACTCGAATAACGCTGCTATATCTATGTCGCCTGTTTCTCCTCTAGTAGGTCTAAGCCTCCTCTCGAATTCATCGTGTTCTTCTTCGCTAAGCTCCGCTGGACATGGACAGAAGAGCTTTTGCTTTGTAGCTAGTTGCTGGTGAATTTCAAGTCCTACTAGGAGGCCTATTTTTTCATAATCTATTTTCCTAGTCACTGCCTAGCACCTCCAAGGCCTAGAGTTTATCGTGGTACCATGTAGGATAGTATCTAAGAGACTGTCTCTCGCCTATTTCCCATGAGAGATTGGTCATCATGATTCGTCGGACTTCCTCTAGGTCTCTTGTTCTGGCTAGTGTCCATGATAGCTTCACATATGCAGTTTCAGCTATCATATCCTCGATGGGTATAGCTCCTGCTTTCAACATTTTTCTACCTGTACTGTATACGTTTAGATTTACTCTTCCAAAGACTGTCTGTGTCGCTATTACGACGGGTATACCTGCCTGTGTTGCTCTTTCAATGCTCTTTATTGCTTCCTGGTCGACGTGCCCGAAACCTGTTCCCTCAATAACTATTCCGTGGAATCCTTTGTCGACGAGAATATCGATTATCTCACTTATTCTTCCAGGATAATGTTTGATTAAGGCGACCTTGTCGTCGAAGCCGTTCTCGACTACTAGACTGGTTTCCCGTCTTTTCCTATATCTGTTATCTAGAACCTCGATTTTCCCATTCTCAGGCCAGATTTTAGCGAGCGGGAGAGTGTTTATGCTTTGGAACGCGTCTCTCCTGCTTGAATGCATCTTTCTAACTCTGGTACCTCTGTGAGCCAGGGCATAGGAATCACTGAGAGTTCCATGCATTACGACTACCACTTCGGCAAAAGGAGCATTTACCGCTGTGAGTACTGCGGCGGTAAAGTTGAAGGCCGAGTCGCTACTGGGCCTGTCGCTCGATCTTTGAGCCCCTACAAGTACTACGGGTATAGGTAGGCCCTTGTGGAAGGCAAACGATAGGGCTGCTGCCGTGTAGCCCATTGTGTCGGTTCCATGAGCGATTACTATGCCGTCGTAGCCCTCCTCGATTACTTTTGCGACTCGCTCTACGATTTTCTCCCAGTGATACGGTTTTATATCCTCGCTGAATACACTGAAAAGCTCCTCGGCGTATATCTGCGCATATTGTGCCGCCTCAGGGATAGCCTCTATTAATTCGGCCGCATTTATGTATGGTTTCACAGCCCCGGTCTCATAATCTATCCTGCTAGCTATTGTTCCTCCTGTACCTATAACAAATACCTTCTTATCCGGCGAAGCCTTAAGATCCTCTATTAAGGGAGCAGGGCTACCTGGCTTCGTTATCTTAGCTGTTCCCTCTACTTTTTCGATAGTTTTTATCCTGTCTAGTCTTATACCGATATTATAGCCGTTGTCGAGTTTAACTATTACAACGTCGCGGCGGATAACCTCGTATCTAGGCATGAGGATTCCTTCAACCACAAGCCCGTCATCTCGAATAATCCTTACCCTGTCTCCTGGCTTAAGGCTCCTTTCATCCAACAATTCACTTGTTTTAACAGGGTATCCGTGTGACACTCCGCTTTCCCCAATACACACTCATGATATTTTAGGACTTTAAACGGACACGATTATCGAAGAGAAAGGACAGACAATCCTAGTCTATCTCTTAATTTTATTGTCTGGAGAATAACGAAGTGAATCTGTGAGATAAACTAATTTACAGAGAGAATGTCTGTCGCTGGAAAATTACATTAATTTAGAGTGGCTCTATTAGGTTTACCTTCTTCTCCTCCGTATAGTGGCTTCCTCCTTCCTCTTTATGAACCTGTTAATGTATCTTATCCTGTTCCTAATTCTTGGAGGTAAGCCCTTCCTCTGC
>WAOU01000113.1 GCA_015521095.1 Desulfurococcales archaeon | reverse complement strand
TCCGTGGCTGGCTACAATATGCTGTGGGCCTCAAAGAGATATTCTAGCTTGGAGGAAGCTGTAGGGGAGTTAGAGGAGCTTGTAAGGTTCCTTGTCGAGGCTGTGGGGAGGTCTAGGAAGTGTTTACTCCCCGGTTAACACTCCTCTTCCCCATCTACTCCCCTGGAACACCTATCAAGACAACAGTAACACTATTCAAGTTACTCCCAGTAGGCCCAGTCTTAACAAGAACCTCTAGCTCTCCGGCAAGCCTATAACTATCATTAGACCCAAGCAACCTATCATAATCGATTCCAAGCCTTCTCGCCTTTCGGAGAAGACCGTTATACGCGATTGCACCCGCTGCGTCTGTTACTCCATCAATACCATCAGTGTCCATGGAGACGATACCTATCACTGCATCCTCTAGTTCGCCACCCATCCAGTAATCGATTTCCCGGGCAAACCATAGTGCGAGCTCCATGTTTCGACCTCCTCTCCCGCTTCCTCTTACAGTCACGCTCGTCTCTCCACCGATTATGATCGCGGCTGGACTAGGAATAGGAACCCCTCGCATATAGGATTCTAGCGCAATCGATGCAAGCACCTTGGCGACGTCCCTGCTCTCGCCGGAGACCCGGCTAGTCAAAACCAGGGTATTGTATCCCTTACTCCTCAGGCTTTCTTCGAGGCGCTGTAGGACGTCAATGTTTGCAGCTGTGAGTTTGTTGACCACGTTCTCGAAAACTTTGTCTCCTGGCTTGGGAGTCTCAGGTAGCTCTCCCTGGGCTCCCTTCTCGAGGATCCCCAGAACTGCTCTTGGTAGCTGGTCTTCTACATCGTATGTCTTGATTATTGAGATGGCATCATGATAGGTTGAGGGATCGGGAACGGTTGGGCCAGATGCAATTAGGTCTAGTCGGTCGCCTGGGACATCGCTAGCATGTAGTCCATAGGTTCTCGCCGGATAAAGGGCTTCTGCGAGCCTACCGCCCTTTATTCGTGAGAGGTGTTTTCTCACAGTGTTGATCTCGAGTATACTCATCCCGCTATTCAGCAGGATCCTATTGGTCTCAACGAGGTCTTCCAACGATAACCCTTCTAGCGGATACTCTACGAGCGCGCTCCCTCCACCACTGACAAGTACCAGGACAGTATCATCTTTCCCTAGGCTATCCGCGTATTCTAGGACTGCCTTACCGGCCTCCAGGCTCTTCTCGCTCGGCAGTGGATGCGTCGACTTCAATAATTCGAGGCCATCTACTCTTCCCTCCATGTACTCGGGAACGATTATGAGTCCTCCCTCGACCCGGCTAAGGGCTTCTAATGCTCCCTGGGCCATGCTTATGGCTCCCTTACCGAACGCTATAATATGGGCGTTCCTTACTCCGAGAGCCTCGACTGCTCTCTTGGTCGAGTCCTCTAGCCTCGAGTATCTCACTATCTCGTCCACTAGTTCACTGAGAACATTTACTAGTTTACCCTCCATACCGCGATGCACCCTCCATTATGCTCCATGTGGCGGGAACAGAATATGTGATGCTCTCTGCTCGTCAGAGCCTATGTCTGTTGCACATGAAAATCTAGATACATATATGCTTATTAGTTTATATTGTAGATCAAGTCCTTGAATAGTATATGATACATGGCTCTGCTTAAAGATGCCACACGTGTGGGGCGTATAGCATTGAGATACGAGATAAGATGGCATGGCAGAGGAGGACAAGGGGCCGTAACAGCATCGATGGTCCTCGCAATGGCTGCGATCTACGAGGGAAAATACGCCCAGGCATTCCCCGAGTTCGGCGCTGAGAGGCGAGGAGCCCCGGTGAAAGCGTATACCAGGATAGGCGACGAGCCGATCCTTACAAGAGCACCCATCCTTAACCCCGATATCGTCGTTGTACTCGACCCCAGTCTACCCAAAGAACTATACCTCGCAGGAGTAAAGGACTCGACGATATTCCTGATAAACACTAAGAAGAACCCTAGAGAAATAGCCGAGGACCTAGGAGTGCCGGTCGAGAGAGTCTACACAGTGAACGCGACCAAGATCGCCCTCGAAGTACTAAAGGTTCCCATAGTAAACACCGCTATGGTGGGAGCACTAGTACACGTCGTACCACTCGTAAAGCTCGAAAGCGTGAAGAAGGCCGTTCTCGAGACATTCCCGGGCAGGCTGGGAGAGGTAAACGTTCTCGCAGTCGAGAGAGCATACGAGGAAGTAGCAGGCAAAATAGTCGAGGTGAACCCGTGATGGCGGAGGAGAAGTTACCCGCATGGAACGAGCTCCCCCCGGGAGCAGTCATCCTCGAGCCGGGAAGTAGCGAGAAGAGATATACTGGGGACTGGCGTATATTCAGGCCAGTGCTAAACCAGGACAAGTGTATACGCTGTCTTCTCTGCTGGGTGTACTGTCCAGACGACGCGTTCTACTTCGAGGACGAGCCCTATGTGACGAGCAAGGGGCGTAAGTACAAGTTCAGCCTCAAGATAAACTATGACCACTGCAAGGGATGCGGTATCTGTGTAGAAGAATGCCCCGTCAACGCGATAGATTTCGTGGAGGAGGTGAAGTAACGTGGCGGTAAAGACAAAAGAGGTAAAATGGAAGCGTCTCCCCCTAAGCAGCAACTATGCAATAGCATACGCTGTAAAAGACGTAGACGTAGACGTAGTATCGGCTTATCCGATAACTCCACAGACAACGGTAGTAGAGAAGATCTCAGAGTTCATTGCTAACGGAGAACTAGACGCCGAAATGATACACGTGGAGAGCGAGCACAGCGCCCTCAGCGCGGCTGTAGGGGCCAGCGCTACAGGCGCAAGAGCGTTCACGGCGACAGCCAGCCAAGGACTCGAGCTAATGCACGAGATACTCCATATAGCCTCTGGCCTCAGGATGCCTGTGGTCATGAGCGTCGCCACTAGGGCTCTAAGCGCTCCTATAAGCATATGGAACGATTACAGCGATCTCATGAACGCGAGGGACGCAAGCTGGGTCACGCTCATAGCTGGAAGCGCCCAGGAAGCCTATGACTCGATAATCCAGGCCTACAAGATAGCGGAGAGCCCCGAGGTGATGCTCCCCGTAATCGTAGCCTACGACGGATACATTATGAGCCACACCTACGAGCCAGTACTAGTCCCCGAAGACAACACTATTGTTAGAGAGTTCGCGCCCAAGAACTTTAACAGGTTCAGGCTAGACGTCGACAGGCCCATGACTTTCGGAACCATCGCGGATCCAAAATGGTACTATGAGTTCAAGTATCAGCAAGTAGTAGCGATGCAGAACGCCTACAAGAAAGTCAAAGAAGTTGACCAGGAGTATCGCGAAGTCTTTGGGAGAGGATACGGAGTAATAGAGACATGCTGTCTAGAAGACGCAGACATAGTCCTTCTCACCTATGGAGGAATCTACGGAACATTCAAGGAAGCAATAGAGAAGCTAAGAGAAAACGGAAAGAAAGTAGGAGTCGCCAGACTCAGGCTATGGCGCCCGTTCCCAGCCGAGGACATAGTCAAGACCCTTGGAGGGGCTAAGCTGGTAGTAGTCGCCGATAGAGCAATAAGCTATGGTGCAAGGATAAGCGGCCCTGTAGCACTAGAAGTCATGTCAACATTCTACGGCGACCCAGACGCTCCAATGATAATGAGTGTCGTAGTGGGAATAGGCCAGAGAACCGTGACAGAGAATACAGTAGCGGAGATAGTAGACTACTCTTTCCGCGTCCTAGAGAGAGGAAGAGTCCCGAGAGAGACACTATACTGGGGCGTAAGGGGTGTAAGCTATGAGTAGCGCACAGGTAAAGAAGAAGCCCAAATACTTCAAGACACTCCCCCAGATACCCAGAACCGAGCTATTCGCCCCCGGTCACGGCCTCTGCGCCGGGTGCACCGCGGGAACCATAGTAAGACACCTGCTCAAGGCAGCGGGACCAAACACGATACTAGTAGAGGCGACTGGATGCGTAGAGGTCTCAACAACTCTATACCCATACACTAGCTGGAGAATACCATGGCTACACCTAGCATTCGAGAACGCGTCAGCAGCGGCAAGCGGAGTAGAGGCGGCGATAAAAGTACTCAAGAGAAAAGGCTACATCGACCCAAACAAGCCAATAAACATAGTAGTGCTAGGAGGAGACGGAGGAACATACGATATAGGATTCCAGAGCCTCAGCGGCATGCTCGAGAGAGGACACAAGGTAATGTACGTCCTCTACGACAACGAGGCATACATGAACACCGGCATACAGAGGAGCGGTAGCACACCGAAATATGCCTGGACAACGACGACACCGGCCGGAAAAGTATGGCCAGGAAACCTACGGAACAAGAAGCCAATAGCCGAGATAGTAGCAGCTCATAGGATACCGTACGTCGCCACCGCGAACCCAGCGTATCCACTCGACATGCTGAACAAGTTCAAACGAGGCCTCGAAGTCGAGGGACCCAGCTTCATCCACGTAATACAGCCATGTCCAACAGGATGGAGATTCGACCCGAGATACGGTATAAAGATAGCACGTCTCGCAACCGAGACCGGTATGTGGATAAACTGGGAGCTAGATCATGGCGAGTTCGATGTCACAGTCCCAGTAAAGAGAAGGAAGCCAGTTAGAGAATACCTAAAGATGCAGGGAAGATTCAAGCACCTAACCGAAGAACACATACGTGAAATCCAGAGAATGGTAGACGAAGAAGTAGAAAGAATAAACAAGCTAGTAGGACGAGAAGTAATCGGCCCAGTAGAAAAATAGCCCATGTATCACTAAACGACTCCTACTATTCCCCTCATTTCATATTTTCTCGGGAACCATATCATAACGTCTTCTAGAATAGAACAATTAATAATACAATGCCTTAATACCGCATAGTCCATTCAGACAATATCCTGGTACCAGGGAGGTGCTTTCTGGAAATTGCCGAAAAGACTGGGCGTGATCGGAGGCCTTAGCCCGTACTCCACAATAATATATTATAAGGCTATAAACGAGGCCTACAAGCAGAGGACCGGATCATATCCGGAGCTAGTCATAGATAGCGTCTCAATATCAAAGGTCTGCCCACTTGTAAAAGAGGGAAAACTAGATGAGCTCGCAGAATATCTGGCTGAGAGCGCCCGGAGACTGGAAAGGGCGGGAGCAGATCTCTTCATGATAGCCGCCAACACTCCCCATATAGTAGCAAGCAAGGTAGCGTCGGCTACGAGCATGGAGTTCGTACATATACTGGACGCAGTCTATAGAGACATCGAGAAGCTAGGCATTAAACGCGTAGGCCTCCTAGCGACGTCCGGCACGGTCAGGCACAGGCTATACCAGGACTACTTGGAGGAGAAAGGCCTAGAAGTAATAGTTCCCTCAGAGCAAGCACAGAAGAAACTAGACGAGATCATCGATAGGATCGTCGACGGCTACATGTCTGAGAGCATGAGCCTGATAGCATCAAGTATAGCAAGCGGGTTAATCTCCAAGGGCGCACAAGCACTGGTTCTTGGCTGTACGGAGCTACCATTAGTTTTCCAGCGGATAAGAACACGTATACCCGTCATAGATAGTGTAAAGAGCCACGTCGAATATGTCGTGGAGAAAATAATGGATTAACAGGGAAAAACTGGTTTAAGGAATAGTGTTATCTTTCTCTCGTCATCTTCTTTACTAGCCTGAATACAAGTGGTATGAGCATTATTGCGAATGCTATGGCCACTCCCCATGCTAGCCTTGATAGTACTGCTATGCTTCCCGGGTATGCCTGGAATATTGCTGAGAGGCCTACCATTACGAATATCACGTATAAGAGGAACTTACCGTATCCGATGTAGTCCTCGAAGCTCTTGTATTTCTCGAGGGTCTCGAAGAGCGAGTTCGTTATCACAGCTCCTAGCGCTATTATTACGAAGCCTAGGATGAGAGTGTATACTAGGTCTCCGCCTATCATCATCATGTTGAGCGCGATCGTAACAACTACTGCTATCATACCGATCAGGATAGTGTTCTTCAGTAGCTCGCTGATACTCTTATATTCCTCGCTGAGACTGGTCTCGACGCTGGCCCCTATAAAGCTCGCCAACAGGTTCGAGAGTAGTAGACCATAGAATAATACTACTATTCCGCCCAGTAGCTTCGGCAGGTAATAGACGATGCTCGACAACACGTCATATGCTTGGCCAGTGAAGTTCATGTATGGTAGCGCGATTATCAATGCTACCAGGAACGCGTATGCCTTAACCACGCCACCTGTGAAGTCTGACAAGTCGAACCCATACTCCTTGTATTTCTTTCCAATCTCCGTCTTCGATAATGGCTTCTCGACTAGCCTGTCAACTATCTTACTCAC
The DNA here is from genome assembly GCA_015521095.1 of Desulfurococcales archaeon. Next base: position 37,120 of record WAOU01000113.1, on the reverse strand, counting down.
AGCGTTACCCAGTATGGTTCCTAACAGGTAGCCCGCAAGAAGAATAATGATAATAGCGATAACATTTGGAAGAGCAGACACGATATCGTTGGCTGCCATCTTGAGGGACTCCTTTAGGCTGACGGTCTGCATCAGTAAAATGATACCGTTCATATCTAGCTCACCCTGGCATGGACAAGACCGTTCTTCTCCCCATCGAGGTAGACCAGTTACTGTCCTCATGGGGAGATACAGTTATTCCATGATCTAGAGGTGCTTCACTCTAATAGTAGTAGGACATCGTTTTAAATACTAAAAGGTACGGCGCCGATATATTAGATGCATGGATGATGAGCTCGGCGTACCAGACAAGGATCCCGTACAGGGAAGGGATCCAGATGGATGAAGAGGGTCTTGAGTGCTGACTACTCTTATAAGTCGATAATGTATGGAGGAGCCAATCGAGTTGAACGAGACTAGTCTATGCGGTGTAAAAATTAAGATAACTAGGACTAGCCGGTTCGAGGATATCCTCCAGTCATTGACAAGTGATAACACTACCGGTTATAGGATATATACGGTTAACATGGAGTTCTTGTACTGGGCTCGGCGTAATAGGAGATTCCTAAAGGTCCTTAATAGGGGTGATACTACTGTTGATAGTGCATGGGTCAAGAGGCTTCTCGCTCTAAAATATGGTTGGGCCCCGGATCAGATCGCAGGGAGTAGATTCACACCATTGTTAGTCGAATACGCTTGTAGGAATGGTCTCAAGATCTTGTTCGTGGGTGGCTCCAGAGAATTACACGATGCACTGAGCAGACGTATAAATGATCTTGAGAAAGGATGGGGATGTAGGCTCCAGGCAGAGTATCTTGATCCTGGAAAGGTAAGGTTATTCCCGGAGAAGGAGGATCCCGAGGTTCAGAGGGTTCTCGAAGCTGTGAGAGCTTACCGGCCTGGGATAGTTTTGGTGGCTCTGGGCCCGCCTAAGCAGGAGTTCTTGATAGACCTCTTATGGGAGGATATGAGGAGGAACGGAGTAGTATTGGCTGCGGGTATTGGTGGTTCTCTTAAGATGCTGGCTGGCTTGGAGAAGCCTGCTCCGGAGTGGGTTAGTAGATTAATGCTCGAGTGGTTTTACAGATTATTGCAGGATCCTAGGCGTAGAGTTGTGAAGGTTTATAGGAGTGTGGTCGCGTTGGGTTGTGCCTTTTTTGAGGCTCTTTTCCATAGACTCCGTGGCTAGTAGTATTTTATAGCTGTATGGTTCCCGGGGACTGTATTTATGTATGGGCGCTGTTTATAATGCATGGATTTATATTAGAAACATATATTCATTAACGAGGTGTTCCTATCGTGGGACATGCTAAGAATTTTATGCGGACAATACTCCTAGTAGCAATACTTGTTTTCCCAGTGTTCTCGTATTCAGCATTGGCCTTTAGCAGTGGAGACACGTACTGGCACCCATATCCAAGCGGGGTTCGTCCAGGAGACATCGTCATAGGCCACAGTAGTGGATTCTTCGACTGGATTATACCAGGGTTCTGGACTCACACTGGAATGATAGCCTATTATGACTCAAGTATTGGAGACTGGATCGTCGTAGAAAGCGACTCCCAGGGAGTACATCTAAGCACACTAACAGAGTTCTTATCCAGGTACGATACCGTCGCGGTCCTGCGAGTAGCAACAACCGATACCGTAAGACTAAACGCTGTATCGTTTGCCCTAGCACAACTAGGTAAACCATACGACTACTTCTGGCTCTCGAAACAAGTATATGGAAGCAGCTATTATTGTAGCGAGCTAGTCTGGGCCAGCTATATGGCAGTCGGAGGACCGGATATAGACGAGAACCCTGGATGGAGCTGGACCTATGCCTATGGCGTGGCTCCACAGGAAGTATATGATGATGGAGACACATACGTGATATACTATCACTCCGTTTGACCCCCATAATGTTTTTCTCGGAGAATGCTTGTTTTCCCCGCATATTTAATACCTTAAATACTCAGCCTATTCACAAATTGTACACTATCTATATAACCTTAAATGAATATATAATTATATGAAAAAGGAAATCCCAGAGGTGCTCCTAGTGATGTACGTGGAAGAATCCCAAGGCGTAAGTATTCGCGACATACTATCCAGGCGGGACCCCCATGGGTACTATGTGATCCCAATCAAGACAGAAGCCGTAAACACATCAATGAACATACTCAGAAAGCCGGGAATAATACTCATCGAATACGGAGACCTAGCACTCGTCAAGACTAGATCCCGGAGCATGGCCGAGAAACTAACCAGATACTTTGCGAGAAGGAATCTTCTCGCCGAAGACATATAATACTATATAACGGATTCTCCATATGATCTGATGTATTCATAGTTCCGCTAGTCTTCACCCAATACATACGCGTGTGTTTCCCAAAACAAGTGAGAACATAGCTCCTTCCCTCTTACCCTACGACAACCTAGATATCAGAACCCGGGCAGATCCCCTAAACAACCATGATATTTTAACGAGACAAACTAGTAGATGACAATGGTGTCATAGAAGTTGAAACACACAGGTATAATTGTACCATTGATTACCCCGTTCAAAAAACAGAGGATCGATTTTGAATCGCTAGAAAACCTGGTCTCGCTCCTAGTAGAAGAAGGAGTAAATGGTCTCTTCACGGTTTCAACCACGGGAGAAGGACCACTACTGGATAGAGAAGAAAAGCTAGCATTAACCTCACGGGTTATAGAATTAAAGAAGACAGGTAAAGTATATGCTGGTACCGCTTCTGCCTCGCTAGACGAGACAGTGGATCTCGCAAGTCACTATTTGGATATGGGAGTAGACGCTGTAATAGTCGTTGAGCCATACTATTACCCTCTTGACCAGGAATCACTTTACTATTATTTCGATGAAGTGTTATCAGGTATCGATGGCGAAGTCATACTCTACACCATACCGAGCCATACAGGAAACCCACTAGCACCCACAATGCTAACGAGACTAGCAGAGGAACATTCTAACCTGGCAGGAGTAAAAGTAACAACGAGTGATATAAAGAGAGTACAGCAATTCATACAGGCCGCAGAAGAAGCAAGCAGGGATCTAGACGTCCTGGTAGGTAGCCACGACCTCCTCCTACAATCCCTCCAGCTAGGAGCCAGCGGAGGAATACTAGGAATCGCAAACATAATGCCCAGGCCAGCCATAGCACTCCACAAATCGTACACAACCAATCAAGTATCCAGAGCATTAGAGAAACAAGAAATACTACTACGAGCAAGCCCCAGCCTATACAAGGGATTCACATGCGTGCTAAAACAAGTTCTCGCCAAAAAACAAGTAATAGAATCACCAGAAACAAGGCTTTACTGTCCATACACAGCCGGTACTATGGCAGAGAAACTACTAGAGACACACGGACCCCACATTATCTAAACAACTGTCAGAAAACGCCTGGGCCAGAAAGGAGCGGAAAACCCGATGATAACAGCGATAGGAGCACTAGCTGGAAGCATACTATTACTAGCTGGAGGAAGAAGATACGAGAAACTATCAACCCTACTTATAATACTATCGCTCAGGGAGACAATAGGACAACAACTATTCCAGCACCACTGGGGGACAATAACCAGTATAATAACACTAATACTAGTCCTCATACTCTCCATAACAGCATCATGGCTAACAATCTCGCTAGCAACATCAACCATAATATTAAACGATATGTACAGCCTAGTACTCCCATGGCAGGAGCTAACAGTCCTATGGCTAATGCTAACACTCTATAATTATGCCTATACACGAACCGTACCCCACCAGTACCTTAAGATAGAAGCGGCACTCATAGCCGGCTACGCGTTATCCCTATACCACTAGAAAGGTGAGACCAGTGGAGACAATCATCCTACTCGCCATTGTTTACGCGGGCCTCGTGCTGGGAATACTAGGATATCTAGACTATAGGTATAGGGAGATCGACCCCGAGATCTGGTATCCCCTAACTATCATCGGGGCAGGAATAGGATTCTACTACAGTATCTCACTATATGATGCCAGGCTCTATCTAGCAGGCATCATTGTGGCCCTCGCTATAACCGGAGTATTCGCTGTATCCTATCTGCTAGGATTAATGGGAGGCGCAGACATCTATGCAGTCGCGTTTCTCTCACTAACACTACCTACACCTCTCCACGAAGAAGGCCTGCCACCGGTACTATCAATAATACTCTATTCATCTATCCTTGCCGCCATCTACCGAGCGGTCGCCGTTGCCCACGCAGTAGGGCCGAGACACGTGCTTAGATTCTCACATAGGATTGAGAAACGTAGGCTACTCGAAGACAGAAGGTTCATGTGGTGGCTACCGAAAGGAATAGACATCGAGGAGGATTTAGCAGAGGAGCTCTTCAAGGCTCCGGGAAAGGTATTAAAGGCTTCTCCAGGGATTCCCCTGATAACCATGATGTTCCTTGGATTCATCGCATACCTGGTATTTGGAGACCTTCTATATCGGATAATTCTAATGGTAATGGGCTAGTGTCCATATGCTGGAGTCAATACTACGGTTATATTCTTCTAGCGGGATAACGTCGTTTATCGGTGCAGGTGTTTGGACAAAGAGAAGGAGAAGCACGTGGGCTTGGACTACGATATACTATGGGCTCCATGGAGGATGAAGTATATAGAGACGCATGGTAAGAGGAAGGGATGCGTGTTCTGTGAGGCACCGAACTCCGAGGATCTCAGAGAGGCACTGGTACTATACAAGGGGAGGAAGGCATACATTATACTGAACAAGTATCCCTACAATACTGCTCATACAATGATTGTCCCCTACAGGCACGTGTCCAGCATCCTCCTACTCGATAAGGAAGAGTTATACGAGATGAGCCTTATGGCCAAGGCCGTGGTGAAGGCGATAACAGAAGTCTACAGGCCTCACGGATTCAACATAGGTATAAATATGGGCGAGTCCGCGGGGGCAGGAATCGCAGAACACATACATATACACGTGGTCCCGCGATGGTGCGGAGACACAAACTATACACTTATCATAGGAGGCGTAAAAGTACTCCCCGAGACCCTGGACCAGACATATGACAAGCTGAAACCAGCAGTAGAGAAGGCCTGCAGAGAGATATGCGGGGAGAACGAATGACAATAAACCACCTCTACATAGTGACCCACACGGATCTAGACGGAATAGGATCAGCAACAGGAGCACTACTCGTAACAGGGAGATCGCCAAGAGAAGCCACAATCGTATACGCTGAACCATACAACATACACGAGAAACTAGGCGAAATCAAAGAATACATCTCGCAAGGAGACCTCCTAATAATATCAGACCTAGGACCCAACAAGGAAAGCTTCGACGAGACAGTAAAGATCCTAGAAGAACTCTACAATAAAGGAGTAAGAATAGAATGGTATGACCACCACGTATGGCCCAAAGAACTAGTAGAACAAGCAGAGTCCACCGGAGCCAACATAATAATCGACACCTCTACCTGCGCGACCGGAGTAGTGCTAAGACACGGCTCCAAACTCCACAATACAGAGTTCTCAAAATACATGGAGGAGCTAGAAGCAGCAATATGCGCAGCAGACCTATGGCGCTGGGACCATTATCTCGCCCCCAGACTATTCAGGATAGCCGACACAAGGTACGAAGAAGGCAAAGAGGCATGGCGCAACCGGCTAGTAGAGAAATTCGTCTCAGGCACTCTCTGGGACGAGGAGCTAGAGGAAAAACTCCACGAATACGTAAACCTAGAACTAGAAAACTTCAACCAGACATACAAGAACACCTACGCTACCCAGGCCCCCTGTAGAGTAGCCGCAACCGTTAAGCCACAAGGCCCCCCGAGCAATAGCTTCATAGGTGCCAGCCTCCTCTCAAGATACCAAGCAGATATAGCGGTGATAATCCGGGACAACGGAGGCATAAGCCTCAGGAGCAAAAAAATAGACGTCCAACAAATAGCCCTCAAACTAGGCGGAGGAGGCCACCCGAGGGCCGCCGGGGCAAAAATACATATCCCACTACTGGTAAACATCGGAAGAAGACTCCTCGGGCCACGTGTATTATCATGGTACGCTGCACGACTAGTAAGGAGAATAGCTCTGGAAACTGGATGTGTGCATGGACTATAGAGATATATGTTGTGTTTTTATACCGCTATTAGAATGGGAGAAGAACACTGCAACCATATAGGCCTATAGCGGGTTTTACGCTAATAGCACTGGTTTTAATAGGCCTAGTCGCCCCCATTATGCATTCCCAAGTAGATGTTCCAAGACATCCTCCCCAACTTCTTGAAGCACAATTAGACATAGACTATGTCTATGTTTTAGACCAGAAAAGCGCTGTTATATTCACCAAGCTACTCGCGCTATCCTATCTATTAGAATCGAAATATTATCTCGACGAGGTCTCCTACACGATATACGGTGTCTCCCTATCAGGAGGGGTAAGAGTCTCCCTGAAAGGCTACAACCTCTCGTATACGGATCCTGTTATAACGGGAGACATAGAGATACAGATGGTTCCAGGAATCCCTGCTAACTATCAAGTGATCGATAATCTCACTATTAGAGAAAACATTACGAGAAAAGATATAGTATCAGACTTAGCTAGGTTCATGCTTCTCCTCTCCCAGTTCGTAGACATTCTCCTAGCAGGAAACGCCCAGGACATCAACAACTATATAGAGAATAGTATTAGGCCCTTTGTAGGCTCACTGGACGAGCAAACTCTCTCGGTAGCAATGCAATCCAGGGTATCTATTACTGGGTTGCTGACAACGTGTAACCTAAGTAGTGATATTGCAAGCAGAACAACGTATGGAACACTAAACAATGCAGATGCGAGGGCGCTAATACTATATCCTACTATCTACACGTCAACGCCGGTTGTCCTCAACTACTGTACAGGGGAACAAACAGAAACAATCTACTCGAGTACTCTACTAGAGAATCTCCTCATGTTTTCAGGGGGAGAAAGTCTATCGATAACATATACTACTACACAATCACAGGACACAGCAAACGAGACTAATACAACAGGGAACGAGACAACCTTAGTAACAGTAAACGAACTATACCTGGTCTTCCCACATATAACTCTGCTCTCCAATCTCCCCCTTTACTATCTCCTATCAATACTGGCGCAATCCCAGAACGCTACTCTGCCTGAAGTACAAGAGCTCTCCCTAGCAGAAATAGTCGAAATAATCCAGTCAGGAAACGAGACCGCCGCACTAAACGCACTCGAGCAAGCTAAGAAACTCCTAGAGGAGGGCCAGATCACGGAGACACAGTATAAGGATCTACTAGAAATGTATAAGGATCTCTACGGCGAAGTACCAGCAGACCTCGTCCAAAACAATAACAACAATGCGGACAGCGTAGTAATCGACCTCGACAAGATCCTCTCACAAATAAACGATGTAAAAGAGGGTATTCCTGCAACAGGAGAAAACAAGACGAACCAGACAAGAACCAGTATAACCGATAAGGTCTTGGGCCTAGCACCATACATCATAGCCTTCCTAGGAATAGCAAGCGCCGCTATGTATGGATCACTACTCTACAAGAGAAGAGAACTAGACGAAGTACTGTTCCTCCCAAGGATACTATTGGGCAAACCCCCATACGAGAACCTAGCTGACAACGTCAAATGGTGCTACCACGCATTCATATATGTCCTCTCCCTTAGAGGCCTCCCCAAGTATGAATGGGAGACTCCAAGAGAATATCTACAACGAGTAGAAGGCATACTATCCGACGAGTATAAGGTACTCCTAGAAGATCTAACAAGAGAATATGAGTTACTCAAATACGGAGAGATACCCGATCCAGGCCTCACCGAGTACGTAGTAGAAGACTGTATAAGAGAGATTAGGAGGGCGTTGTTCACATGGCACTTAAAAAGAGATGGCTAATACTCGCACTACTAGTTATAGGGCTACTAGCAAGTCTACAAGCAGTACCTAGACAACTAGTACTAAAATTCACTATCCCCGGCAACGCATCATTCATAGAGAACGATGGCCCATATGGTACAAGTCTATTGGCAGAATACCTACAGGAAAAGGGCCTAGAAATAGTAACGGTTCCGTCAATCGATGCTATAGATGACTTAGATCTAGACAATTACCAGGACATAATCTATCTAGTTATCTCTCCAGTCAACTTCACATCAGAATACGCTATGAGAAACGTCTACACGAAGCTAACAGATCTAACAGTATCCAAGAGAGTCCACCTGGTGATATTCGACGAGTATCCGACAAAAGGAGAAATTCTACTCGCGGAAAACTTCGAAAAAGACATCTGCGGTGAACGATACTTCGTCATATCGGACGAAGTCACTCCAATAAACGAGTATGCGACAGCCATTTTCTACAACGGAATACGGCTACCAACCGGTTATACAAGTTTCATATCCAGTCCCGACTTCAAGGACAGACCCCTTGTATCCACCCCCGGAGTAGTGGACTTCACAAAGCTAAGCATCCTCACCTACCCGGTTAATCCACTTGGCCTAGTATGGCCAGGCCCAGAAGGCGGGACGAACTGGAATCTTATGGCGGCTTCGTGTAAAGGCTATAAAGGTGGAGTAGTACTAGTAGCCGATTCTACTATTGCCATAAACATGGCAGCAGAGAATAACACCGAGTACCTAGAAGTATCCTATGATCTAATAACGGCTACGCTCCCATACATGAACAATAACACCCTAGTGATAATAGACGAGTATATCTATAGTAGTAATCCTCAATCGCTGGCGGTCAAGCTACATCCCTCGTTCCTCCTAATATACCTAGGACAAGTCTACGATAGAATAGAAGGATATGCGTTAGACAGGCTCTCACAGGCAAACTTGGCAGGACTCATAGCGGCACTCCTGGGACTACTGATCCTCTTGGCCAGCTGGCTCTCTACATCGTATGCTTCTAGACTAAAGCGCAAGGAGGATACATTGCTGAAGAGTATAGCTGGGAAGAAGGAGGGAAAGAAGAGGAGGCTACCATCGATGCCGGGATTCATTGGATCATACCGTGAACTCCAATATGTGTGTGAGAGGGCTAGGAAAGAGCTGAAGGCTATGAGGATAGAGGATCTCATGAGGGCCCAGGACAATAGTGATCTCAGGAGGCTTATGGGGTCCCTCTACAGGGAGGTGGAGGGCTCCTGTAGAGGAGGGGTTAATCCCGTTCTTGCATTCCTCCCTGTTTGGGGAGGGAGGATACGTAGGATACGTGAGTCGGTGGAGTTGCTGGCCAGCCTCCTTAGGGTTAGGCCGGCGGAGACCGTGAAATAGTATGGAGGTGTATGGAGTTGGGGCAAGCATCTAAAACAAGTGCAGAAGAGGTCCGATTAGACCCTGTGTTCGCTAGAAGCGTGGCAGAGAGAGTACTGAGCGAGGTCGGTAAAGTAATAGTCGGTAAGAGGAGAGAGCTAAAAGTGGTCCTGGCAAGCATGATCGCGCAGGGCCACGTATTATTAGAAGGAGTACCAGGGGTCAGCAAGACGACAATGGCTAAGGCACTGGCAAGCGCATTGAACCTCAGCTTCAGGAGGATCCAGTTTACCCCTGACCTCTTACCGGCCGATGTTCTGGGAACATTCATATTTGATCAGCGTACAGGCGAGTTCAGGTTCAGGCCGGGACCAATATTTGCAAACATAATATTAGCCGACGAGATCAACAGGGCGAGCCCGAGAACCCAGAGCGCATTCCTCGAGGCAATGCAGGAGAGGCAAGTCACAATAGAAGGGCAGACCTTCAAGCTACCAGAACCATTCATAGTAATAGCCACTATGAACCCCATAGAGTTCGAAGGAGTGTATCCTCTCCCCGAGGCGCAGATAGACAGATTCCTCATAAAGATCCTAATAGACTATCCGTCTATTGAAGAAGAGGAAGAAATTCTAAAACGGATAAACATTATCGAAGAATGGCCCGTGAAGCCGGTCGCCGACGGCGAGGATATTCTCCGGATGTCAAAGATGGTCAAGAAAGTTCATGTCGCAGAATCAATAATAGAATATATTGTAAGAATCGTGCAGGCTACCCGAAAGCACCCACACGTAAGGCTAGGCGCCAGCCCCAGAGCGGCTATAGCTCTCCTAAAACTAAGCAGTAGCCTGGCACTACTAAGCGGTAGAAGCTATGTATTACCGGACGACGTGAAGGAAGCCGCAAAGCCAGTACTAAGGCACAGGATTGTCCTCAAGCCAGGCCTAGACATAGAGTCCCAGACGACCGTGGAGGGAATAATAGACTCGATCCTAGAATCCCTCCCTACCCCGTCGCCTCCCTATGAGGAGTAGGAGCCTTGAGCCAGAGAATCGAGATAACACGAATAGAGCCAACAAGGCTCTCCCACTATTTATCATTGCTAGGAGCAGTACTCCTAGGATTCTATATCCTCGGCTATGGCTCTGGCATAGTGGCCTTTATCGGATCCGTGCTTCTAGTCTCGCCTCTAGTATTATCACTATACATAAAGTATACGCTTGTACTGCTCAAGGACGAGATCCACGTGAAGAGAAGCGTCATAGGTAAGCCCGTCGAGGGCTACTATACACCTGTGAAACTAACTGTTAAAAACAATAGCAGAGTAGGATTATTCTATGCAACGATAGACGACTCTCCTCCCGAGGGCTTGAAAGTAAAAGGATTGAGTGGTGGCGGGGGAGTCCTTCCTCCACGTTCAGAGATCAATATACTCTACTATGTGATTCCAAGAATAGGGCTAAGAGAGTTTGGAGGAGCGAAAATAATAATATGGGATCCGCTAGGACTAGTGACTGCTGAGGCTAGAATAACTCCGTCGGGCTCAAGATACATTGCGGGATATCCGAGTAAGGCGATCGCATATGATATGCCGGAGCTAAAGCCAGTCGTAGACCCCTACATCAGTCCGAGCTCGAGGCTCATAAGAGGCCCAGGAATAGAGATTTATACCATTAGAGAGTTTGTCCAAGGCGACGAGCCAAGACTAATAGACTGGAAGGCCACGGCGAGGCTAGGAAGGTTATTCGTAAAAGAGCTAAGGAGAGAAGCAGAGATACCCTTAATGATAGCAGTTGCACTGTCAAACAGGAGCAATACAGGGGAACCCTACAAGACACCATTCGAGATGTTGCTGCGGGCCGCGTATATCCTCGGAGAACAGCTAGTGGCTAGGGGAAGCAGTATCACTTACATAGCCCTTACCGGCAAATCCCCAGTCAAAATACCTATGGGTAGAGGGAAGGAAGGAATCTCCCGGTTACAGGACGCCATTGCAATAACTCCTCCTCCAAGAGATAATGCTCCCTATGGATTATTCGAGATAGTAAAGCATCTCAAGGTGACTTTCCCAGGTAAGGGAATAGTCCTTATACTGGTCGACGAGGAGTCAAAGAACAGACTGCACGGTATTGTGAGCAGTATTCTGGAGATGAAACATAGGGTCTATTACATGGAGATGTCTGAAGGAGCCATAAAGGTCTATCCGGTGAAATTGGCTGCCCCGATGATAACTGGGAGAGGTGAGTAGCCTATGAGGAAATACAGTCTAGTCGCCCCAATCCTTGTCGGTATCTCATTGTTTTATGCCATGATGGTATCAGAGGAGATTATAGGGGCTTTGATCGTCAAGTATGGTCTCGCAGAGTTCGCCGGGCTTTTCAGCATCATTATCCTTGGTATAGCTGTTCTCCAGCTCGTCCATCCAATATACACAGTCGTGCTAGCAGTTCTATGGGTAATAACCAGTGTAGCGACTCAACAGGTTAACCTCTATCTTCTAGGCCTCCTACTAGTCATTGTTGCATTATCCAACGTCTACAGGGTCGGAAGACTTAATCCCCCCTACGCTACCCGTATCGAGAACTTCAAAACAATCCTTTATCCTCTAGGCACAATACTAGGAGTGTCACTCATATTAGCAGTCCCAGTCTATCTTATCGTGATACGCCTTCCAGAACAAGTGGCGAGCTGGGCATCCACAGTTCCAGGAGATATAGGGATATTCCTTAGATCAGTGACAGGCACGCTCCTAGCATCACTCATAATAATCCTATTATCCCTCTATGTCCTGTTCAAAGCCTATGATTCAGTAACCAGCTTATTCTTAGCTATGAAGCCCGGCTATCAGGTCCTCTCAGAATACGAGCTCAGAAAGGATTATGAAGATTGGAAAAAGAAGCTTGTACTGTTCGAGGGAAAGCAGGGAGGAGCATTGCGTGAAGGCCTCATAATAGTATTCTCGTTCCTGTTCTCTCCAGTCATATTCCCTGCAACTAGGACACTGTTCGTTTCACTCGCGGGCGAGGCTTCAACGAGCGTGACCGTTGCCTATATGTTCACAGGCTATCTTATAGCATGGTTAATAACAAGGATACTGATAATATTCCTATTCTCTCCTCCGCCAATAAAGGATCTATACAAGCCCGTCCGCCCAACATCATATCTCTCAGCAGGAATACTATTCTCCCTAGCAATAATCACAGCATACTATATGATGGGCGGAGACCTATACAGTCTAGCCCAAGCACTCCTACTTGGAAGAAGCCCCGGTGTAGAGGACCCAATAGCGGCTACGCTCCAAATAGAGAATCTCGGAGAAAGAGTAGATCAGCTAATACGACTCCTGGACGAGGGCCTCCAGACTCTAGTACTCTTATTGTGGGGAGGCTAAAGGGATTTTTCCTGTCTCATCCAGTAATTAGTATCCTTGGATGAAGAGTGACTCCAATACTGAGCGATGAATACGCTATGATGTCATCCACCCATACTGATGCATTAGACCCATAGCTCTTATAGTGATAGGATTTCTACCAGTTCCCTGTAGAGCAGGCTGAGACTATGCCTATTAGCCTCTAGCGATCCTTTCTCGGTTATTATTCCGTCTAGATACTCTATTGGTGTCGAGTCGAATACCGGATAGCTTACACGGTAGCCGTCGAGACTGGTATATCGTATAAGTATAGGTATTTCATTGCAGGTCTTGAAGGGATTGATCTTCGTGGCGTCGAAGGCCGAGTAGAATGGAGTCTCTGTATCCTTGCTTGCTAATGCTAGTAGGCGTGTGCCTAGTTTATTATATAGGCATCCGTCTAGTGTGACCGTGTCAGCTCCGACTACTGCCAGATCGGCCTGTTCCAGCTTGACATGAATCATTGTGTCTGGTATCGGGTCTATTTGGAAGCCGGCTCTCGATAGGCTCTCGGCGAATACGATTCCCTCACCGCCCGGTAGGCTGATTGGAACTATGACTTTTGGCCTCATACCGGTTGGAAGTGATAATAGAGCTTGCTCTACTGTGCTACTGTAACTAAACGTTATAATGGCTTTTTTGCCTAGTAGGAGGTTCCTTAGGTTCTCGTTTAGTAGTTCTCCGGCCTGCTTCCTGTACTCGAGTAGTGATAGTAGCTTGTCCTTGATGCTTGCGGGCTCGGTTCCTTTCCTGCAGGATTCTTCGATCACATAGGCGATCCAGTGTAGGGGAGTCATAGTTGGATTGGTTTCTATTATCTTCTGAGGCAGATTATTGCACGAGCAGATGTTGGCTCCGTTCTCGATTTCCTCAATAATTCCTCTTATTGTGTGTAGCATGCTCCAGCTTGCTCCTCGTGTCTGTTCTATTGATACCTCTTTGAGTACTGAGTGAATCCGGTCACAGTTGCTCATTTTTGTTCGTGCCTCCTGCTTTTGCTAGGAGCTGGTTAATATTTGGGGGCCTACTTGGGGGTGAGCAAGCCGCGACACTTCCTCACCATGGGTAGCGCATTCGGCATATAGCCCGGCAGGCATCGGCCCCCATTGATAGTATTGTTTCTTGGCCCTTGTTATTATTATTGGTATTATACGTGATTGTTCTCGATTTAGTGCATTAAAGAAAAATTATTCTCAAATATAAATAATAATTATTTTAAATAACCAACACCCACAATACACATGGAACAAAACAAGAACACAAGGAAAGGAGGTCAAAGAAATGAAACCTCAAAGACTCGCCCACCTACTAATAGTCATATTACTTCTCCAGCTTACAACACCGATACTGTATGCACAGCTACCAGGACTAGAAACACAGAAAATAAGCTGCACAGTACACATAGCGGCGGTATCCTCAAGCGGAAAAGGAGTGCTAGGAAACCTAACAGTCACAATAGAATATCCAGGAACAGGAAAAGTCTATATATCAACAAGTCCCGCAGCAGAGCTCGACACACAGGGAAGCGCCAGAACGGCAGCATTCGTGGCAAGCCTTTACGCAGGAGTACCAATGTGGAACTACAACTTTTACTATGATATAGAGAGCCCCAGCGTAATAATAGGAGGACCAAGTGCAGGCGCGGAGATGACACTCGCAACACTCCTCCTTCTCACCGGTCATAAATGCAATGACACAGTAGTAGCGACAGGAATGATACAGCCAGACGGATCAATAGGCCCTGTCGGAGGACTCAAAGAAAAACTAGAAGCAGTAGCAGAGTCAGGAGCAAAAATATTCGTCGTACCGGCAGGCCAAACCACATACACATACTATACAGAGAAAATACGCAGGGTAGGACCATTCGTATACGTCACCAGGGAGCCCGTAACAATAGACCTATACCAGTACGGGCAACAACTTGGAGTAACAGTATACTCTGCCGCAACAATCATCGACCTCTACAATATAGCTCTAAACGGTCACCCCCCAACATACAATCAAAACACTCCAGTATGGAGAACCCCGGATAATACAATACAATACCTTAAACAAGTCTACCAAAGCCTCAAAGACCAACTCGACACAGAACTAAACCAGATACAGAATACCCAACAGCTAAGCCAGCTCATCCAAGCCGCAAACCAATATGAGGAAAACGCTCAGAACTACTATGCTTCGGGAGACTATTATCGAGCGCTAGCAGTGCTAGGACAGGCACTCATAGCAGGCTGGACAGCTAAAGACACAGACACCGCACTCAGCAACGGCCTCGACGTGACAGAAACAGTCTCACAGATAAACCAGTCAATAATAGAAGTCTACAATCAGATCCAGAAAATAGAACAACTAGGCATATCCAACACTAGCCAACTATACAAGACAATGCGGGCATACGCGCTCATGGGACTAGCAGCCTACTACTATACGAGCGCACTGCAACAGCTCCAGCAAGCACAAGACCACTACTATCTCCCACACAACATACTAACAGGAGTAAACATACGGCCACTAATCCTCCTCGAAAACGCTAGATGGTACACCACTCTCTCAAGCATCTGGCTAAACATGACAAGCGAGCCATCAGAACCAATAAACGCTACACTAGTAGAGAGAAGCTCAATTCTCCTCGAGAGCAACGCGAAAACAATGCTAGCATATACTACGACCCTACTACAAGAAGTCGGAGTGAGCGACGATAACGTCTCTATAGCGGCCTATCTATTGGATCAAGCAATGTCTACGGAGGATCCAATTGAGAGACTAGGCCTATCAATATACTCTATAGTAGTACTAAACGCAGTCATACAAGAGACCTTCCCGATGCAGACACAACAAGTAGTCTCGGAACTCCTTTACGTCTTATCGGATAGGCAACAGCCAGCCTCAGAGCTAGAAGCTATCCTATTAGGACAAGCAATAAACACGACTGGTACTACGAGTCTAAGATACGCCTCAGAGCTAGTACTAGTCGACTCTATGCTTAGGATGGTGTCCTCCAATAACTCAACTCCTCTAATAGTAGAGCCCGAGACGACATCTAGCCAGCAGTACCAGGAGCAGTCGTCGCAGAACGAGGCCTCCGAGAACACGGTTAGTACCACGTACTATGCACAGCTAATAATAATAGCGCTGACGCTAGCAGTGCTATTGTATGCTCTTAGAATAGCACCGACTCGTCCAAGCCCATAAGGCTCATAGAAATAGATAATGGGGAAAAGAATGAGACGGATACTATACTACTGCTTGTTCTTCAAGTACTCGTCTATTTTCTTCGCGGCCTCCATACCGCTCTTTAGAGCGGGTCCTATCAGGCTTGGCCCGTGCCTCACGTCGCCTGCCGCGAAGACTCCTTCTCTCGTAGTCATGAAGTCATCGTTAGTTAGTATGACTCCGCTGTCATCTACCTTTATGCCGCAGCATCCGTCTTCGATAGGTGGCGTTGGTAGGACTCCTACAGCTTTTAATACGTAGTCAAACTCCTCTACGAACTCGCTACCCTCTATTGGCACGGGCTTCGGTCTCTTCTCGGCACTGGTTCTTACTAGCCTCATGCGCACGAATTTGACGAGTCTCTTACCGTTCTCCTCGTAGAACTCTACTGGCTGTGTCAGCTCCCAGTAGTGGGCTCCAGCTGTTATTAGGTGGTCGATCTCTCTCGGACCCATTGGTGCGTATTCCTTGCTCCTTCTGTAGCTTAGCACTACTTCTTTGACCTTGCCCTTTAGCTGTTCGTAGGTCAAGGGTACTAGGACCGCGTCTGCTGCTGTGAGTCCTCCTCCTATTACGAGGACTCTGCCCTCTAGTGGGGGCACCTGGTCCCAGCTCTTGTAGCCGTATACTGCATGGTGAAGTGCCACTAGCCATTCAACTGCTGGATAGACCCATGGAAGGTCTTCGCCTGGGACCCTCATGTCCCTCGTTTTCCATGTACCAGTGGCTATTAGGACAGCGTCGCTCCCCTTAATGATATCTTCCAGGTGTATCTTTTGCTGTGCACCTACTACTTCGTCCATTAGACCGTAGCTCTTGGTCATGTCTACTTTTGTCCTTAGAACGAATTTTACTCCGGCGTCCATGAGTTCCTTGATACCTTTCCTCACCGGTCCCTTAGGGATTCTTGTAACGGGTATACCGAAGAGTATCATTCCCCCAGGCTCAGGATTCATATCGTATACAGTTACATCGTATCCCTTACATACAAGTATACCTGCAGCTCCCAGTCCGGCTGGGCCAGCTCCAATTATGGAGACCTTTTTCCCGTTCTTCTCCGGGATCTCTTTACATCTCAGGAACTTCATTTCTATTCACGCTCCAGCATAGTTTTTGGTGTCCAGGATTCGAAAACATGCAAACTAGATATTAAGTGAATAACAATCCTTGAATATGTATAACTGCATATACGAAAAGAATACTCCAGCCAGAACACAGTAATACACAAGACAAGCCTCACCCAGATAATATTAGATAGGCTTGAACGCAGAGTGCTAGAATAAGCACGAGTAACCCAAGGGTTGGAATAAAGGTTCTCCTCTTACTCTCTCGGAGAGCAAAACCACGTAGCTCAGCGGCTATCCCGACCCATCGAGCCCTCTCAAGCATTAGGCTCAGGAGGGGCATCATAAGGGATTCATAGTCGCCCGGCGTCACGAGTATTCTTCTAGCGCCTCTTTGTCTTCGCATTTGGAGGATCTCACGTATGTCTTGTTCACCTAGCTTGAGGAGTCTAAGTGCGAAGGCTATGGTGAAGGCTATGCCTTTTGGAAGGCCTAGCTCCGCTTCTAGGCTCTTGAGGGATTCACGTGGCGTGATCTGGGATACATAG
Source organism: Desulfurococcales archaeon (assembly GCA_015521095.1). The sequence continues at coordinate 19,587 of WAOU01000113.1, read as the reverse complement.
AGTAGGCTTACTCCGCCCAATGTGATGAACCTCAGGCCGATTATTATTGTCGCGTCTACTGCTCCCTCGCGGACTATTAAAGGACCGATCGCGAATACAGCTTCTCCCGTATTGACTAGTAGGAGGGCGTTTAGGAAGGTTCCCCAGATCCCTATGACTACTAGTAGTGTTAGGAAGGGATACCGGCGGGCTCCAAGTATGAATCCTGGCACTCCATTTATCAAAGCCATAGCAAGCAATGCGTCCCTACTATCTGCGATGAAGACTAGTAGTGTGACTATGATACCATATATGAATAACTGGGCGGGCGTCGGCCTGAGCCTAATGCTAGAGCCAGGCATTTTCCATCATCTCCAATGCCTCGCTCCTAGATATTTCCCTGAGCATTCCTCCTCCTGCATAATAGACTCTGCTAGAGCAGTCGGCGACGATACGGGAGTCATGGGTCGCCACTATTACGCCGATTCCTTCTTGGGCAATCTCCTTGATGAATCCGCATAGATCCCTATACAGTAGTAGATCGAGGCCAGTCGTGGGTTCATCGAGCAACAGGATCCTCGGCTTGTAGAGTAGTGAGATAATAATTGTGAGCCAACGTCTCTGACCATGGCTCAGCCTATAGGGAGCAGTATCCAGGCTATCCGCCAGCCACCTATACTTCTCTAGGAATACTCCCGGATCATATCCTGTCTTGGAACTAGTATATTGTAGTTCTCTCCTTACAGTGTTGAACATGAACATGTAGTCCGGTAATTGTGGCACATAGAACGTAGATCGTCGGCCGGATCCATCTATATTCTCCAACTGTATTTTTCCGCAGCCCGGCTTGTACATGCCGGCTATAGTCTTGAGCAAGCTCGTTTTTCCAGAACCATTCGGGCCTATGATTGCGACGATCTCGCCTTCATACAGTTCCAACCCTTCATCTTCCAGGATTACAGCGTCTCCTCTCCTAACACATAACCCGTCGGTTGACAATAATAGTTCTCCACGCGAAAGGCCAGGATCCCTCAGCCTCGGAGCCCTGGCGTCCACGCCGAGCTCCTCCAATAAAGCGGGATCAACCTCCTCCACAAGCCATCTGCCAACTACCTTGCCATCTCTAAGCACAACTACCTCATCTACAAGATCCAGGAAGAACCTAGCCTTATGCTCTATGATTATACTCGTCTCAATCTGTGTCTCTCTGAGAAACTCTCTTAGAGTCCTAGTCATCCAAGGATCGATACTAGCAGTGGGCTCATCCAGCAACAAGAGCTTTGGGTCATGAACAATACTAGCTGCAAGCGTTAATCGTCTCTTTTCTCCTCCACTCAGCACCGCGCTGTCCATCATCATTTTTTCTTTAAGGCCGAACTTCTCCAAGATACTTATAGCTCGTTTCCTGGCCTCTTCCTCGGGATATCCAAGGTTCTCCAGTGTAAACATTACCTCGTCATAGGGTGTGATCATGCTAAGTTGCTTGTCGGGATCCTGTAATACTATCCCTAGTAGTGAGGGGAGAACACGGGATCCCTCATCTGTATAGACGTCGAGGCCCATGACATGGGAGTAGCCCTTGAGCCAGCCTCCGAGTAGTCTGACAAGTACCCCGGTCAATGCTAGGAACACGGTGGTTTTACCGCTTCCACTAGCACCAGCGAGGAGAATCCTTTCTCCACGGCGAGAAGATAATTTTACATCTCGCAGAACCGTCTTACCCTCTTTATAGCCGGCTTCAAGAGCATAGAAGTCAACCTTAGCCTTGGTCATCCCCGGTACACCGGCCAGGTCACTTCTCCAAGCTAGGTTCTCTTCTGCTCGCATATTAGTGCGAAGACCCTTGCTGGACTACCCGTTCCGTCAACCAGCTTGAGAGGGGCCACCACTATGTAGGGCTCCTTATCTATGATCTTTTCAAGGCCAGCGGTGTTCTCGACAATATAGACACCGTTACCTAGTAGGATCCGGTGGACCTCGTAGGGATAACAGTCGGGGCTAGGGGAATCCACTAGTAGAACCCGTATACCCTTCTCTACAAGAAACCGCGCCGCATCAACTGTGAATTCTCTAACATTCCTACAGGGATCCCTATGATCCCAACTGTACCCGGTGTATACGCTGAGTATCCGAGGATCGCCGCTAATACGCTCTTCTAGTGTTTTTCTCGTAATCTTGTCGACATTGGATAGGTCAAGTACTTGGGCAGGTCCCATTAGCTCATGGAGAGGTATCTGGTCTATGCCTTGTCCTGTGGGATAGAAGTGGCGTGGGGCATCGATGTGTGTCCCAGTATGCTCTGTTATTTTGATTTGGCGTAGGTGGTATCCATGCTCGTTATATGATGCTAGTGAGGGGAATGTGGGAGGCGGATCACCGGGAAACACGGGTGTATTTGGGCCTAGAGGCTTGGTGAGGTCTATTACTTTGCAGTCTTCCAGCATTATTCCTCTACCAGGCGTGGAATTTTCCATTCTCATAGACTAGGTCGCCGTCGATATAGACTTTTGCCTTTGGAGAGCGCATGTCGATTATCATGTCCCAGTGTAGCGCGCTCTGGTTCTTACTGCCTGTCTCCGGGTATCCGTTTCCTAGCGCCATGTGGATTGTGCCTCCGATCTTCTCGTCGAAGAGTATCTCCTTTGTCTGCCTTGTTATATCATAGTTTAGGCCGAAAGCGTATTCTCCAAGGATCTTAGCGCCATCGTCTAGTCCAAGCATTTTCTCGAGGAAGTCTCTTCCCCTAATGGCATCATACTCGACTACCCTGCCGTTCCTGAAGCAGAGCTTGACTCCCTCTACTTCTACCCCCATATAGATCTGCGGCATATTGAACCTGATACATCCCTCAGTAGCATCCTCGACAGGCCCAGTGAATACTTCTCCTCCCGGCATATTCTCGTGTCCATCATCGCTTACCCAGGTTCTCCCACCGACCTTTACAAGGAGATCAGTACCGGTCTCCTCGTGCACCAACCTTATCTCATCGGCCTTAGACAACAAGGTCTCAATGAGCTTCTTCTGCTTCTCACTCTGCACACGCCAAGCCTCGACAGGATCATCAACGTGGAGCTTCAACGCATGATACACGAAATCCTCATACTCAAGAGGCCTCATGCCAGCCTCCTGCGCCAACGCCAGCGTAGGATATGGCGCTATAGTCCACCTCTTCTTCCCCTCAGCCGCCTCCTGGAGGAACTTCTGAAGTAGAGGCCCCCTGGCCTTACGAGCAATAGCAGGCTTCTCCGGCGGAATACCGCTCAATACCCTGGTATGACCAGAGGACAGTATTGATACATGCACGTCATACTCCTCATATAGAATCCTCGTTATAGGCGAGATATACGATAACTGCTTCTCACTAGAATAACTATAGAATATCTCCGTCAGTACCGAGTCCTGCAAACTCACATACGGATACGCTCCCCTCTCAAGCGCCTCCCGATACAACTCACGGACAAGAGGAAGAGACTCAACACTCCCCCTAATAACCACCTTGTCTCCTTCACGAATACCAACACTATACTCCGAGAGAAGACGCGCCAACCTAGGAACCGCAGCCATAAACCTCGGCGAAGGATAACTCACCACACACCACCAAAAATACACAAGACAACACCACAATAATAAACAAACAACAAATACATCTAACAAAAATCACAGACCTCATAGGTAGGTGGGGTCAAACTATTATCACGTGATACTGCTTGGATAATCTTTCTTGGCTTCCATGTTAGATATAAGACAAAAAGTATTGGCAAAATGTTCATTTTTATAAAATCTTGAAGATTCATATAGGTCATTAGTATTCTAGTAGTTTCCTAAGGTTACACATGTCTCTTTTTCCGATTCTGAAGCGGTTATCCTTATGACATGGTTCGACAAATTTATCAATCTGTCTGAACAAATAAATTATCTGAGGAGATTGATGTTGTTTAGGGTTCGTGTTGGTAAACGTGGTGTGATAGTAATACCCAAAGAAGTTCGTGATAGACTAGGCATAGAGGAAGGTATGGTACTGGAACTCAGTGTGGAGGATGGTAAGGTAGTAATCAGAGTTCGAGATTTGTGGAGTGAGCTTCGTAAGCGCGGTAAGAAGCTAGAGATTGACGTTGATAAAGCTGAAAGGGAATTAGACGAGGATGAAGAATTATGGCTAAAGAGAGTCGAATAATAGTGGACACATATGCTATTATAGCTGATCTAACGGGTCAAGCGACTGAATCAGCATTTCTAGTCCTTGATAGTATAAGGCTGGGCAGAGTGGAAGGAATAATACACTATCTCATCGTATACGAGTTAGCATATCACTGGAGACGAGGAAGACTCCCATTCAGGGACGAGAAAGAACTAAGGGAGTTTATCGAAACGTATTTTGTCATAAAACCTCTAAATCCAGAATTAGCGGTTAAGGCATCAAAGGTAAAAGTTATAGGAGACAAGTTACTGAGAGACTCCAAGGATCCTAGACTTTACCGTAGGAGGTTATCCGTGTCAGACGCTACATCGATTGCTTTGGCACAATTGCTTGATGCTCCGATACTAACTGGTGATATAGACTTATCCTATGTTGCGCAGAGGTTTGGAGTCAATATACTCTGGTAATGTAATATACGAGTACTGGAATCTTGAAGCTCTTCAATAACGCATGTTCTCTTAGTCAGAAAGAGTTCGGGGCTTGTATGAGGTTGTATGCTTCATTCATAGTATGATATTGGTTCTCTCTTATTATTATCAAACTGTTTCTTGGTGTAGCCGGTTTTTGGATAATTAAATATAATTACGATAGGGTTCGTCTAATTGAAGGTGGAGGATGGTTTAAGGAGAGATATGTGGGTGGGATGTATGTCTGAGTCGAAGAAGACTAAGTATACTACGGTTTCGATTCCTGTGACTCTCTATGAGAGGCTCAGGGAGATCATTAAGGATACCGGGTTCACTAGTGTGAGCCAGTTTGTTACCTATATTCTTAGAGAGGTTGTTGCTACATATGAGTCTCAGGAAGACGATATTGACTTGCCTGAGGAGAGTAAGAAGCAGATTCTTGAGAGGTTGAAGCGTCTAGGCTATCTCTGATCTGTTATCGTCGAGCTTAGAAACGTGGTTTGGGGAGTTAAGTGGAGGGATACAGGGATGGTGTCGAGGCCTCATGGCGGGAGGATTGTTAATCGGATGGTGTCTGGTAAGAGAAGGGAGCATTTGCTCGAGGAGGCTAAGGAGCTCGTCAAGATCGAGGTCAGCGTACATAAGGCTATAGACATCGAGGATATTGCGCATGGAGCGTTCAGCCCCTTGCAGGGTTTCATGGTTCAGGAGGATTATCTCTCTGTGCTGGATCTTATGAGGTTATCGAATGATCTTCCATGGACCATACCTATAGTCTTAGACGTTGATCCCCACGAGATAGCAGGAGTGAAAGAAGGAGACGATGTGGCCCTCACCCATAAAGGAACTATACTGGCAGTAATGAGGGTGGAAGAAATCTATGGATGGGACAAGAAAGACTACGCGCTAAAAGTCTATAAGACCACGGATATGGCGCATCCAGGCGTTAAACGAGTCATGAACATGAAAGAACTACTCATAGGTGGACCAATCGACGTACTAAACACGCTAGAGAACCCCTTCGAGAACTTCACTCTCTGGCCAGTGGAGACCCGCATACTATTCAGGGAAAGAGGCTGGAAGAGAATAGTAGCATTCCAGACACGAAACGTTCCACACCGAGGCCACGAGTTCGTCCAGAAATCAGCGCTAACATTCACCGACGGACTATTAGTCCACCCACTAGTAGGGTGGAAGAAGCCAGGCGACTATAAGGATGTTGTAATACTGAAAGCCTACAAGGCCCTCATAGAGCATTACTTCCCTAAGAATGTGGTGGTACTTGCTGCCCTAAGGATGAACATGAACTACGCAGGGCCAAGAGAAGCAATACACCACGCCATAGTAAGAAAGAACTTCGGAGCAACACACTTCATAGTGGGCAGGGACCACGCCGGCGTAGGAGACTACTACGGCCCCTACGAGGCCTGGGAAATATTCAAGGAGTTCCCAGACCTAGGAATAACACCGTTATTCATCAGGGAAGCCTACTACTGTAAGAAGTGTGGAGGAATGGTAACCGAAAAAACATGTCCCCATGGAGAAGAGCACCGCATAAAGATAAGCGGCACAAGGATCAGGAAGATGCTCAAGGAAGGAAAGATACCACCGCCAGAAATGATGCGTCCCGAGGTTGCACAAGTCGTATTATCCTTCGATAATCCCTTCGTCGAATAAGCCCTATACAATACACCATCTACTATCCTATATCTTTGTATCGGGGAAACAGTAGTCGTGTCGGATATGGTTAGAGGAGCCTGTATCCTTTAGTGAATAGCTCTGTTATGGTCTCAGGCTTCTCATAGGGCTCAACGCTTGATCCTAGGACACCATACCAGTCGTGTACTGCATCGTCTGGGCCCCTATCGTTTTCTTCGAGATACGGGTCCTTCCAGCCTAGTGTACCTGCGCTTCTCCAGTAGAGATCATCGAAGTATACTATTAGGTCTGGCGGATCACCATTGACCTCTGGGTAGAGCTCGCTTGGCGTGTAGACTCTAGTGTTCCATGGTTCTCCGCCTGGTCCCTTGATTGAGGATAGCTTCTTCTTCAATTCTTCTATTAGGCCTGGTACCTCCTCCTTGTCTATTATTCCCATTGGTTCTCGGTCTTTGACGTTTAGGAAGATTCTGGCATAGTATCCTCCCCATCCCCAAGCCGTGGTCTTTGACCAGTTGATAATCTCTGGTTTGAGGTCGACGCCTTGTTCCGAGGGATACTTTTTGAGGACTAGGTATCCCTCTTGTATAAGCCATTCGTTCACTGCGAATGCTCCCTTCATTGGTTTCGCGCCGTGATCTGATACTACTATGAACTGTGTATCTTTGGGCAGTACATTTAGGAACTCGCCGAAAAGTCTATCGACTAGCTTATAGTATTCTGGTATGACGTCCTCGTACTCGCTATTCTCGGGGTGCTTTGGATGGCTTGGATCATAGTATTTCCAGAATGCGTGTTGTACTCTGTCGGTTCCTATAAGCACGTAGAAGAACAGGGTCCATTTCCTTGTCTTTGCCAGGTGCTTGAGTACTTTGAACTGTATCTCAGTCATCCGCCATAGTCCCTTCTTTATCCTGTCCTTGTCGTGGCTTCTGAATTCTACGTCGAACATATATGGGCCTCCAAGGAGCCGTTCGATTTCCTGTTTCAGGCTCCTGGGCCAGGTATATGGCTTCGAGGCGTCTGGCGTTATGAAATCGCTTATTAGGACTCCCTTCATTGGTTTGGGAGGATAGCTGGGCGGGACCCCTACAACAATACTGTTGCCTCCTCTCTGCCCAATACTGGCCCAGAGTGTCTTTGTCTTTATGAGCTTGGAGTTTGCAATATAGAGGTCGTCGTAGCTCCCTATTCGTCTGTGCCTGAACCCGTATAGGCCTAGTTCGCCTGGTGTTTTTCCTGTGCTCATGCTTATCCATGCTGGGATAGTTATGGGTGGATGGGTGCTCCTGATTGGTTGCTTGTATTCTATTATTGACTCGATGTTGGGTAGTTCTCCCTTGAACTCTTCGAATAGGAGGCGTGGCGGGGTGCTATCGAGTCCGAGTATGAATATTGGCTTGTCTGGCTGGATCTCCAATTTTGATCATTCCTCCACGAGTGGATATGGCGTGTAGGTTGATTTATTCTAGTAGTCTAGTCTTAGAGATCCAGGCTGAATCTTGACTTGATGTATTCTACGAGGTCTTTAACGTTTTTCTCCACGGAGTTGTTCTCAGTGTCTAGTACAAGGTTAGGGTTCTCGGGTGGCTCGTAGGGATCATCGATTCCTGTCATGTGCTTTATTTCTCCTCTTAGAGCTTTTGCGTAAAGCCCCTTTGGGTCTCTTTTTATTACTGTGTCTATGCTGGCCTTGACGTATACTTCTACGAATGGTACTTCTTCGGCGATAATGTCGCGTATCATTTTTCTTACTTCTCTGTAGGGGGAGACGAAGCTTGCTAGGACTATTACTCCATTTCTCGCCAGGAGCCTTGAGACCCATGCTATCCTGTGGAGGTGTATTCTTCTTTCCTCACGCGTGTATCCTGCACCAAGGCTTATTGTTTTTCGGGCCCAGTCTCCATCAATGAGTTCTACTCGGTACCCATTTGCCTCGAGGATCTGTTTTGCTTTTGACGCTATAGTTGTCTTACCGCTTCCAGGTAGTCCGGTGAGCCATACGACGAACCCTTTATCTAGGCACTTCTTTTCTGCCACTCTTAAGCCACCTTGTTGGTTCATGGTGGTTGCTTGACTAAGTAGTTTTGTCTCCTAGTAGCTCCTCGAAGGGGATTATTTGTGTCCTTACTGGTGTCTTGTCGTTTAGTGTGAGGACTATGTCTTCGAGTATGTTGAATAAGTCCGGGCCATAGTGTGCTAGGCTGTCAGGTGGAAGGGCTAGAATCTTGTTCTTGTCCAATCCTCTTTCCAATATGCTTTTCTCAATTAGCTTTATGGTGTTCTCGCTGTATGGTGGTATCTCGTATAGTATTATGTCGGGTCTACACTGCTTGACTTGTTCCGGGTCGGGGTTGATTATCCATGGCTGTTCATGATCTTCGAAGCAGGTTTTTGCTCCTATGTGGTTTAGTGCGTCCGTTATGTAGCTGTATGCGCCTATTGTTACTGGTCCTCCTAGCCAGATCTCATAGTATATTCTTGGATTATTCTTGACTTGTCCTTCTAGTAGGGTTGCTTTTCTTGCTAGTTGTCTTGCTAGTTTTCTGGCTGGCTCGATGGTGTTGGTCACGTATCCTATTGTTATGGTGTTGTCTATGATACCGTATATCGAGGTGGGGAGCGGGACTGGGTATACCTTGTATCCTTTGGAGTGTAGTTCTAGTGCTAGTTTTCTCTGGGCGCCTGTTGTTACGAGGACTAGGTCTGGCTCTAGTTCTTCTAGTTTTTTCATGTTTACTTGGAAGTAGCTTCCTATTCTGGGTTTTTGTTTTGCTTCTTCGGGTTTATTGCAGAAGTGGCTTACTGCTATTATTCTTTGTTCTAGTCCGAGTAGGTATAGTGTTTCGGTTATTGATGGTGCGAGGCTTACTATTCGCGAGGGCTTGTCTGGTAGTTCGACGTATTCTCCGAGGATTTCGCTGTATATTTTTCTCATGTTTCCTCTCCCCCTTTTTCTGGACACCGTATCCAGTTTTCTTTACGGTTTAACCTACTAATAGATCTTATTTGAAAAGATAATAACTGTTCTAAAAATAGTCTTATTGTGGGTGCCGCGACTTGTCGAGCCTATTTAACGATGACTCCTTGAAACATATAGCAGAGGCATACGAGAAATATGAAAAAGAGCTGGTTCCTGAATGGCTAAAAAAACTTCCCGAGAGAATGGAAGAATTCAATACACTTAGCTGGATACCAGTCAAGAGAATATACACGCCCCTAGACATCAAAGACCACGACTACATGGAAAAACTAGGATTCCCCGGAGAATACCCCTTCACGAGAGGAATACACGCAACAATGTACAGGGCAAGACTATGGACAATGAGAATGTTCAGCGGCTTCGGAGGACCCGAAGAAACCAATCAGAGACTCCTATTCCTCATAAAACACGGAGAAACAGGACTCAGCCTCGCATTCGACTATCCAACACTAATAGGAATAGACCCAGACGACCCCATGGCGGAAGGAGAAGTAGGAATAGTCGGCGTAAGCGTCCCAACAATAGTAGACATGGACATAATCTTCCGCAACATAGACATGTCAGCCGTCACAACAAACATGACAATAAACCCGCCAGCCCCAGTCCTCCTAAGCTTCTACGTAGCCGTAGCAGAAAGCAAGGGGGTACCGAGACACAAGATAGGTGGCACGACCCAGAACGACCCACTCAAAGAATTCATAGCACAGAAAAGCTACGTGTTCCCACCGGAGCCCGCCGTAAAGGTAGCAATGGACCTAATAGAATGGAGCATAAAGAACATACCTAAATGGAACCCGATAAGCATAAGCGGATACCATATAAGAGAAGCAGGATCTACAGCAGTACAAGAACTAGCTTTCACTATTGCAGACGGAATAGAATACGTCAGACAGCTAACAGCGAGAGGCCTAGACGTCGACGAGTTCGCGCCAAGACTCAGCTTCTTCTGGGACAGCCACATAAACTTCTTCGAGGAAATCGCAAAGTTCAGAGCAGCAAGAAGAATGTGGGCAAAAATAATGCGCGACTGGTTCGGCGCAAAGAAGAAGAGAAGCCTTTGGATGAGATTCCACACCCAGACCGCTGGAGTAAGCCTCATGGCACAACAACCATGGATCAACATTGTCCGAACAGCGATTGAGGCGCTCGCAGCAGTCCTAGGCGGTACACAGAGCCTCCACACAAACAGCTTCGATGAGCCATTCAGGGTTCCCAGCGAGTTCGCCGCCAAGATAGCTCTCAGAACACAGCAAATCATAGCCTATGAAACAGGGGTCGTAGACACGATTGACCCCTGCGGAGGAAGCTACTTCGTAGAATGGCTAACAGACGAGATCGAGGAACGGGCATGGAAATATATCGACAGGATAGAGAGGATGGGCGGAATGTTGGAGGCCGTTAAGAAGGGCTTCCCCCAGCGAGAAATAGCAGAAGCGAGCTACAGGTTCCAGCAAGAGGTCGACGCAGGGAAGAGAGTCATAGTAGGAGTAAATATGTTCGTTGAAGAAGAGGAAGAAGACATCCGTAAGGTCCCGCTCCTCGAGTTCGATCAGGAGGAAATAGAGGAGAGACAAAAACAAAGGGTCAAACGTATCCGGAGCGAGAGAGACAGGGCGAGATGGGACACCGCTCTCGTGAACCTCAAGAGGGCCGCCTCCAGAGGAGAAAACATCATGCCTTATGTGCTAGAGGCGGTCAAGGCAAAGGCGACTATTGGAGAGATCATGGGTGCGTTGAAGGAGGTGTATGGTGTATATGTCGAGCCTCCAATCTATTAGCGAGGAAATAAAAGCTAAGAGGCCCTTCAAGGTCCTCGTAGCCAAGCTCGGAATAGACGGCCATGACCGCGGAGCAAAAGTAATAGCAAGAGCACTCAAAGACGCCGGATTCGAAGTAGTATACACTGGCATAAGACAAACGCCTGAACAAGTAGTAATGTCAGCGATACAAGAAGACGTCGATGTAATAGGAATAAGTATACTATCGGGTGCACATATACACCACGTAAAGAAATTGATGGAGAAACTCAAAGAGATAGGAGCAGACGATATACCTGTAGTAGTGGGAGGAACGATACCACTAGTAGACATAGAACCCCTCAAGAAAATGGGTGTAAGAGAAGTATTCCTCCCAGGAAGTAGCCTCAAGATAATAATAGAAACAGTTCGTCGCCTAGCTATGGAAAAACGGGAGAAAGAAGAACTGTTAACGTAGAACAGTCAAGAAGGAGGGCGGCACCCTCCAACCAATTATTTTCCTAGCGGGCTAGATCTTGCATTTTCCTAGAACACGTAGGACAGCAACAGCCTTACCAATACCCTCCTGGACCTCTTTGTCTCTAAGCAGGTTTAGAAGGCCTTTTAATCCCGTAACTGGCTCTGCTCCCTCAACGGATTTGAATGCTTCCTCTAGGCATGGAACAGCGTTATCGAGCCTGGAAGTCACAACAGGCAGTAGGTCAATGAGTTTTTCGAGAGAAGCAATTGTGTCATCATCTAGCTTATCCAAGAGCACCAATAGCTTCTCTATCTTGGGAAGTAACTCGACAAGCCTCTCCAGCTTATCGAGATCAACATGTGCCATAAGTCTCAGAACAGCCTCGAGTCCCGCATCAAGAGCCTCATAAGTATCCTCACTCATAACGCTTCCCTCCACGTAGATGATACTGCGTCCCAGGACATTCAATAAGCATGAACTATACGCGAATACATAATATTCTAGCAGGGACTCGATATAAAGACATGGTGTGTATTCTGTGCCGCGAGAAAACGATCTAGTCATAATTGATGTCACCCCCGAGGGATATGGTAGAGAACTAATAGCATCCTATCTCATAATCGGAGACGAGAAAACAGTGCTGATCGAGACAGGGCCCGCCTCAACAAGCAAGCTCCTAGTAAACAAGCTCGACGAGCAAGGAATAGAACCAGACTACATAGTAGTAACACACATCCACCTGGACCACGGAGGAGCAGCAGGACAACTAGCAAAACATTATCCCCGTGCAAAGATAGTAGTACACCCAAGAGGATACAAGCACCTAGCTAACCCAGCAAAACTATGGCAGGCGAGCCAACAAGTCCTAGGAGAAGTCGCGATACTCTACGGAGAACCCATCCCTGTCCCAGAAAACCAGCTCCATGTAGCCGAAGACGGAGAGATCATAGAGCTAGGCAGAGACCAACGCCTCTATATACAGCATACCCCTGGACACGCCAGCCATCACATGAGCATACTACTCGAGCCTCACGGGCTATTATTCACGGGCGACGCCGCAGGTGTATCATTCCTCGTAGATGGCACGAGGATCAGGCTTCCCACGACTCCACCTCCCTTCAAGCCTGAGCTCTATATAGAGAGCCTGGGGAAGATGAAGAAACTGAACCCAAACAAGATAGTCCCAACACACTATGGAATAGACCCGCTACCCGGCACAGAGTATCTTGAGCAACACAAGCATCAACTAGAGAAATGGCTCGGCGCCGTACAAAAACTAGTATCAGAAGGAGTAAGTGATCCCTCACAGGTCGCAGAGAAGCTACCAGAATATTTGGATGAGGCACGTGATGTCGTAGAGAAGGGAGGAAAAATCGCGTACGTGACCTTCTATTATAGTACTGTATGGGGAATGGTAGACTATTATATAAGGAAAAACAATAGATGATTCCTACACCAGTCTTGTTTTCCTCTTTACGTTTATTCGGGTAGTATATATCGTGTGGTAGCCGCGATAAAGCCCGGCGTTAACAAGTGGTATAATAGGGCGAGCAATGCAACTGGTGAACCACCAATACCGGCTACTATCTCGAACGCGTAAAGTATGTTGGTGTTGAGTAATAGAACTATGGATGCCGCACCAGCAATTATTCCGTAGAGGAAGGCTTCTCTCCCGCTACCTGCTACATAGCCGATTATTATGCCCGCTACGAGCGGTGCTAAGGTCATGTTATAGGGCTGTTTGAGGAGCCATAATATAGCCATATATAATACTGCTCCTATTACAAGGGCGAGAGCCTTTATCTGTGTACTTCTTTTTTCGATCATCTTCCTTCACCTCCTTAGCCAGATCCATTGATTACCAGGCTGGGTGCTCCGTAGGCTTCAGCAGGCTGGCCCAGCTTGTACACGATGTACTCGCCCTTCACCCAATACTCCTTGTAGATGTTCTGGTAGAATGGGCTGAACGGGTTACCGCTATCTCCTCCAGGTATCGCGATCCAGTACTCGTCGGTTGAAAGATCGACTATTTGTCTTAGGCTGGGTCCGTGTCGTACTGGCATACCGTTTTCTAGGCTATATGAGAGTGAGGGGGCCACATTTATTGTCCAAGTGAATCCTCCAGCTGGGAGCTTGTCGAGGTTTAAGATGTTGAATGCGGCGTGGTGTACGTCGTAGTAGTGTAGGTCGCCGTATCTCCAAGTGGTATAGTCGGTGGTTCCATAGTATTGTTCTAGGAATTCTAGGGCTTCGTTGAGGGATTCTTCTGCTAGATCCATTAGTGTCTTGTCGCCTAGCAGGGATCTCGCCACCGGGTCTCCGCTCTTATAGGCTTTTATGAAGTGTAGTGCGTAGTATGCTCTGAAGAAGCTGATGTCTGTGTCCTCGCCGTATATTATTTTCCATAGGTTGTGGTGGAAGGTGATTATCCATGCTGCGGCTACACTTGGTTGCCATGCGTCTGGATCCATTAATGTAGTGTTCTTATACCATTCGAGTAGCTGTGAACGTACCTCTAGGTCCGAGCTACAGGTTAGGCTTAGAAGCTCGTGGAGGTAGTCTTTTACACCTAGATCAGTGATGTCTGTCTGTACCTTTGCGATGTCCATAGGGGTTAGTTTTCCTTTCTCGGCTATTAGCTGGTTTAGCATCTCATGTATTCGTTCTTCCCTATACTTGTCATGATAGTGCCATCCTATGAAGTCTCCGCATGTACCGTTCCATGGCTTGCTGTTCGCTGTTGCTATAAATGGTACCGGTGGGTCATAGAGGATTGGTATTTGTCCGGGTGAAAGATAGCCTGCCCATTCTCCTTCTCCCGCGCTACCGTTGAAGGGTAGCCATCCCTTGTTCACGATCAGTTTTCCACTGATATTGTATACTGGTAAGTTGGTGCGTACTGGATATGCTCCGAATGGCGAGTATGCGAAGTTGCCCTGGTCATCTGCCACTACGAAGTTCTGTATAGGGACGTGGAAGTATTTCTGTGCCTGGAGTGCTTCCTTCACGGTTGTGGCCTTGTTTAGGAAGTAGAAGAATGCTATTTCAGCGCTGGCGTCTTGTCCTGTCCATCTCACGGCTAGTTTTTCTCCGTCTGCGTCTATTACGTAGCCGTGCACGGTCTTCATCACTGTTACTGTCTGGGTCGAGTAGGTTCTCTTGAAGGGATCCCATACCTTGATCTCCACTGTTTCCTTAGTGGGCGTTAGCCATTCTCCCTTGTAGAGGTACTGGTCTCCGTTCCATACATAGTAGTAGTAGTCTGTAAAGTCGCCCATCACATTTGTGAAAGCCCATGCTAGATGCGTGTTCCTTCCGATCACGACAAGGGGTGTTCCTGGGAAGAGGTTTCCTATGGACTTGAAGGATGGGGTGTTTATTTCGAGGAGGAACCAGATAGGTGGCGCTGTGAGCTCTAGGTGTGGGTCGTTTGCAAGTATTGGTAGCCCGCTCACAGTGTAGCTTCCATTAACGACCCAGTTATTAGATGCATCGACTGGAGGAGTCCATCCTAGCAGTCTCGAGGTTGATTCCGTTAACTCGAGAACATTGTCAACATTTATCACGGCAGGCACCGATGCCTGTTTTAGTGTGAGCGTATTGTTTAGTCCCGTGACATTTGTCCAGTATACAGCGTACTCGCACTGGGCCTGGGGATATGTATCTGTCCAGTTCAGGAAGTCGAATATCTCGGCAAGGTATATTCCGTTCTCTCCCAGCCTATTGACAAGTTTCTGCATAACGAGGTCCTCATTGTTCCATGCGAGACCATAGGCTATGAGCTTAGCAACTGCTATAGTATCACGTGGCTCCCACGGCTCAGGTGTTAGTCCCAGAACCCTATACTCGAGCGGTAACTGGTTATGCTTAACAGCGTACTCTATATACGAGTTGACGCCCATAGCATAATACTCTAACATCTCCTTGACAGGTGCAAGCTCCGGCGTATTCTTGATCAGCTCCCAGCTCTTATCAACCGATTCAGCTATCCCAGACTGTATCATAAACACATCTGACTCTACTCCCTTCTCCCCCACCAGCGCAGCGAGCCTCCCCTCAGGAACACGCCTTAGCAGGTCCATCTGAAACAGTCTCTGGCTAGCCGTAACCCATCCTACAGCATAGATCCCGGCCTCATCCGTAGTAGCATAAATATGCGGCACACCATACTCGTCCCATACAACCCACGCCTTACCCGGGACACGGGGATCACTGATCTCAGCGCTAGGAGTACCAGCAGAGAGCGACGCACCCATAACGCCATGAACAGGGTCAATCATAGACGCCAATGGAGCAGCCGCATACGGCAGTATAAGGAACAATACCGCTAGAATCCCGGTAACTATGCCCTTCTTCTTCATGCACAACACCCATGGACAATCCACATCCACGTCAGGGCAAGAACCCCGTCCAAAGAGACACCATGTATACAATCCTATAATACGCATAACCAATAATAATTATTAGAACGAACACCATAAATACAAGGACACGAGAACAATCCTCCCAAAAAGGGCGATGAACTACCCTAGGGTACAAGACCCCAAAGAGGGGAATGAAGAAACACGAGCGTACGGAGCCCAACAACACAAAAACTCCTCAACAACACCAGAAAAATACACGAGGCCGATGAAGAAGGTTAAAAGCGGAGATCGAAGCCTCGAAATGATCGAGGCCAGGACAACAGAGGCCTCACATAAATAAATGACTTAAATGTTACTTAACAACCTAGCAACATATCGTTGCATAAAAATTATTATTTAACTTATTGACCTCTTACTTGATTAAGACGTATTCCGAATATATTAATAGAGTCTACCCAATAGCTATTGTTCTACATAATAAAGGTAATACTATGAGACATTATATAAAGTGAAATTAAACACCGATTATTCTAAAATAATAACCGATTTATCTTACAAAATAACGAATACAGGATTGCTAGTCTAGTTAGATCTAATAAATAACGGTGGGATACGATGGGAATGATTGAAAAAATTTTAATGCCAGGAGAACAAGTTAACTCAAAATTATCTTATGGTGGCATTACAGTCGCAGCGTCTAACCGGGGCATTTTAATCTCGAAAGGAAGCAGAGTGACAATAATCCCGCCCAGACATATACACGCCATAACAATCACAAGAAACCTCACTCAACTACTAATTGGAATTACAATTCTAATCCTCGGAATACCGACAGGGATAGCCATATCTGACATTGAAGACAGTATCGGAATACTAATAATCCTAACGACACTATTAGTAGGGGTACCACTAATAATATACGGATACTTAAGACGCTATAGGTTAAATATAACATTCGCAGGAGGAAGCATAACTCTCAAAGGAAGCGGAAAAATAATCGATACAGCAAAACAAATTCGCAAACTAACCGAAATATGATGTCAGTAATCAACCACAACGTCTCATAAAAGTTAAGGTAACAAGTTATGGATCCTTAACAACTAGATGTTGTAAGTAAGATAGCCCGATTTCTCATTTGCCATCTTATAAGACGCAACAGGGTATTTTAGATGAGATAGAAGGGATACAGGCACAGTGGGAGAAAGAACCCGCTGATAATATAAATTATTAATTATTATAATGAATATATTATATTATCCATTCGTAATTCTCACTATTGCTAAGACATGGATAGTATAGTTATGTTCATTCTAGGTGTTAACAGGTAGTTGACACTTTGTAATTTTTTGGAAGCGACTATAGAAGATATCTAAATTCTAAATCAAGTAGGCTCTTGTTAAATGTTTGCTCCACATTGATGCATGGGATTAAGGCAAGCCAAAGCCCTCTATCCTTGTAGTATCAAGCAACGTTACATGATTCGTTAGAACTATTTTTTCCTATATTTTCTGTGAGCTTCTTGGGTTCTCATTATTCTTAGTATATGGTTTTACTATAGCCATCGAAGTGGTAAATTTGCCAGGATTTTTCAAAATAGATGTTGTTGGAGGATTTTGATGTTAGTGTTTATTTTTCTTTAGCTGATCCTTTGATTGTTATGGTGTGTTGTTGTGGTTAGGAAACAGGAGAAGGCTTCTAGTAAACGTGTATTGATTGTGCTTGTGGGGTTGCTTCTGGTTGCTCTTGTTTCTATAGGCTGGTATACGGTATTCTTCTCTAAGGGTACGAGTTGTAGGGGCGTGATTGATGTCTGTTGTGTTACTAATCATTTCGTCAAGGTATCTATTACTGGTGACTGTGATGCTTATACGTTGGTCGTAGTGAATCCAGCTACCGGGGACAGGCTTGTTGAGGCTGAGGTTCGGAACGGTGATAATCTCGTTAATGGCTCATTCCTGACCTATGGCGATTATATTGTCGAGTTATATTATAAGGGTGAGTTATTGGATTCGGTTAGGGTGCCTCTGAGTCTTCAGCCTTATATCGAGGTATCAAAAGCAGTATTGTTCCCTAACGGTACCTTACTCGTTGATGTTAACTATAATGTTGTTAACTCTACATGCTTCTCAGATTATGGAATCAAGAGCGTCACGCTTTATGTGATGTATAAGAATAATACGAATAGTACCATTGAGTTTACTGGTCCTTGGCATAGCGATAGCTTGACGATTGATACTGGGTTGAATCCACTTGATATCTATAGTCTCTACGTGTATGTGACTGATACGCTTAATACTACGATTCAAGTTCCTGCCGCGATACCTAGATAGCTCTTACTCTACTATAATATTGTGAGCGGGCTGAGGATGATATAGGTGGACAAGGACCGAATAGTAAGATGTCTCCTAGACATTGGAGCCGTTAAAAAAGGAAAGTTCCGATTATCGAGTGGAAAGGAGTCAGACATATACATTGATCTCAGGATAGTTCCAAGTCATCCAAGCGTGTTCCGATTGATAGTCGAGTACTTATTCCTCGAATTCTACGGATTGCTGAGAGAGAAGAGTGCTCTAGTAGGTGTGGCGACGGGAGGCATACCATGGGCCACGGCCCTAGCGTATAGGGCAGGTCTCCCAGCTGGCTATGTGAGGCCGAGGCGCAAAGAGTATGGTTTGTCTAGAAAAGTAGAATTAGAAGAGCGTGTTACTGATAGTGTTATTCTTGTAGACGATGTTGCAACGACCGGTAAGAGCCTGGCCGGGGCCATTGATGTGTTGAGAGAAGAGGGAATAGTTGTGGATACAGCATTGGTTATTGTTGATAGGAATGAAGGAGCACGGGATTTGCTCCGGGAAAAAGGAGCTCGTCTCTACTCGCTATTATCCCTTGACGATATTAGGAGATTATTGGAAGGTTAGAGCATTAGCTTTAGTTTTCTCTTATAGTTGTCTATCGGCGTTATTTCTACGGGGTCTATTCCTCTCATAACGGCGTATTCTATGCTTGCTATTCCTATCGTCCATGTCGGATAGATTAGTCGTGTTAGGAGTTTTTCTCCCGCTGGTGTAAGCCTGTGTGTTGATAGCGGCGATATTATGGATAGTGCTGCTTGCAGTGTTTTGTCCTCGAAATCCTCTCCTGTGAATATTATGAGCAGGTTATCGGTGCCTTCGCTGGCCCACGCAACGATATCGTTATGTCCGCTTTCCGGGAAGCATCCTATTATTGACTTTGTCTTCGAGTTTTCCGCCAGTTCGTTCTTCGCCCTGACTGCCACGGGGCACATGCTTGCTCCTGTTACGATAACCGGTGTTCCCCTTATGTTGCGGAGCCATTCGGCTAGGTTCCTTGCATGGTCATAGACGCTTCTCTTCTGGTTCTTCAAGAACTTTAGGCTTTCACTAATGCCGATGTTGTCTCCGTTTATTACACCGAGTCCTTCAAGTATTCCTAGAGTTGTATATAGCATTCCTGTAAATCCTGCTCTCGGTGCTGGTGCTTCCGGCACGATTGCCACTGCCCTGGAGTTTTCTAGTTTTGATAGTTCACCTCCTCGGGTTACTGCTATTATTGAGGCATTCTTCTCTAGTGCTTTTCTGGCGCAGTGGAGTGTTTCGAGTGTGTTTCCGGAGTAGCTGAGTGTGATTACTAGTGTGTATTTGTCTATCCAGCTAGGGGGCTGATGGCTGAGCTCGGGATACGATACTGTGTCTGAGTGTGTTTCTAGGATTTTAGAGGCGTAGAGGCCTGTGGCTCCGCTCCCGCCCATTCCACAGAATA
>WAOU01000112.1 GCA_015521095.1 Desulfurococcales archaeon | reverse complement strand
CTAGTACAAGGTTCGCGTCTGTTATTGTCGGGTCTTTTCCTCCGAGCCCATAGCATGCTGGTCCCGGATCTGCTCCCGCACTGATTGGTCCTACTCGGAGTGCTCCTCCTTTGTCGATCCAGGCTATTGTTCCTCCTCCGGCGCTGACCTCGGCGAGGTCAATATATGGAAATCTTACAGGGTAGCCACTGCCCCGCACTAGTCGTCCCATATGTACTTTTCCGCCTACCTCGTACATTGTCGTGATCTCTGGTACTCCCTTTATTACGCTTGAGGCTTTCGCAGTTGTACCACCCATATCGAATCCTAGTGCCTTTTCTACACCAATTAATTGGCTGAAGAAGGCAACGGCTACCGCTCCTGCACTAGGCCCGCTCTCTATAAACATTGCGGGTTTTTCTAGAGCCTCTGCTACATGGCTGACTCCACCGCTACTCTGCATTATGAGGAGTTTTCCTCGGAAGCCGGAGCTTCGTAAAGTATTTTCCAGGTCATCTAGGTACTTGCTAAGGACTGGTTTTAGCACAGCATTTACTACTGTTGTGCTCGTACGCTCGTATTCCATTGGCTCTGGATCTATCCTGTGGCTGGGAACTATTATCGCGTCTGGACACTTTTCCTTGATTGTTTTTTCAGCTTCTATCTCATGTATAGGGTTTTTGTAGCTATGGAGAAAGCTTACAGCAAACACCTTTATTCCTTCCTTGCATAGCTCCTCTACTCTCCGAGACAAGTGTTCTTTATCTAGGTCTTCTATAATGTTACCATTTTTGTCTATTCTACCTCTTACTCCAACACGGTGGTTTCTTGATACTAGAGGCTTAGGCTTGGAGAAGAAGAGGTTGTAGAGCTCGGGTCTATTCTGTCTCCCTATTTCTATTAAGTCTCTGAATCCTTCATTTGTTATTAAGGCAACTTTGGGGGGTTCGATACCGATTTGTCCCAGGAACATGTTTGTCCCTATTGTACTAGCATGGATGATTGTGTCCACTCTTTCTAGGTCGTCTATTGCTTGTCCGATCGCATTCATGATTCCTATTACTGGTTCTTTAGGCGTGGTTAGAACTTTGAGGTGCTCGAGGATTCCAGAGTCCTTGTCGAATAATACTAGGTCTGTAAAAGTTCCACCAACATCGATTCCAATTATAGCCATATGCCTGGACCTCCAAAGGGTTAAATTTATAGTGATTATGAAGTTTGGGAAAGCTGTGTGTGGAATGAGCATCATTATGCTTTATGATTTTTATTCAGTTGATATAGGATCTGTATTGTCTAATTTATAAATTTATTATATAAATTAGGTATATATTGAGTTTAATTATATATTATCCATATAGTAAAGATATATATAATGTCATCTATGTTATTATTTACAAAGTGTAATCCCACCATAGCCCCACCACAAAATATGATTGGAGGAGGGGAAGGATAATGGGGGAGGAACATCCTAGAGAAATACAAGACATAGATACAAGAATATTCGAGAACTACAAAGGCATAATCGCACTGTTACTATTCCTGCTCTACATTGTTCTAATGTACCTGACTTATCTCGATCCAATAAATCAGCCAGACCCCAGCATAGGAGGACTAAGCAAGGCATTCGCCTACAGCTTGATAGTATGGGTCTACGGCATGATAGCAGTATTCTACGCCGCTCTTGAAGGATGGAGGTGAGGTGTAGTGGAGGCATGGCAATGGGTAACAACAATAATCGTTCTCTACAGTCTAATCGTAGTAGGCCTAGGATACCTGGCATACAGGAAATTCAGACACACTATCGAGGACTTCTTCCTGCTCAGCAGAAGAGTAGGATTCCTCGTCCTCTTCCTAACATTAGCAGCAACATACCATAGCGCATTCGCATTCCTAACCAGCGTAGCCGTATTCAGCAAAAGCGGTATAAGCTTCTGGGTCGCTGCCAGCATATGGACACCCCTAGCAGCCGTATCAGGGTACGTTCTAGGAAGAAGATTCCATCTAATAGGAAAGAAACGAGGCCACATAACACCAGCAGACTTACTAGCGGACTTCTATGAGAGTGAAGGACTACGGTTCATCACTGCAGTACTCCTGGCGACCTTCGTAATAGCCTATATGGTGGTACAGAGCCTAGGACTCGGAATAGTATTAAGCGTGGGAAGCGCAGGCCATATAGATCTCTTCTGGGCAAGCCTCTTCTTCATGGCAGTAACAATATTCTATCTCGTAGTAGGAGGAAACAGAGCAGCATTCTGGACGGACGCACTGCAAGGCGTTTGGATGTATGTAGGAGTATGGGCTGCGGGCCTTTTCATAGTCTACAAGTTCTTCCCCGGAGGAGTATCGGATCTAATGAACCAGGTACGAGAAGTATCGCCAAAACTCCTCACTATGAACTGGCCTCTCTCACTAACAACAAGCTTTGTAATAGTATACAGTGTAGGGGTCATACTACTGCCACACATGTGGCTAAGATACTATAGTGCACGAGACAAGACAACACTAAGACTGAGCGCGGCAGGAATGGCAGTATATGTATCAAGCTACTATATTCCGGCTGCACTAATAGGCCTCGCGGCCGCTGTCTTCAACGCTAAAGGGTTAGTAGTAGACGGAAGCACTATACTCGAGCCAGGATTCATTGATACACTTATCAAGGAATACGGTAGCAGAGACGCAGTAATGGCCTTCATGATATACGCCCTCACACCAGCTGTATTCGCGGGATTCCTCCTTGCAGGAGCCGCAAGTGCAGCAATGAGCACCCTCGATAGCCTCCTAGGAGCAACAAGCATGATCCTAACAAGAGACATCTACCAGAAGTTCCTTAAGAGAGATGCGTCCGAGCAAGAGCTGATATGGGTTGGACGACTCTGGATAATAATATGGGGCCTAATAGCATGGTACTTCACAATACAGAAGCCAGGACTAATATTTGACCTAGTAGCAATAAGTGCCAGCGGAGGACTACAATTCCTCATACCCGTACTCCAAGTAGTATTCCCGACCAAAAGGAACTGGATAACCAGGGATGGAGCAATAGCCGGAGTACTAGCAGGAATACTAGTCAACATACTATTATGCAATAAATTCCCGTTCTACGAGGCCCTAGGCCTACCAGGATACCATGCGGCCGTTGCAGGAGTAATAGGACTTATTGTAAACGCTGTAGTCGCACTACTTGTAAGCACGGTTACTGATCCTGTTAGTGCCGAGAAGAGAAGGCTATATGCCAAGATCCTTTCAGAAGAAGCTTGATTTTTCTCATTATCATCATTTTTGTTTCAAGGATCAATAGGGCAGATTACATAGATTGTAATAGTTGTGTATATCATCCTATCGTCGGGGAAAACACTTTTTTAAGATAGTCTCATAGTTCTTGGTATTGTTTTTATTGTTTGAGAATATTTGATACTACGTCCAGTATTGATTTGCATTCGTTTACTAGGTTGGATAGCATTGGCTTGTAGAGTTTTACTAGTTTTTTCGCTCGTCCTCTTCCGCCTGATGGCTTGACTTTGCTTGTCTCTACTACTCCTAATGATTCCAGTTCGTTTACGACTTTGAGGACCATTGGGTAGCTTATGCCTAGTTCTTTGCTTAGTTCGCCCATAGTTGATCCTTTATCCTTGTTTAGGAGATGTTCGATTAGTCTTGCTGCTAGGTCTGCGTCGGGAACTTGTTTGCACTTCATTAGGGATTTGAGTGCTTGGGATACGCTCACGGGGATTGACATTTTATTTCACCTCGATCCTATTATGAATTGATACATGTTTTCTTTTTAAATTTTCCAAAGCTTCAATTATAAATGTATTTTCAATAACATTTATTTCTAATCCTAATATATAGATTAGTGAAATAAATATGAAAGATATAACTCGTTAAACAATATAAGACTTTGGAGGCCGATGAAGATCCAGCACCTAGGCGACCAAATAAAAAGAGGGATGAGCCCTTCCCTGCGGAACGAGGCCTCTATTTCAAATAAGATGATTTCTCAAATATACTAACAAGCCAAGCTCTAAGAGTATAAGTATAGCACCTAGTGCAGGCAAATAATCTCTTCGTTTCATAAAATAGAAGAAGTACACTACTACGGTAGACCATGGAATCCCTATAACCACGTATACTAAAATTGAACAATATTTAGCCCCAATAATCAATCCAGCTATGTATATCCCAAGGAGGACTATGCTTAGATATCTGAGGATCTTTTCAAGGTTATCCATATCGAACTACCTCCTTACAAGCATTAACACAGCAATTATAATCAATACTATTGAGAACAATAATTGTAGGGTTCTATTCGATGTCTTTACACCGACTTTGGAACCTAGGTATGCTCCGCTTATAGTACCGAGGCTAAGGCTAAACGCAAGGCACGGATCAAGTACACCGGCGATATAGTACCCTAGAGCCCCAGCAGACGCGGTTATGCCGACAAGCAACTTACTTGTAGCTACACTAGTTTTCATATTTAATCCTATAACCTTTCTAAATATCGGTATATTTACTATACCGCCTCCAATACCAAGCAATGCTGAGGCTAAGCCCGCAATATATTTCAGCAGTCCTCCTGCTAAAATCCTGCTAGTTGGTATAATTGACCCAGCGGGAAGACCCTCATTATCGTCTCTTCTTGGCCTACGAATCATTGAGTATGAAGTGTAAACTAATATTCCGAACAACAAAATTTTTATAATTATATTATCTAGTCGGAGAGCTAAGAAAACCCCGGTTATAGCACCTAACGTCGATAAGGGTTCAAGCATAAGAGCAAGCCTGATGTCAACGAGCTTCTCTTTCATATAAATGTTGAGTCCACCAATACTTGTGCCAACTATTGCTAGTAGACTAGATGCGACCGCCACCTTCGTATCTATACCCACGGCAATCATGAGTGGAGTCATGAGGCTTCCTCCACCGATACCGAGAAGACTCCCTACAAATCCTCCGAATACTCCGATTATTAGAACAATCAATTGTGCATCGTACATTATTCCTCAACTCCATTGATGCTGATTATCGATATCATCGCATTCTGTCAGCGAATCATTGGGGATGGAGATGTGTTTCTAGCCAAATATATTACGTATTCCGAAGTAAGCTCCTATTATTTCTCCGAATACGTAGCTTGCGAACGCTGTTCCAAGCATGAGGCCTACGCTTTCAATGAACTCGCGTTTAAAGTTTCTGTCAAATACAATTGAGCCATAGAACGTGAATATTCCTATTAGCAATACTCCTAGTAGAATAGACGCTGTAAAGGCATAAGCCATATTATGTGTTGCGAAATAAGGTAAGGCCAAGAGAACTACTGCGCCTACATATCCTATTCCTGTCATTATGGCACTTGTAGTCGGATTTCTTGTTGGATCATGTTTGGCTTGAATGTACGCTGCACTACTCATAGATATTGCTGCTGAAAGTCCCACTATCAGGCCGGCTATTCCAGCCATTATTGTATAACTAGTTACTCCAAGGAATCCGGCGTGAACACCTGTTATTTCGACGATTGCATCTGCTAATCCTAAGACAATAAAGCTCATGTATTTAACTATTGTCTCCTCTATGTTAGACATTAATTCATGCTCGTGTTTTTCTTCGTCTGCAATGATTTCTTGTAGTTTTTCTTTCTCGGGACCATCGAGATACTTGAGGTAATCTTTATATGCTTCTACGACTTCTTCTTCATGTCTTTCGAGCCACTTAAGAGTAAACGTCAGACCAAAGATTTTTCTCATTAACTTTATCCTTCGTAGATAACCACTACTTATTTCCTGGCTACAATCTCTGTCTACGATATTCTTCCAGAACTCATAGTGTCTGTATTCGTCTTTTGCCAGTTCTTCTAGTATCTTCTTGTGTTTATCATGCTTTTCATGTTCCGATAAGTACTTGTATATCATGTAGTCTATGTACTCGTCCTTGCAGAATTCTTCTGCTAGTCTTAACTGTTCTTCCCCGAGCATTGACAGTCACACCCTTACTAAAGCTCACTCTGTCAATTGATGGTTCAAGTATCCTTGATAGAATCAGTAATGTAGTATGAAATATAAAAGAACTACTATACATATTATAAGTCGCACTATTCATTGCTTGTGTAAAGTGCTGCGGGCGCTACAAGGGTGTCCTCGTCTAGGATTGCTCCTTGTGTTTTTTCTTCAACACTATAACCCTTTAGCCTCAAGTATCTTCTTATTACTGACTCATGAGTTCTCTTACTTGGTCTTCTCCATGCTATCGGATTATCCCAGAGTAGAGCACTGTATATTCTCTCTATTGTGACATCTGCTAGAGGACAGTTATCTAGACATAACTTGCAGTGGATACATGTTCCAGAGTCCACTCTCGGAACGTATCTTCCATTCTCGTAGTACACCTTGATAGCACCGGTTGGACAACTCGTTTCACATGCTTTACATCCGGCACAATGAGTCCATCTAAAGGATAGTTTGAGAGCATCTATCAATAACTCTCTGGCATGAGTCTTCCTAGCGCCATCAATCCGGACCCTATTGTTCTTCATATATACTTTAACGCCTGCTCGTGAGCTGAGTACTAGTTCGTCTTCATCGTTCTTAGTAGGCTCAAAGGCTCCTAGCACACTAAACTGGTCTAGTAGACTCTGTGGATCATAACTTCGTGAAAGAACTGCTTCTATTCCTGAACCAGTCTCTTTGACATCGACAAGGGCCGGATCTAGCCATTTCTTGTAGAGAGTTCTCCAATCGGGTAACTCGACCCCTAGCCTATAAGCTAATCTTTGCTTTTGTGCGGCCGGCGTTAACCATCTCCACAAGCCTTTTTTAACGTAGGCATCTCTAAGTGGACCGTTGAGTCCTAATCTGTCAGCCCATCTTTCCAGTACATGTTCCCATTTTTTCCAGAGCTCTGGTCTTGTTTCTTTGACGAATTCATATTCGGCGTTGAATGCAGCGGGACACATGAAGCATCCGATCCTGTCAAAGCCTCTCTCATATAAAGGATTGTATTTTAGGCCTTCTTTCCAAATGTAGAGCCATATTAACAATTGTGGCCAATCTTGTATGGGACTTATATTGAGTATCTTTGGTAGCCATCTATTTCTCCATACTCGGGGGCTCCTAGCCCTGTCATAGCTTTCGAAGGCTCTCTGGCCTACTATATTTAAAGCCCCGTCTGGAAACTCTTTTTCAAGTAGACGTGCCAGCGGAGCTAGTTTCGTTACTTTACAGCACCATCTATAATCTTTTCCAGGGGGTCCTACCCTCTCTACGGCTCTCCAGAACGCGTCTCCTGCTTCTGCTTTTAGGAGTTCTAGCCCATATGTGTCTGCTATACGAGTTACTATTTCTCGTGTTTCCGGCATCTCTATGCCGGTATCATTGAATAGAAGTATTGGTTTGAGCCCGGTCCTTAGTGTTAAATGTAGTGCTACGAGGCTGTCTTTACCTCCGCTAAATGATACGATGACAGGTTTCTGGACTTTTTCATTCATTACGTGGATGAACTTTATAGCCCTGCTTGTGTAATAGTATAGATAATACTCGTTTGCTTTTATGACATCGTTCCATGTAGTGTTATTTTCTCCTCTGGCAAGGGGACGATCTTTCCAGAACCCGCTGTGTACCTTTATCTTATCTCCGCGTGGTAGAACATAGCCTATGCCTATTGGATTATCTTGTTTGTCGACGAAGATGATTTGTGATCTAGGAGGATAACTATGTATGTTATCGAAGGTACGGCGCCTGGCGATATCCTTAAGGCCTCTTTCTAGGACATGTTTATTTAGGGGAGCTATATTCCATATCCTTTTGAGCCCTGGAAGACTGAACCTAAACCTCCAACCCGACTCCGCTGGATCCCAATAAAGTCTTCCTATAACTACTCCTTGGCTTATAACCTCATACATGAGATCCATAAAGGGAACTTTATTGTATAGTATGACTCCCTTTCCTCTAAGCTCTTGATATCCGTCGAGGCTTCCAGTTTCACGAATGTAACCTCGCTCTAAGATATCCAAGTCGTGTTTGAAGGCCGGCCTAGCGTCGCCAGGCTCCGTAATATGTAGCCTTATAGGGGTTCCTCCACCTTGGCATTCATCTCCTAACAAAGGAACATTTAGTTCAGGACACCAGTATAATTTTACTTGAATCGGCCAACCCTTGCTACGAGCTTTTCTCCTTACCTTTTTCATTAATAATACCTCCATCGCAGGCTCCTTACCTTGTCTTCGTTATTAGGTTCACTTAGTAGGGTCGTTTGTATTCGGTTCATCATGACCCTAATAAGGTAATATACGTACAGGGCATCAGGACTATAGCA
This sequence comes from Desulfurococcales archaeon, assembly GCA_015521095.1. The sequence goes on along the minus strand of WAOU01000112.1, from coordinate 3,372 downwards.
TATTAATAAAATCTCTCGGGAACCAGGTATATGTGGGGTTATCACTTGAAAGTGCTGGTAATCGAAAGCAGGAACGGGAGAATATTAGAGTCAAGAATAGTTGAAGACGACTACTTCAAAGTCGTCAAGGAGGTAACACGGGAAGCCTTAGAAAAATGGTCTCCTGACAGGAGCGATCTTGTCGCTGTAAGAGATGTATGGGATATAGAAGTGGATGAAACTATTGGAGAGGAACTAAGAAAGAAGTTCGAGGAGCTAGGACTACTAGTAAAGGAGGGCTCAAAAGAAATAGCAAAGATCCCAGTATATACTATAAGCTATGATAATAAGATGTTTAGTCCAGAAGACTATGCTGAGAGAGGATTATTTATGGTCGTACCGTACATAGATGAAGAACTTAAGAACATATTCGAGGCCGAGGCAGCAGATCTCACAAGCGAGAAAAAGGAGCCTAAAGGATTCATAGATTTAAGTAACTAAAGATTACTATGCAGGTTCTCTGATACAGGATTATAATAAGCTATAAAACAAGGATTATTTTCTAGCTACGATTCTAAATTCTTCTGCAATACCCATCGTGTGCTGGGAGAATATTCTCTTATCCATCTCACCATACTTCTGAGCAATAGGCTCAAACTCCATCTTCGCCAATATATCCTTCTCCACGTCTATACCTGGTGCTATCTCTATGAGCTCTAGCCTACCCTGACTCAGGCGGAAAACTGCCCTCTCAGTGATGTACAAGTGTTCTCTTCCCTCTTCCTCGGCACTACATGGACAGTATAGGATCTTGTAGACGTGATCAACAAACTTGATTATATCACCGTCCTTGACGATTCGGAGCCCTTTCCCTGGCTCTATACGTATATCTTGCTTACCAGCCGTAAAGAGTCCTGCGAAAAAGAGCTTCGGAGCACCAGTCGAAATACATGGGAAGCCTCCTGGACCCATTAGGCGGCCTGGAAGCATACTAGCGTTGACATTCCCATGTTTATCGACTTGGAGGAATCCAAGGCTAGCTGCGTCGATTATGCCTCCCTCGTATATGCTGAACTGGTCTATTAACGGTATTATGGCCTTAGGACTTATAGCGACGCCAAAGTCGGGTCCATGGAGCGGTATACCTCCCCATGGACCACTCTCAACTGTCGAAACAACCATTTCACTAACGTCTTCTTCTGCGGCTACACTACTTACAAGGCTAGGTATACCAACTCCAAGGTTAACGACTGTATATCCTTTCTCCTCCGCTAACTTGAGCATCTCTAGTAGTACACGTCTAGCCACAACCTTCCTAGTTGTCAGTGGAACAGGCTTAATCTCAAGATACTCAAGTGGCACCGAGACTTGCCCAGATATCCTCGGGTCATACTTGATATTAGCGCTCTGCCAATGCTTGTCCTCTGGTGCACGGACAATGTAATCGACTATAGGACCAGGTATAACGACCTTCTTGGGCTCAATACTACCGCTCCGCACAGGATACAGAATCTGGACAATAACCATGCCCTTACGGCCACGACTCTTAACACTCTGCGCCATCTGGAGGACAGGCCCGACTAATCCCTCCTCGCACAAGCTAATATTTCCATGGTCATCGGCTCGGCTACCACGAATCAAAGCAACCTCGGGCAAAGGAGCCTTATAGAACAAGTACTCTTTATCTTCGATAGTCACAACCTCGGGCCAAGCAGTCTTCCTCTCCTTAGCAAGATCATTCAACGCCCCGCCATCAAGCCGGGGATCAATAAACGTACCAATACCAACACGACTCAACGTACCAGGCTTTCCAGCACCAACATCACGAAGCCAATGAGCCAACACACAGATAGGCCAAGTATAAGCCTCGAAAAGATTCTGCTCAGCCATCTTCTGAAGCCAGCGGCTCCAGCCATAATACGCGACAAGCATACCACGAATAAACTCCTGGTGTTCTCCCTCTTCACTATAAAGCCTCTCAGCGAGCCAGTCCAGTCCACGACCAGGGCTGCCGGGGAACGTGTCACTAATAATGAAGAGATCCTTGGGGTGACCGCTCGCCCGGTACAACCGATAAAGACCCTGAATCAAATACTCCGGCGTCAAGCTCAAGTTAAAACCACTAATAACAATAACGCTCCCATCACGGACCTGGCTCAGAGCCTCCCAGGCCTCAACAAACTTAGACTCAGCACGAGGCAACGGCATACCAATACACACCCTTCAATCACTTTACTATCAATGTAAAATTAAATACTATAAGGAGCGATTTCGAATTATCATAAAACTCTAGAATAAAGACTACTTATATACTATCTCAAGATAGGTCTTATAGAGATTACCAGAATTAGTCATTACATAAACTTCTTTTTTACCTGGAATATCTGGTTTAACATCTGAAGGTGAAATTGGGAATTCAATTTTCAATATACATTCCGTACCGTCAGGAACTAAAACCTCTGTCCCATTGATAGTAACCGGTCCACCCTGGATAATTTCAATTAGCTCTATACTAGATGCATCCACATTCTTAAGATATATTTTTGTAATTGTTATACTTGGTTTATAATTAGTTTTTAGATGGAGAATGCCGTATACGGTATTATTTTTGGTATCAACTATAAGCTCAGAGTCAGGATACAAATAGATTCCTTCTGTAGATGAAGAAAATAAATTAAACCAGCCCATTACATAGCCTATAACGGCTATTGATATTGAAACTGCAAGGACAACTATGATTAATTCTGCAATAACTGGGGATATACCTCTCATTTCAATATCTCCTTGATAATTTTAATTCTTAACCGTGTTATTATTGTTATGGTTCTACACTTTGGTATTAATATAATAGTTGTAAGTTATAATTGAAAAATATATTTGGTATTAAATATACTTAATTAATTTTATTTACCGTAAACAGTGCTTGTATATACGTTGCCGGCCTGTGTGTATACTGTAACCGTATATGCAACTCCTGCAGCGGTGTTAAATCCTGTTGTTAGAGGTACCTCGATAGTTACAGTTTGTCCTGGATCAACGACAATCGTGTTTGTTGTTACTGTATTTCCATTAACAACTACACCCACAGCAGCAGCGTTGTTATCCATAAGAGTAGTTCCGCTAAGTTCTATTTTATAGATTTCTGCAGCGGATCCACCCGTATTTTGTATGTGTAATACAAGTGTCGTGGAATTCACATAACTATCTGGGAATATTTTAAGGCTTTCCGTTTGTCCAAAGCCTCCCCAGAGTCCCATGAGCCATCCGGCTACTGCTATGGATATTGCTATTGCTACTGCTACGATGATGACTGTTGCGATTACTGGGCTTATACCTCTTCTCATGGCTGATCACTCTCGCTTAATCAGGTTGATTATTGAGTTATTAGTCTAT
>WAOU01000111.1 GCA_015521095.1 Desulfurococcales archaeon | reverse complement strand
TAGGCCTAAAGCTTATTCCTACTCCTACCTTAAGGCTAGTGTTGCTAGCTATTTCTTCCACTAGTGCCTCGTATCCATGGTCTGGGAGGATAACAAGTATATTGTCGCCTCCCAAGTACTGGGCTATGCCCCCATGTTTTAGGCTTACTCTCGACACTTCGTAGACTAGCTCGTTGATGAGTGAGAGGCTCTCTGTTAGACCCATCTTCTGGGTAGTGGCTGATATACCGTTTATGTCTACGTGTGCGATAGCAGTTAAGCCATCATGTCCCTCCATAAATGAGAGCTCGCCTGAACCCGTGTTGCGCAGCGCATGGTATGCCCTGTCTAGGGCCCTCTTAGGCACGTCGTCGGCAACGCTGACCAGTCTCAATGGCAGAGTCGTGGATGCTCTTGCATGATCGAGTATGCCGAGGTGCCTTTCTTTATCTATACCTGTGGATATCAGCAACTGGTAGTCATACCTTAGAGGGACAGCGTAGGCATGGAGCTTGGACACGTATTCTTGCATGGATGCATAGAAGCGGGCCTGGGAGATCTGTATTATCCATTCTCTATCCTCGCCTAGGGTCTCTGTCCACTCCCTGTATCCTATCTTCTCTAGTAGCGTGAGTCTAACCATAAGTCACCGTGCCCTCCATCCAATACGTGGTCGCCTAGTTACTGCTAATAGGCATCGTTTTAGGGTGGCACATTCCACTCTTTATTACTCAATGACTATATTTTCACCGCTCGACGACTCGAACAGTTTGGATCTCCTAGCCATCTTGACAGCTGTCTCTACGGCTCTCGCCGCATACTCTTCTGCTCTCTCAATGGCCTCGTCCCTGCTAGCGTTAGGACCAATAATGCCCAGCGAGACTGGGACACCATACTCTAGGCTTAGATCAATTATCTTCCTCGCGGCCTGGTTAGCCACGACTTGATCATGGTCAGTCTCGCCCTTTATCACAGCACCAAGAACGACTACCGCGTCTATACCTCCCTTATCAAGGATCTTTTTCACAGCAAAGGGCGAATCATAGGTTCCAGGAACCTTATAGATGATGACAGGGTCAGCATCGAGGAAGTGTGCGTGGCTAACAGCTTTCTCCAACATTATCTTGGTGACATCATAGTTGAACTCTGAGACCACTATTGCGATCCTCACTCTCTCAGCCAATAGTTTGCACCAGGTAATCCTAGAGGAACCTAAAAAGGAAAAAACTATTTGCATTTTTACAAGTCCACCCAGAAGAAGACTCCTGATAATACGGTCCACTAGCTCGGAGAGGAACAGGGCTATATTGCTCAGATAATAAGACATAGTTAGTGGGCTGTGATTGGGCTTTAGCAGGGCCGACCTTTGATTGCATAAAGGAATGAGGTCGCCGCGCGGGCCTGAGCCCTTTACCTAACAAATGACTATTACTGACTTAGATCTATTCCTAGATCGTTATGTTTTCCTCTAGTATTACTTTTAATCATATTATTAGAACACTTTTGATAATGTTTAATTCTTCAATTCCTATACCAATCATTTATAGCCCCATGGACAATTATATTCAAAGGATTCGGTGAATGAAAGTAGAGGTGATTTATCATGACGGTTACATTGAAAGTAGCAGAGGCATATCCAAAAGACGTAGGTAGGAAGATAGCAAGGATAAGCAGATCTACGATGAGAGAGCTAGGCGTTAGCACTGGCGACTTCATAAAAATAGAAGGAAAAGAAGGCGACGCAGTCGCAGTCGTATGGCCTCTCCGATCAGAAGACGAGGGCAAAGATATCATCAGGATGGACGGCTACCTGCGCTCGGCCATAGGCGTAAGCATAGGAGACACCGTAACAGTGGAGAAAGCTGAAAAAGTAGAGCCAGCGAAGAAAGTAGTACTAGCACCGGTACAACCGATAAGGTTCGGCCCCGACTTCGTAGCATATGTAAAAGAGGTCCTCCTCAGGAAGCCTATCGCCCGGGGAGAGATAGTCATAATACCAGTGTTCGAGGGAATACCTCTAGCAGTGGTATCCACGCAGCCAGCACAGATAGTCTACGTGACCAACGCCACAGAAGTAGAAATAAGAGAAAAACCAGTCAAACAAGAAGAAATCGCAAGAACCAGGGGAGTACCCAAGGTAACATGGGAAGACATAGGAGACCTAGAAGAAGCCAAAGAAAGGATAAGAGAAATAGTAGAACTCCCAATGAAACACCCCGAACTATTCAAACACCTAGGAATAGAGCCACCGAAGGGAATCCTACTATACGGTCCCCCTGGCACCGGTAAAACCCTGCTAGCAAAAGCACTTGCAAACGAGATAGGAGCCTACTTCATAACAATAAACGGCCCCGAGATAATGAGCAAGTTCTATGGTGAGAGCGAGCAGAGACTAAGAGAAATATTCAAAGAAGCCGAGGAAAACGCGCCAAGCATAATATTCATCGACGAGATAGACGCAATAGCTCCAAAGAGAGAGGAGGTAACCGGAGAAGTAGAGAAACGAGTAGTAGCACAGCTCCTAACACTAATGGACGGCCTCAAAGAAAGAGGAAGAGTAATAGTAATAGGAGCAACAAACAGGCCAGACGCAGTAGACCCAGCCCTAAGAAGACCCGGTAGATTCGACAGAGAGATCGAGATACGGCCACCCGACAAGCGTGCCAGAGTAGAAATCCTAAAGGTACACACCAGGAACATGCCGCTAGCAGAAGACGTAGACCTAGAGAAAATAGCAGAAATGACACACGGCTATACAGGAGCCGACCTAGCTGCTCTCGCGAAAGAAGCAGCAATGGCGGCTCTCAGAAGATTCATTAAGCAAGAGAAAATAGATTTGACCAAGGACGTGATACCGACAAGCATACTAAAACAGCTCAAAGTAACCATGAAGGACTTCATAGAGGCAATGAAGCTTGTCAGGCCAACACTAATACGAGAGATATTCATAGAGGTACCCGAGGTAAAATGGGACGATATAGGAGACCTAAAAGAACAGAAACAAGAACTAATAGAAGCCGTAGAATGGCCACTCAAGTACCCCAAGATATTCGAAGAAATGGGAATAAGGCCACCCAAAGGAATCCTACTCTTCGGCCCTCCTGGTAC
>WAOU01000110.1 GCA_015521095.1 Desulfurococcales archaeon | reverse complement strand
GTCGTCTTCCAGACAGAAGACGAGATCGCCGCTATAAGCGCTGCAATAGGCGCGGCCCTTACAGGAGCACGCTCAGCCACTGCTACCAGCGGGCCAGGATTTGACCTAATGGTGGAGGCTCTGGGATGGGCCGGTATAAACGAGGTACCTGTAGTAGTCACCTACTATCAGCGAGGAGGCCCAAGCACTGGCCTACCGACACGAGGAGGCCAACAAGACCTATACTCTGCAGTATTCTCGGGACACGGAGAGTATCCCAGAATAGTTATAGCTAGCGGAGACCACAGGGAGGCTTTCATAGACGCTGTCGAGGCAATGAACCTCGCCGAGAGATACCAGCTACCCGTTATACATTTACTAGACAAGTTCCTCGCAAACTCAATAGTAACTCTACCAGTACCAGAACTAGAAAACATCCTTATAGACAGAGGACTGCTTACAAGGAATCCACCAGGAGACTACAAGAGGTTCGATAAGTCAAATGGACCGATAAGTCCTAGAACTCCTGTGGGAGCCGAGGGAATCGTAACATGGCATACAGGAGACGAACATAACGAGGAAGGCCATATATGCGAGGACCCGATGAACAGGCTGGCAATGCATGATGCTAGGATGAAAAAACTAGAAATAGCATCCAGGGAGATACCATCAGAATATAAGATTAAACAGTATGGAGGTGGCCGAGACTTCCTATTGATAGGCTGGGGATCGACAAAGGGCGCCGCACTAGAGACTCTTAAGGAACTAGAATCAGTAGGAATACATGGATCCTATCTACACATAAGGATGCTAGAACCATTCCCTGTTGAAGAAGTAACTAGTATACTTAGAGAATATGATCCCGATACTGTGATAGATATCGAGGCATCCCGAGTCCCTATGCTTGCTAACTTGGTCTCCTTGAATACTGGTTTCAAGATACACAAGTTTATCCTCAAGTGGACGGGTAGACCAATCTACGTGGACGAGCTTGTCCAGGCAACACAGAGAATCCTAGATAAGAAAACAGACATGGAGGTGCTCAAGCATGGTGCTTAGACTAGACTATAAGACAGAAGTCTGGGTAGACTGGTGCCCCGGATGCGGGGACTACGGTATACTCACAGCCCTACAAAGAAGCCTAAAAGAGCTCGAACTAAAACCATGGCAAGTAGCACTAGTCTCCGGCATAGGATGCAGCGGTAAAACACCACACTTCGTATACGCAAACGGAATCCACACGCTCCACGGACGAGCAATACCATTTGCAACCGGAATAAAACTGGCAAAACCAGACCTAACAGTAATAGTAAGCGGAGGAGACGGAGACCTACTAGGAATAGGAGCCGGCCACTTCGTAGCCCTCGGAAGAAGAAACCTAGATATCACAGTACTAATACACGATAACCAAGTATACGGGCTAACAAAAGGACAAGCAAGTCCCACGCTCCCGGCAGAGGCTAAGACGAAATCACTACCAAAGCCAAACATCCAAGAACCAGTAAATCCATTAGACCTAGCGCTCTCGGCCGGCTACACATTCGTGGCAAGAGCCTATGCACTAGACATACCATTACTCACAGAAATAATCAAGAAAGCAATACAGCACAAGGGTGCAGCCGTAATAGACATCCTACAACCATGTGTAACATACAATGACTTATACACCCAACAATGGTACAGGAAAAGAGTATACAGACTAGACCAGGATCCAGGATGGGACCCAGTAGTAAGAGATCCATCCGAGAGAGAGGAAAAACTAGCAAAAGCAAGAGAGAAAGCAAGAGAATGGGGAGACAAGATACCAATAGGAATCCTATATCAGGACCCACTCAGACCAACGATAATAGACAGACTCTCACAAATACTAGCAAGCTACCCAGAAAATCCACCAGCAACAGCAAAGATATCGGAAAACAATAAACCGCTAATAGATAAACAACTACTAAAACAAATATTCAAAAAGTACATAATTGAAACAAGGAAATAAACACTCCAATAAATCCATATCAAGTTATCAATACTTGTTTATTCACTTACTCGTTTTTGCACGGCCTAGGAGGAACAATCCCTGTTCTCAGCAACTGCGCTAAGAAACCATAATATGGGTCAGGAATACCAAGATCCCTCAGCTTCCTAATTACTCTCTCAACGTCATATTTTACTCTGCCAAAAGTGAAGGTACCCGTATCAGTATTTATTATAAGATATCCGGCTCTAGGATCACCGTCTCGGGGTTGACCAACGCTCCCAGGATTAGCGACTAGAGCTCCCTTCACAATCCTAAGGAATTGAATATGTGTATGTCCAACCAAGAAAACTTTTCCATTAGGACACTCGTTGTCATTGCTCCTTTCTTTGAGCCTGAGACTTGGACGTAATACACTACACATCTCCCTGTCGCCAAGATCCGGATGCAGGTAACCGTACAATGGGCTGGCAGGGCTGCCATGAACAGCCTCAATGATCATATTATCGATTTCTAATGATAAACGCTCTGGTAATTTCCTCAAGAACTCCTTGTCGGTCTCGTCTAGGATCTTATTCGTTATATTCTCACGGAACCATAAGCTAACCCAGTGGGTCTTCTCACCACATCTACAGTCCCGGCCGAAACCAACAGCGTCATCATGATTACCACGGACAAAACGAGCACCGCTTTCTCTTAACCTATCAATGACCTCTCCGGGCTCCGGTCCATAATCTACTAAATCGCCTAGAACAATTACTTCATCGTAGTTATTGACGGAGTTAATAATACTGCTTAGAGAATCGAGGTTTCCATGGATATCACTTATTACTAGTATACGACTCATATTTCTGTGTCACCCATGGTAGCTGTTCTATTCGGTTACTACGATATTGCTATATGGATATTCATATTCCTGCTGGGTACCCATCTCCTCTTGGATCAGTTGCTGTCCAGAGTACATTATTCTTGTAATATATGGCAGATGCCACACCGGTTCTTCCTATAGTTAGTGTATAGCCAGGAGGTATATCTTTCCAGGACACGCCTGGATCCGCAACTATGTTGCAGGTTCCGGGAGTCCACAAAGTCCTCGTAGCGGCTAGTGCTTGGCCGACGTTCATTTTGTGTTCTATTATATTTGATATCATGAGTGCGTGTTGTTGTGGTCTATATTGTCCTCCTGATGTTCCTAGTACAAGTATCTCATTGCTCTCTGGTTTCTGGGCTAGGACTGCTGAGAGCGTGTGTAGGGGTCTTTTCTCGGGTCCTAGACTATTTGGTAGGCCTGGTCTTGGTTCAAAGCCTATTGCTCTATTATTAAGTGTTATCTGGTATGTAGGCTCTGTTAGTCCGCTTCCAAAGTGGTAGTAGAGGCTCTGTATTGCGGCGATATACCATCCGTCTTTTGAGGCTACTGCGTGGAAGGTTGTGTCGTGCTCTTTTGGTTGCTGAAGGGGGTTGCATTTGTTTGGTTTGTATTTTTCGAGTATCGGTGTTTCCTCGAGTAATGTGTCGGATAAGAGGTTTTCTCGGCTAATGGTCATGTGTTCTGTGTCTCCTATGTAGAGGTCTCGGACACTGTATGCTATTCTTGATTTTTCCATGAGTATTGGTAGGCGTTTGACAGGATCGTATGGAGTATTTTGGAGGAGTTTTAGTAGGTGGAGTGTCGTGGCTCCTTGGGTGTTTGGTGGCATTTCATAGATTGTCCAGCCGTGGTAGGATTCGAGTACTAGAGGCTCGTCTAGGTATGCTTGATAGTTCTTCATATCGCCTTTTGTTAGTAGTCCTCCATGATTCTGGAGGTATTCTTCTATGGCGTCGGCTATTTCTCCTTTATATAGGGCTTTTGGATCCTCGGCTAATATTTCTAGTAGTCTTGCCATTCCAGGATAGTTTACTTTTTGGCCCGTTTCTATTGGTCCATTATATAGGTATGTCTTTCTGCTTCCAGGATCATTGTAGAGGACTCTTAGGTAGCGTTTGACTGCGTAGGCGAAGGCCGGTGGTGCAGGGAATCCTTCTCTTGCAATGGTTATTGATGGAGTTAAGAGATCTCTCCATTCTAGGCTGCCAAATTTCCTCCATAGTGTATAGAGTGCGTCTATCATGCCCGGTACTACTATTGTTAGAGGGCCTCTCATTGACTTCCATTTTTCTTCTAGGCCATGTATCTTTTCTAGTGTGAGCTTGGCTGGGGACTGTCCGGATCCCATTATAATCTTGACCTCGTTGTCTGGTGTATGGATCAGTGCGAAGTAGTCTCCACCTAGGCCTCCTAGATGTGGAATCGTAACAGCTAATGCTATGCTTGTAGCTATAGATACGTCTATTGGGTTACCGCCTTTTGAGGCAATTTGAAAACCTATCGAGCTCGCCAGGGGGTTTTCTGAGGCAATTGCTAGTTTGCTATAGGGGTATTCTCTACTTGCAAGTGCCAACTGAGAGTCACCGGCTATAATGTGTCTGTTTGGGATTATTTGTTTAAATTTATAGAATATTTACATAATATATTTAATATAATATTATCAATTATCCTATCATATAATGTTTCTACTGCATTAATGTTAATATGAGACTATTAACAGATACTTATCTATAGCCTAACATATATTCTCCTATAAGCCAGTATTATAATCTCTGTTTACAATCTAGTACAACGACCATACCTTTAATAGTAGAAGGAGGAAGAATAGATTTGAAATATAAACATAAGGGAGCACTCGGAATACTCCTACTCGTCATAATAGTACTTTCGATAGCTCCGTCGACGAGCTTTATCGGAACCACACAGACGACAACAAGTACCCAGGAGGGATCTATAACACATTCTCCTCCGGGACTAGACGTAGAGATACAGAGCCAGTATCTATACAGCGCGATATACTATGGAAGAATCGAGGGCCTTGCTGCAGTACCGTTAATTGATTTGGATTCTGACATTATGTACTTGAATGATTTCGGTATATATGACGGAAACTATTCAAGCTATGCGATAGTTGATTCCGGAGACTTTGACTGGAACGAGTATATGGAAACAATAAACAGGACAGATACATATGCGATACAGCATACTGGCTATGAGTCGGGGACTGGACTAGTAGTAAAGCGCGAATTCGTAATGCTAAGTGAGGCACCTCTCCTTATCGTGAAGACTACTATAATAAACAATGGTACCCAGAGCTACATGGACATGCTATATGAAGAGTACATGGATCTTGACATCGCGGGAGCTTCCGGAGACTATATTCTTGCCCCTCTCGGCGATCAAATAACTAGATTGACAGTCGAGACGTTCCTAAGCAGAGATCAGTTCAGCGAGCCCTGGCTACTCCAAATAGACCAGTCAACGGGATATCCCATGGGGATAATCATCGGATCCTATGACTTATTCAATGGAGCCTACGTAGCATACTATCACGGGGAAGATCCACCCGAGAGAATTAACTTAAACAGTGAAGTCATAACCACAGGAGATATAGTTGTCGGATTAACATGGAAACTCTCACTAGAACCAGGTGACCAAGTAACATACATATACGCCTATGCATATACCAACAGCACAGCAATGCTCTCAAATCTAGCATCACTCCTACCAGGATTCGGACAACTAACAGCCGAATTAGACGCGCCACTATCTGCATACTGGGATCAGACAATACCGTTATCATTCAACATTACAAACACAAATAAAGAAAACCTAACATACGAGGTGACTACAGAGTTAGAATATGAGTCAATGTTCCTCGACCCACAACTAGCACCACCACTCACGGAGCAGTTCACTCTTGCTCCAGGGGAGTCATATACTAATACTTACCTATTCCAAGTCCTACACGAGGTTGGAACAACCAAAGTATCACTGTACATATCATACTTGGCCTATAATGAAACAGGAGCACTAGTAGGAAACTACACGATCAAGAGAACAAGCTATATCAAAATATCGCCCTCCCCATACCAATACGCAATATTCAGCGCCGGAGAAGCCACTCCAGATGAACCAGCAATCCTAAGCCACGAGCTCCCATCAAGTTTACTCTATGAGACAACTACAGTCACAATTTCAACTAAGCCAACAGTCATATACATAAGCGAAATAAAAGATCTAATAGCCTACCCATATGGATGCGCAGAGCAAAGAACCAGCAAACTATTAGCGAGCCTCAACGCGATACTATATCTGTCATACTATGAGGATGCCATTACCGAAGAAGAATATCAAGAATATGCCCAGATAGTAATAGGTGGCGCACTGGAACTAGTTGATCTTCAAAAACCAGATGGAGGTTGGGGCTGGTTCCCAGAATATGATTCAACACCTTTCTTCACAGCATATGTATTGGAGGGTCTTGTAAAGACAGCGGAGTGGGCCTTCGACAACAGTATATATCTACCGGTCAGCACTGGAGGAAACACTATCCCAGGAGCAATGTATAACGCGTCACAGTACTTTATAAACACTCAAGATCCAGACGGCGGATGGACACCTGTTTCACCAGACTATGTCGATGACAGAATAGAACTGACCGCGTACATACTATACACTCTGTCATTGACATACCATAACCTACAAAACTACGGCTACAGTGAACCATTCGATATAGCCGTTATAGACAATGCTACAACGTTCCTATTATCAAACCAGTTAGACGATGGAAGCTGGGGGCCTGAATCATCAGCCACAGGAGACCCGTACATTACCGCCCTAGTAATGATTGCACTAGCACAAGTACCAGGAATAACACCAAACAGCACCCTACAAACCCTCGTAAACAATGCGTTATCATCCTCAGCGGACTGGCTAGTGAATAACGGAGTCTCGGACGGAGAAACAATTTACTGGACCTCTACCAGTTATGGATGGAGCCACAGCACAGAAGTAACAACAGCATACGCCATCCAAGCACTATACTATGTACAGGGATGGACTGACACGACAAACCAGGGCCTAGCCTGGCTAATACAAAATGCGGAAAACTGGCTTCACAGCACCACTAGGACCGGAGCAGTGGTAGTCGGCACACTACAAATGCTGAGACACTATTCTATGACAACTACACCAGTATCATTAGTATTATATCTAAACAATCAAGCGATATGGAGCGGGAGCCTAGCACCAGGCGAGAAAGTAACACTCCACCCAGACCTAGCTATAGGAAACAATACATTCGAACTAGAAGTAACAAGTTCAGAGGGATCAGCATATATCACTGTGGAGACATACTATTGGACTACAACAACGCTGGCACCGGTAAAAGGAGAAAGACTAGACAACAATAAGGTATCCCTACAAGGAGAAGGGTTATCACTCACATGGAACATTGAGGAACAAAACCCAGATGGATCAATACCGTCAACTATTCTAATATCATCGGCCCAGCCACTCTACTATCTAGTTCTAGAAATACCAGTACCAGCAGGATACAGTATAGACCTTGACACTCTCAGACAACAAGGCTACGCAGTAGAAGACCACGGCGCCCTAGTAGCAGTAGCAATCGAACAGCTACAATCAGGAACAACATCCATACAAGTACTACTAAAACCACTGGTTGAAGATATAACCCTACAAGAAGTAATTCCGGCAAGGATTAGCGAAATGTATAACCCCGACAACTATGCATACTCGCAAGTTAACCTAGCGGGGACAGGAGAAGAATCGACTGCAACGTCGCCTCCAGCGCAACAAACTCAAACAAGTGAGCAGACAGGAGAAACACAAACAGAGACAACAAGCGAGTCAGAAACATCTCCTACCCAAGGAATACCTACAACATATATAATAGCTGCGATAGCAATTATATTAATATTAATAAAATTAATAAAAAGACGATAGTATAAATACTATAAAAGGTTCTCCAACTACCAGATCCTCCCAATTTATTTTTCCCCAAATACATAAAGTAAGAGTTTCTAAACCGCCACCAATAAAAATCATTTACAATAGTACTCCTACAAAACTGGAATAACAGAAGAAATGAAGCAAACCAACCCAACGCAGCAAAACTCCCATCTACCATACTATGATCAACGATAAAGCACACATGCGGAGATGATGTAGCATGTATACACTTCTCATCTTAGGTCCAGCAGGAAGCGGAAAGTCCACACTAACACGGACCTATGCTAGATGGCTCAGAACAGAAATAGGAGCTAAAGTATACATTGTTAACCTCGACCCTGCAGCAGAATACCTTCCCTATAAGCCTGACTATGACATCCGAAAAATAATAGATGCGAGACGGATAGCCAGGGAAAAGGGTCTCGGGCCAAACGGGGCACTCGTCAAGAGCATGGAGCTCCTATCAGAAAGACTAGAAGAACCACTCTCCCATATAGCTAATTCAGAGGCGGACTATGTACTAATAGACACACCGGGTCAAATGGAGATATTTCTCTTCAGGGAAACCAGCATACAGCTAGTTGACCGGCTAAATAGCGTATCGTCACATGTTGCAGGCTTGTATATTATTGATGCAGGTTTAATAACTAACCCCACAGACTACGCGTTCCAATTACTACTGAGCATTGCTGTTCAACTCCGTCTCAATACAGATATTGCCCCAGTAGTCAATAAGGCAGACCTCCTTGCGGGTCATGAAGAATATACTTTTGATCTATGGGGAGACTTTTCGAGGATCAGAAGACAGCTCAAAAACACTCACTCACTATATGGAGAGATGTTATTCGATATATTAAAACAGTTAAGACTCTATGCAAGGAGAGTACTAGTACCAAGGATTTCTGCAATACGAGGAGAGGGTCTTGATGATCTACATAGGATTGTTTTAGAATTACAGTGCCAGTGTGGGGATCTGAGTTAG
This sequence comes from Desulfurococcales archaeon, assembly GCA_015521095.1. Next base: position 2,726 of record WAOU01000110.1, on the reverse strand, counting down.
AAGGAAATACCAAAGAATTTACAAAAAGAAAAATTATAATTTATATAGTTAATTATACATGTTTGCTTTGAACTATTTCTTCAGGAACCTTAAAGCAATTATGATAATAGCAATGATCACTACAATCATTAATATCTTCGTTATACTACTCGACCCCTGCTCACCAGTTATACTCGTAGTCTGGCTCGACTCAGACTCTGCTTCTTGCTCGGTTGGTGCGACAGCACCAGAGGTTTCCTCTTTTCCACTATAGGTTCCTGTGATTTCGAGTCCTGAACCTGTTGACTGGCTTGTAGTAGTTGTTTGCCCTGAACTTGTTTCCACGGATGGCTCAAGTCTTATCGTATAGTTGAGAAGCTCCATATCTGGCAATGGCTGGTTTGCAGGATATTTGAAGACTATGACGGTGTCTTCTATGCTTGCCGTTCCACCATCGGGACTTAGTATTATTCGTACATGTGTTTCATTATCAACGACTACTTGTGCTCCGGTGATGTTTCCTTGATCTAGTATGAGGGCTTCTAGCGCCATGGGACTAGATAAGATAATCTGTGCCTCTCCGCTTCCGGTAGCAGTAGCATAAACTGCTACTACGACTCCATTAATGAACGTCTGATAGTATTCATTGCCTATACCCGAGGTGTACGTTACCGTTGATCCATGTGAGTATGTAAGGGTATACGATAGGCTTAGCCCATCTGTATTCCTGCTGTCGCTAACCGTAACTATCTCATGATTCTTGTCAGGTATTGCAACTATCTCCTTTACAGGAGTCCATGAAATCACTATGCCTTCCCGGAGCACATATCCCAGTACGAGAGAATGTACCGAATCTGTATCCATATCATAATAAGTTCCCACATAATAAATCACTTGTTGGCCGTCTACACTTGTTATTAAGAGATTATCTAGTCGAAGTGGAAGTCCTATGGATTGATCCACTACTATACCCATGCTAGAATTGTATATCCTAATATATGTCGGGCTAGAATAGCCCGATGAATAAGCCATATATAAAGAGTCTCCATACCATCCATATGCAGTAACAGGGCCTGTAAACGGGCCTATTATAGTACTGGTGTTCGAGGAGGCGTCTACTAGTACTAGTCTATCCGGGTAGAATGTTGTGTTACCTGCAACGAATCCAAGTATGCCCGATGGAGACCATGATATCTTCTCGATCCTCGGATACGTATCGCTAAACACAACGTTTCCGCTACTAGAGACCACGTATATTGTCTTGTTTCCTCCCATAAAGTACTCTGAGACTAGTACCGCGATATAGTCACCTTGAGGGCTAGGGAAGAGATCTTCGAGATATCCAGAGACCCCGTTCACGAATGTGAGATCTCCTGATCCCAAGTCTACTAGGTATAGGCCATTATTGGTGACATAGACGGCTAGCTTACTACAGTCTCCTAAAGGTACAGTCTTCCCCCGGATACCAACAATCGTCTCATCGATAAGTGTTCCATCTTGTCCAATTCTATAAATTATGGAGTCGGTTTCATTCTCCAATATAATTAAGTAATTATCCTGGCATGTAAAGGCTTTTACACCTATAGAGGGTCCTAGGTCTAGACTCCATATCCTTGAAAGACCACTGATAGTATAAGATGATACAATCGTGTTAGTATAGTTAGTTTGAACTACGAGTAGCCTGCTATTATACCAGTCCGGAGTGACTCCTGTCTCCTGTAGTCCAGGCATCGATAGATTTAACACAGAGGCATCTTGGGTGTCTATGTTTATGATCCATGTTTTTCTAACCAGGTTCTTGTCGAATCCATCGATAATCATTACGCCTCCATCCGGGCTATTATCGATATAGTTCACTAGACCTATATCATCTGGGAGGGCAACAACTGTATGGCCACCAGTATACTGTATTAAGTGAAGGAAATACTGTCCCGTAGATCTATTCATTAACACGAGGACTAGACTATCTTGATATAGAAACTTGTAGCCGACAATAGTATTATTGACGTCAATGTTTAGAAACAGTGCTAGTCCCATAACCTCCTGGTATGGACCATATGGTAGTTCGGCATGTCCAGTTCCCAAAGCAAGACTTGTAATCATAAGGAATAACATAATCGTTGAAAATACCTGTCGGTTAAGAACGCTTCTTATAGACAAATCTATCACCACTATATAAGTTAATCTTAGCCCTTTGATTATTAACTGTTTATATAGGACACCTAAATAAGGCAACTATATAACAACTAGGAGCCTGTATTCAATTATTCAATAATACAAACAAGATGCATAGCAACATACGCTTCCACAGACAAACATATACGAGAACGTCCTAGATAAGTAACATACCGACTAATATACATTGACGGCTACTAATTAATAACAGGGGGGTACAATTATGCAACAGTACTATACAAGGAGAAAACTGGAAGAAGAATCATTCAAGCTGATAAGCGATGGATTCAATTTATGGGTAGTATCCTTCATAATCCTTTTCGTGTCCTCACTTATTGATAAACACTTGTTTTCAACCATACTTGAACTAGTATCATTGCTACTATTCCTCCTAGGCCTCCTCTGGCTATACCAAGGATCCAAACAACTATCAGAGACAGTACCAAAAATAGGAGAAGAACTATACAAGGCAATAAGATACTACGCCATAGCAATAATCCTACTAATAGCATCGCCACTACTAGGAATACTCCTCCCAATAGCAATACTAGCCGCAATAGGACTATTCATAG
>WAOU01000109.1 GCA_015521095.1 Desulfurococcales archaeon | reverse complement strand
TACAAGGTTCCCCAGGAAAGCGCCCAGTAGTGCTTCTCCGAGGCTCAGTCCGCTCCCATATGCTATTGGTCCTAGGAAAAACAATGGGAGACAAGCAGCCATCGAGAACATTAAGAGAGTGAACCGGATACTTCCCATTGTGTATTGTTTCAGGCCGGGCTTGCCCGTATCCATAATGCCCGACCAAACAAGAACACTTGAAACACTATTTAAGGGTTTCCATCATGTTTACAAGAACGTTTAAACATCTAGAAGGACCATCTTCTTATGAAATCAGGAAGGCGATCATATACGTTATAGCGTTGCTCAAGAGCCCACCTAGTAAAAGGGCTAGGAACGTCTTCTTCTTATCTAGTCCAAATATAAATGATGCTAGCGAGCCTGTCCACACACCTGTACCTGGTAGCGGGATTGCGATAAATATGATCAGTCCAAGGAACCCATACTTGTCCATATACTTGGATGCTCGTATCCGCGTCCGTTCTATGTACCGATGATAAAATCTATTGATAAACCCGAGCAATCCCCTTCTACTATCCCATCTCCGCACAAGGTCATCTATAAGGTAAAGCACCTGTGGTAAGACTAGTGATAGTGTTAACACTCCTAGGCTCGCTATAAGGAGGGCATCTCCTGGAGTGAGGCCTAGGGCTACTCCTGTTAGTAGCGCGTACCGTCCCTCGAAGCTTGGAACCAGGCTCAACAAGTACACGTATAGTACCGTATTTAGCTCGGCCAACTAGGTTCCCTCTCCAAAAACATCGTTGAGATACTCTTCTATGATACCAGTATACGGCTTAATCCTATTGATAAAGTCCAGTGCTTCTACTTCAGTCAACCTATGTCTACTAACTAGCCTTCTCCAACCGCCATCCTGCCACCGAGGAATCACATGCACATGTACATGAAACACTTCTTGCCCGGCAGGCCTCCCACTATTCGTTATCACATTTACTCCTGGAGCACCCAACTCATTTCTAAGAATCCTGACAAGCGCTGCAGCAACCGCAAACAGCTTAGCCGCTACTCTTGGAGGAGTATCATGCAGGCTCTCAAAGTGCTCATCAGGAACAATCAGCATATGACCTGTCTCAACAGGATATATGTCCAGAAACACTGAGACTCCATGACCCCTGTATACAAAGTATGCCGGTGCCTCATCCCTGACAATCCTACAGAATACACAGTTCTCCATATCCTAGAGTCACCCCTTACTAACCATTAACCGCAACTCTACTAAATAAAACACGTATTAGCTAGTCCAGTGACAAGAGCAGGGGCGGCCTACCAAATACTATTCTCCTCCTAGGAGTCCATCCTCGGCCAAGTAATTCAATTATTTCCTCGAGGCTCTCCGGGGATAGATGCACGGGGACAATTAATCCCTCTCCAAGACCTGATAATCGTAGAAAATCCTTGACAGACAAATGATACTCAGTCTCTGCCGCGTGACTAGATGAGAGAGTCACCTCTAATAGTACTATTTTGGATTCTGACACAACACGCTCCAAATCTTCCGTGTATCCTGTATCACTCGTATAGAACATTGCATATTGACTGGATCTAGCTAGTATCACTCCATATGTTGGTATACTGTGCTTGGCTCTCCAAGGGATCAGAGTATAGTCTCCTATGTTATATGAAGTAATGGACTCATAATCGATTCTGGCCTTGCTAGGCGCGAGCAAGTCTAATAATGGCATTAGTGTGTCCAGTACTTCCTCGTGAGCCAGAATTGTAAGGTCTGGGCATCTACTTGCTATTTTTCCTACTAGGAACTCGAATACTCCATATACGTGGTCGATATGGCTGTGTGTTACGTAGACTTTGTGAATGTCGCAGGGTGTGTAGCCTAGTTGTAGGAGGGATTCCATGCATGACTTGCCACAGTCTATTAGGAGCTTATCTATGCCATTATCCAGGAGTAGCCCTGGCCCACCGTATCCTGGCGGCGGATAACTACTTCCTAGTCCCAGTACAATTAGCTTCATTCATCTCTACCCGTAGCCTCTGTCTCCATGTATATTATCCTAGAAGTCTGCTACATAGTTTTTTCCTGATCCTAGCAGTCAATTCTTCTATATCTAGATCATTTCCTGTTTCCTGTGAGAGTGCTATGTCTTCTACTAGCTGGTCTATTGCCGTCTTCACCATGTAGTAGGCTAGGAGTTTTCTACGGGCCTTGACCTTCTCTTGGAACAGGCTATTTTGCTGTAGGTATTGTTTGTGTTCTTCTATTGTGTCGACTAGTTTGTCAATATTTGTTCCGACTAGGCTACTTACCATGAGGACCCTCGGGATCCAGCCTGTTGAGGGGCCTAGATCGCCCTTTTCTACGCTGAATACGATGAATTCGTATGTTTTTGTTGCCTCTGGCTTGTCGGATTTATTCACTACGTATATGTCGCCTATTTCCATTACTCCTGCTTTGAGGGCTTGTATATCGTCTCCTGCGCCCGGCATTGTTACGACGATTATTGTGTGTGCTGCGTTTATGACGTCTACTTCTGCTTGTCCTACTCCTACAGTTTCTAGCAGGATATAATCGTATCCTAGCGCGTCGAATGCCTCTATCATAGCGAGGCCTGCTAGGCTCAATCCTCCTTTTAGGCCTCGTGTGCTTATACTTCTTATGAATACTCCTGGGTCGACGCTGTGCACTTGCATGCGTAGTCTATCGCCTAGGAGGCTTCCTTGGCTTAGTGGACTGCTCGGATCTATTGCTACTACTGCTACTCGGTATCCTCTCCTGCGGATCTCTTGTATGAGCCTGTTTATGAGGCTGCTCTTGCCTGCGCCTGGGATGCCCGTTATTCCTATGACGTGTGCTTTACCGGTTTTTCTACGGAGTAGTTTTAGTAATCGTATGCTTGTTTCTCCAGGTACTTCTAGCATTGTGAGGATTCTTCCAGTGGCTCGTATGTCTCCTTTTTCGGCTCGTGCTATGAGGTTCTCTAGTGCCCTGTCTAGATCGTTCATGTCTTTTCACATCCCTTATCTTTGTACCTGTGTATTTATGAGCGGGTTCTCGCGTCTAGGAGGTCTAGGTATAAAATGGTAATCTACCCGGATTACAAATACATGTCCTGGGATTGTATATATCAATGATGTTTATCCAGGCTCCACGAATACACTACTATTTTCCGAGGATTCTGTTCTGCTGTGCTATAATCTCATTTAGTACCGGGATTGGGTCTGGACTGGTTGTTATCATTCTACCTATAATCTCATAGTCTGCTCCTGCCTTCAGCGCGTCTCCAGGATTTGACCCCTGTGCCCCTATCCCGGGGCTGAGGATTTTGATTCCCGGGCCTAGGATTCTTCTTGCCCTTACTATGATTTCGGGACGTGTTGCGGGCGCGACAATTCCCCAGGGCTCTACTATACTGATTGTTTCTAGGATCTTGTCGAGACATGGATCTATTATATCCTTGGAGCCGGGATGGCTCATCGACGCTACCAAGACTAGCCGGATGTTTCGCTGGTCGAGGTAGTGTCTTAGCTCTAATAGCGCGTTTCTTGTCCCTATGAACGCGTGTGCTATAACTGCATCAATGCTATCTGGGAGCTCGTC
>WAOU01000108.1 GCA_015521095.1 Desulfurococcales archaeon | reverse complement strand
GCTACTACCAGTAGGATTGAGAACCCGGCTACTGCTATGAACATGTATAATTTGCCCCAGAATCCTAGCATTGGGGGCATTCCTAGAAGGCTGAATAATAGTACTCCTGCGGCAGCTCCTGCTATTTTATTCGACGATAATAGGCCTCTTAGACGGTCTTGGCTTGTTTCTACTGATGTTAGCGAGAAGAGTGGTGCTTTTGCCAGGCCGTATGCGACTGCTTGCAGGGCTATTGCGGCAAAGGCATAGTTTGCTAGTGTCGAGTCTCTTGGCGAGAAGTAAGCTAGCGCTGCGAGTGCTGCGAGTATGTATCCTATTTGTGCAATGCTACTATAGGATAGCAGTGCTCTTAGGTCTTTTGTTGTTAGTGCTGCTATGTTTCCATAGGTCATTGTTGCTACAGCTAGGATTCCGAATACGTATGCCAGTGTTGTAGCTGGCTGTAGGCTTTGAAGTATTGGTGTACCCATGGAAACTACTGTTCCTCCTGCGAGCGCATATGTTATCTTGGCTAGGAGCCCTATGAATCCTAGTTTTATTACTCCAGCTACTACTGATACTACTCTTCCGTCAGCCCTTCCATAAACGCTGGGGACCCACCAGTGGAAGGGGGCGATACCTGTCTTGAAACCTAGCGCGGCTATTACTGTTGCTAGTGCTAATCCTGAGATCTTGTCGAGGGTTAAGGGTGCCAGTGAGAATGAGCCTAGGCCTTGCTGACTTGCAAGGGCTGTGTCGATTGCGATCCATACTGCAAGGAATAGGGTTGCTACTGCTCCGATCATTATATATCGTATTGCTGCGGCGCGGCTGTTCTTTTCGGGTGGTAGTGCTATGTACACGTAACTTATTACTGATACTAGTAGCCATGCGGCCAGTATTAGGAGTGCGTCGTTTGCTCCCGTTATTATAAATATACCGAATAGTACGAATGGGAGTAGGCTGTAGTAGCCTGGACTGCTTTCCCATATAAGGGGGTCTTCGCCTGCTGCTAGTAGGGAGAGTGCCGCGGTTAATGATGCTCCTAGCCATATGAATGCGGTAAATGAATCGTGTACGAGTAAGCCGTTATAGAATTGGATCGGTCCTTTAATCATTGTATTGTATAGTAGTATCGTTGAACCTATCGCTGATAATAATACGCTTAGCCATGCTAGAGTCGGAATTAACTTTGATACTCGGCTCTTGTAGACGGCTATTACGGGTATTATTAGGCCGATCGCGACTATCGCATAGTTAATTATCAATACTGGGTCATTCATGGATCTTCACCCCCATATTATGTAGAGTACTAGTAGTATGATGGATACGAAGTACATGTAGAGCATTAGATAATAATCGGTCTTTCCTCTGTGTAATGCTCTTAGGCCGGCTGCTCCTAGCGCGAATACTGCTGGTATAGCTGCATGATAGGCTAGGTCTATGACATGGTCTATGCCTGCTAGTATCATTGATAGTCCTGCGAATCCTCCTACTATTACGATGTATATTAGTGCGTTAATGTACCATCTGTCGAATAGGAAGTCATGAATAGCTCTTGCTATTGTGTTCTTTTCTAGTATTGAGTCGAAGTCTACCTTTAGGGCTAGGTATATTGCTGCTACGGCGATAAAGTTCACTGCCACCCATCCTAGCGTCATGATTGTTCCTGTTGCAGCTATTGATACTTGATATAGTTCTTTGACAGCATCTACTGCTAGCGCTATTCCTAGCGTCTCTGAGATTCCTTTTGCTAGCTCTGGATAAACCCATGTCCATACTAATCCCATCACTAGGGCAAGTATTGCTAGGAACGTGTACGGAGCAAGCATAAGGATTGGTGCTTCGTGTGGATGGCCGTGTCCTTCTTTCTTCGGAGGTAGGTGCATTACTCTTAGTATCATTCTAAGAGTGTATGCTGCTGTGAGGCCTGCTGTTATCACTCCGAGAGCATAGACCCATACGAGATGGGCTTCTTCGGCTGCTTTGAGTGTTAGTTCCTTTGAGAAGAAGCCGCTTAGAGGAGGTATTGCCATTAGGCTGAGGCCTGCTAGCCACATTGCTATTGCTGTAACCTTCATGTATTTCGCGTATTCGCCCATGTAGTCTATGAATCTGCTGTGTGCGGCGTGTATGAGCCAGCCTGCTATTAGGAAGAGCGCGGCTTTGAATATTGCGTGGCTCATTAGGTGTGATAGTCCAGCTACTACTCCTAGTGCTGCCGCCTCATGTGCGTGAGATACTAGTACTCCTGCAGCTGCTACTCCGATGAACATGTAACCTAGCTGGCTTGCAGTCGAGTAGGCTAGGATTAGTTTGAGCTCGTTGGATACTAGTGCCATTGTAGCCATCATGAAAGCTGTTATTGCTCCGAGACCTGCTATTATTACGAAGTAGGTCTGTAGCTGTGAGGCTACTAGTGGGAGAGATGCGCCGAGTAGGAAGACTGGCGCCATTCTTAGCATGAAGTAGACTCCTGCTTTCACCATTGTGGCCGCGTGTATTAGTGCTGATACTGGTGTCGGGCCGGTCATAGCTGTTACAAGCCATTCCTGGAACGGGAACTGCGCGCTCTTTGCGAGTGCTCCTAGTGTGAATACTAAGAGGAGTGCTGTTAGTACCCCCTTGGATGCTAGTGTCGCTAGCCATCCGGTGTCTGCGGCGAGTTCGGGTATGCTGAATGTTCCTGTGAGTAGGTATAGTGCAGCCATTCCTATGAGGAGTCCTACGTCTCCTACTCTCGTGAACATTAGTGCTCTTACTCCGCTGTGGCTAGGCTCGAAGTACATTGGTGTTCCAAATGCTTTTCTGCCTGGTATTCCTACCCAGTATTCTTCTTCGTCTGTGTACCAGTGTCCTATTAGGGCATAGCTTGCTATTCCAGTGCCCTCCCATCCGATGAACATCAAGACCAGGTTATCAGCGGTTACTAGGAGTAGCATGCTTGCTACGAAGAATGTAAAGAAGAAGAAGTATCTCTGTACTCCCCAGTCGCCTTTCATGTATTCGGTGCTGTAGATTGCTATTAGTAGGCTTAGGAAGCTGACTATGACCGCCATTATTGCTCCGAGACCGTCTAGGTAGACTCCTATTCCTATGTTTATCCATGGCACCCATGTTACACTACTGGCCGCGTATATTACTTCGCCGCCTAGCACTTTTCCTAGAGCCATGAACGATACTATTGTTGAGAGCGCTATTGACGCGACGCTTCCCCATCCATAGATTTTCTCGTTCTTTACCCCTATGAAGTATAGTATTGCAAGTACTGCTGCTCCTAGATATGAGAACCCCCATATGAGGGCCCAGGGCATGAGGCTTGCGTTCGGCTCAACTACTAATCCGGTTCCTGTAAACTCCATATTCTCCCACCTCCTATCCTATGAGAGAGGCAACTAGTTCGGATGCTTGTTGGAGCGGTGACATGAGCGGTGCTACTATTAGGAAGAAGACCACGCCTAGTACCGCTAGGACTACTACTGCATATTTGAAGCCGTCCATTACTTCTTGGGGTACCTGTTCTTTCAGCTGGCCGTAGAATATCTTCCTCATTGTTATGAATGCGTAGGCCGCGCTGATACCGAACGACAATATGAGTATCGTGGCCACAACTATGACGTTATCTACTGTAGTTAGTGGTATTGCTTTGACTACTCCTATGGTTATGAGCAACTCGCTCCACATACCTATTGTAGGCGGCATTCCTACTAGGTGCATGAATCCTAGTAGAGCTGCGGCTGCCATTAGGGGATATGCTCTGGCTAGTCCTCCCATTTTGGTTATGTTTCGGAGCCCGTGTAGTTCTGTTATGAATACTCCTGCTACCATGAAGAGGACTGCTTTTCCTATTGCGTGGGTGAAGTAGTGTAGTATTGCTCCTCCAATACCGTATGCGGATAGTGTTGCTATTCCTAGTAGTAGGTAGCCCATCTGGCTTACGCTTGAGTATGCGAGGAACCTCTTGAAGTCTGTCTGTCTTAGTGCAACTAGTCCTCCGTAGATTATGGTTATGATAGCTAGGCCGAGGAGATAGTAGTGTATCTTGTATATTACTTCGGGGAATAATGGGAAGGCGAATCTAATGAATGCATATCCGGCTATACCGATTAGGTTCGGAGATAATAGTGCTGATACCGGTGTTGGTGCTTCGGCGTGTGCGTAGGGGAGCCACATGTGGACGCCGAAGACTGCCATCTTTATGAAGAGACCTACTATTATTGCTGCTGCAGCGATCTTGTATGCTGATCCTATTGTTGTGCTTGCTGGCGCTATGTATGAAATTACACCAGTATTTGATATTGTGAGTATATCGAAGCTACCTGCTTTGACTCCGTAGTATAATACTCCAGCTATGAATAATGCCCCAGCTACATGTGTCCAGATGAAGTACAGTAATGAGATCTTTCTCCTGTCTCCGTACCCATAGTAAGCGATTAGTAAGAATGATGATATCAGGCTGACTTCTAGGAAGAAGTAGAAGAATATCAAGTTGTTGGCTAAAGCCATACCGAGCATTGATACCGCGAATACATTATATAGGAAGTAGTATGCTCCGATGCTGGGGGCTTTTTCTCCTTCACTATGCATTTCCTCTATCCTGACGGTCATATACTTGTATCCGTAGATTGCTACGAATGCTGTTACGAGCGATATGCCGAGTACTATTGGGGCTGATAGACCGTCTAGGACTAGGGCAAAGGTACCCAGCTTGTATTTGGTTAAGTCTATCACTATTGGGTCTACTATTCCTTCAGCTATGTTAACATTCGCCCAGTAGTGTCCGAGTGCCAACGTAGGTATTATCAGCGATATTGCTGATAATTTGGCTATTAATGATCCTTTTCTCTCCCCTAGGATTAGTCCTAGTACGCCGACTAGGACTGGAAGCAGAATGCTAATGTACCAGACAGGTATTTTCGCGTACACTCCTTACACCCCCTCCTCTTCTAGAGCTGAGGAGTCCAATGCTTTCGCCACTCTATAGTATGCAGCTATCACGGCAACGATTACGATGACCTCTCCTGCAACTACTGATATTAGGATTATGGAGAACGCAGTTAGACTAGCCGGGCTTAGTGCTGATAGTACAATTATTGCTAGGAGGACAGCATTGAACAATATCTCTATTGATAGTAGCTGTCGTATAAAGCTCTTCGAATATGTCATTCCATACGCTGCTATTGCAGCCATGAACGCGGAAGTTATAAGGGCGATCCCTGCTATTGTAACATCAACTAACGCCACGACTCTTCACCCCCTCCTTGCTATAGCTATTGCTTCGATCAGCGTCGCTGCAAGAGCCAATAGTATTATGCCGATAACTAGAGAGTGGCTTTCAAGGATTGAAGCCGATACATCAGTGACACTAATGTTAGATGGTCTAACATATCCGAGATATGCTGCCATTGCTGTTACTAAGAGGAACAACGAGGCTCCTACAGCTCCCGCTGTAAAGTATCCCTTTGACTCGTCTACAGGCTCTTTTGCTTTACCTCCGAGCATTGATACTGTAATTATTATGAACATAACTGCTGCACCTACATAGACCACTACAAGAAACGCTGCTACCAGATAGTATCCGAGGAATGCTATCATTATCGCATTCAATATTCCTAGTATTGCGAGAGAGCTGCTGGCATATACGAGATCTTTGCTTTTCACGATTAGTATAGATATGAATAACATGAAAGCTCCTGTTATGGCTGCAAGTATAGGTAATGCTCCTCCCGTCATTGCTTCTCACCTTCCTCCTTTATCCTGACCTTGACAAGACCCATTTTCTCGTCGACAACATACTTTACAGGAAGACCGAGTTTCTCAGCGTCCCATTCGGGCTCTTTTTGGAATTCTTCGAGATCTAGATCCATGACGTCCATTGTCTCGTAGACTACGTCGTGGTATGGTACATGGTAAAGTGCCTCGGTTGGACACACGTCTACACAGTAGCCACAGAATATACATCTATTGTAATTGATGACGGGCCATAGCTTCATCCTTGTTTTGCCTGTCTTTGGATCTGTAAACGGTAGTCTTATGAGTCTCATCGCTGCTGCAGGACATATTCTCGCACAGGATCCACAGTTTATACACTTATCTTTGCGAAGTACTATGAAGCCTCGGTATCCCTCTTTGAGCTTAATGTACTCCTTTGGGTATATCAGTGTGAATCTTTGAGGGTTGAAGAAGAATTTTACACCTATTGCTATTGCTTCTATGTTGCCCTTGAACTTTGAGAATATCCCTCCTCTACTCGGAACCTGTTTACTCACAGGTTTGGCTGGCATCCCATTTCCACCTCCTAAATAATCCCGAGATAGGCCTCGAGGAGGCCTAGCCCGAATCCTAGCACTGCTAGAGGGAATAGTATTTTCCAGGCGATATCGAGGGCTTGGTCGAGCCTGTAGCGTCCGTATACTGCTCTAAAGAAGCTGAATATCATCATGAGTATTGTGGCTTTTACAAGTATCACTATGCTCGGTACAAGGTAGCCGGCTATGAATCCTTCTCCAGGAGTGTATGGTTGCCATCCTCCAAGGAATACTACGGCTATCATTATAGAGAATATCATTCTTTTCAGGTATGCCGCTCCCATGTTCATTCCATAGACGAGGCCAGAGTATTCTGTGAAAGCACCCGCCACTACTTCGTGCTCTGACTCGGCGATCTCGAATGGGAACCCGCTTGTCGATAGTAGAACTCCTATGAACGCTGCAGCAAACGCCAATGGATTAAGTATTATGAACCACTTTACACCGCTTTGTGCTTCAACGATATCGACTAGGTTGAAGCTTCCTGTAATTGCTCCTGCTGAGAGAAATGCGAGTACTGCAACTAGCTCATAGGCTGTTATAAGGTATGCTTCTCTCATACCACCTATTACTGAGAACTTGTTGTTGCTCGCCCATCCGCTTAGAATTATGAAGAGAGGCGAGAGTGTTAGTAATGCAAGCGATATTATGAGGCTATATGACATGTCTATCGGGAAGTATGCTTCGATCGATGTAAATGGTATGGCTACTACCGGCACGATTGATAGTATTAGTGCAGCTAGTGGAGCTACTATGAAGGGGAACTTATCGACTGTTTTTGGAATTATTACCTCTTGGAACATGTATCGCATAAGGTCTGCTATTAGCTGCAGGCCTCCGGCAATCTTAGGAGATACGTGATATGGCCCTATTCTTCTCTGGACTCTAGCAGCTGTTTTTCTCTCGAACCATAATATAAATACCACTACTCCTAATGGTATGAGGAGTCCTAATACGACGAGTTGCCAGAGGGGAGGCCAAGTTATAATCTGAATTATTATATTGAGTATTCCACTCATATACCGTCACCCCTCCTACCTATCCGCCTCGGGCGGGAAGTAGTCTATGCTTCCATAGATCGCTGGGAGATCCATGACCCTGTGTCCTGGAACTATGTACTTGTAGACGAGCGCGTTTCTCGCAGATGCCGAGTGTATCCTTATCCTATATGGTTTGTTTCCTCCGTTACTCTCAACATAGTAGGAGATCTCTCCTCTCGCTGTTTCCGCCCTCTCATAGGCTTTCCCAGCTGGAACCTTCATTATGGCGTATACTGCTCCTAGTTTGGCTCTTCCTGTTTCCTCAAAGATTTTCTTGTAGAGGGGTGGAGCAGTCTTCCAGAACTTGTCGTGTAGAATAGGTGTTCTTGGATGCCTGTCTAGCCAGTCTGCGACTTGTTCTAGGATATTGAGGCTCTGTTTTATTTCCTCTACTCTCTGCCATACTCTAGCATAGGCGTCTCCTTCCTGGAATACGGGTATCTCGAAGTCTAGCTGGTCATATACCTCATATGGATGATTCAGTCTTACATCATATTTTACGCCGCTTGCTCTCAGGTTTGGACCTGTTATTCCGAGCTCGATTGCCAAGTTCTTTGGTATAACTCCGACGCCCTCTAGTCTGGCACGTATAACGGGGTTATCCACGAATATCTTTCTGTAGTCTTCGAGACGCTTTCTCATGTATCTAATTGCTTTCCTGAGAGCGTCTGTGAAGCCTGCCGGTACGTCTCGTCTAACTCCTCCAAATACTGGATAGGAGTGCGTGAGTCTGGCTCCTGTAAGCCATTCGGCGAGTTCTACCCATACTTCTCTATCGCCGAATGGCCACATGTACATGGTAGAGTGTCCGAGGAACACTCCAAATATACCGAAACCGTACAGGAATGCGGCTATCCTGTTGATCTCACATAGTAGGACTCTTAGATACTTGGCCCTCTCTGGGGCCTCTATATCCATCAGCTTCTCCACGGCCCTGACATATGGGAGAGTTACGTTACATGCGTCGTGTATAGCCATTCTCTCAAATAATGGGATTCCTTTGATCCAGGTTCTTACCTCTGATAGTTTTTCCATTGTCCTGTGGACGTATCCCATGTCGGGATCTGCTTCTACTATTACGTCTCCATCTACCCTTATGACTATTCTCATGTGTCCGCTTCCAGGGTGTTGTGGTCCTATGAAGATTTCATAGAGGTCTTTTCCTATCTTTCTACTCCACATTCCGGGAAGTTTCAGGTCGTTGAATCCTACCTGGGCTCCCTGGGTCCTAATAATACCGCTCATCTCATTCACCTCCTTATTTCTTCTTTGTGATGATTTCCGGATCTTCTTTAACGACGAAGTCTTTTCTGAGAGGCTTCAACTCTGCTACTGGAGGGGAAAGCAGTACTGGTCTTAGATCAGGGTGTCCCTCGAAGGTTATTCCAAATGCTTCATATGCTTCTCTTTCCTGGAAGTCCGCCGAGGTATAGATGTAGAAGAGTGTCTTGGTGGCTGGCTTATCTCTGGGTATGTTGTACGCGATTCCTACTATGTAATAGGATAGTTCGAAGTTGTCGTAGCTTCCTAAATTATATATTATACGGAAGAATCCTTCTTTCATATAGTCGACTACTGTTAAGTCTTTGACATGATCAAAGCCGAATTCTTTCATCCTCTTAGCGACTTCTTCTATATTCTCTTTATCTACTTCAACCTCGATGTAATCGTTTTTCCATATCTTGATCTCTTTTGCGTAGTCACCGAGCAGTGACTTTATTCTCTCCACTAGTTCCTCTGGACTCATTCCTTTATCCCCTCCACCACGAGCACAGGTCCTCTTTTGGTATAACGTATTCCTTGTCGGGACGCCATCCCTCTTCGACGAATTTTGATGCTACCTGTTTTTCTCGAATCTTCTTTTGAAGCATGATGATCGATTTCGCTACGGACTCGGGTCTAGGAGGACACCCTGGTATATACACGTCTACAGGAACAATCTGCCAAGGCCTTACTATATTATAGCTGTTGTAGAATATGCCGCCGTCGAGTGCACATGCACCCATTGCAATAGCGAATTTAGGCTGGGGCATTTGTTCCCATACGATCCTGACCGCGCATGCCATTTTTTTCGTCACGGTTCCCTCGATGATAATCAAGTTAGTCTGTCTTGGACCAATCCATGGTAGGGCACCGTGCTGCTCGTTATCATAGCGGGGGCTCCACGCCGCTGCGAATTCACATCCACAACAGCTGGTTGTCAGGTGTATTGGCCATAGAGAGAATGCAGTTCCCCAATCTACAAGTTTGCCTAGTTTCAGGTCGCTCATTAATAGTTTTCTGGCTTTTCTAGCGGAAACATTTATGTTTCCTACGTATACCTTGCCCTCTCCATTTCCGTTTCCATCCATAATCATCACCTCAAATTCAGTCCAACATCCAGGACTGTATTCTCCTGGCTTCTCTTACTGCGTATGCGAGGAGAGGAGCGTATACTGCTAGGAATACTCCATATATTATAAGCATACTTTCCAGGAGGTCTCGTGGAGCAGTCATCAGTATAGCGAGTAGGACTACTGCTGGTTCTACTGCGAGGAACATTATTAAGTATCCTAGATACTGCATAGAGACTTTTGTCCTCGCCTCTTTATATTTTAGCGGGTTTGCTGCCTCGTATCTCTCATATTTCCATGGCTCTTTCTCAATAATATCCTGTCTCGCCCTTGTAAGCTGTATTAGAATAACCACTACTAAGCCCATAACCGCTATGAGAATTATTGGCAGAACCACTAGTGCTGTTCCTGCTTTTACTAGGCTATCTCCTAGCAGTTCTAACATACCATATCACCAGCCGGCTGGCAGGGGTGTTACCTGCCCTCATCTGTTAAAAATAAGAGAAGCTTAGTCAACTTATCAGTAGATAGAAATAAGTTGTATATACCATTTATTTTATCGCTACTTAAACCGTTTCGAAAAAGTCTTACCTTTAAGATAAAATTATTAGAATATATTATTATATGGAGAATGAGCTATACGATACTATTGGATAAAATAATTATAAATAAATTATTAAAAAGAAGGAAATTAGTTGTGTTATGGGCCGATCAAGTCGTTTAACTTAGGAGGCGACGGTGGCAGACCCTTCCTCTGTCTTATCTTCCTAATTAGTTCGTCGAGCATAGCATCAGGTACTGGTGCCCACCTGCTGAATTCTACGCCCCAGAAGGCTCGTCCAGCAGTAGCGCTTCTAAGCTCTGCTGCTAGATCGAAGCTCTCGGACACTGGTACTTCTGCGATTACTCTAGCCAGCATGCCTTGGCTTAATACTTCTAGTATTCGTCCTCGTTTTCTTGCAATCACGCTTGCTATCTGGCTCACATAGTCCATCGGCGTTCTTATGTCGAGTTTCTGTAGTGGCTCTAGTAGGGTAGGTCTTGCTGTAAGCATTCCGGCCCATATAGCGTTCTTTACTGCTGGATAGATCTGTCCTGGTCCTCTATGGACAGGGTCTTCGTGTATCGTCGCATCATGTAGGATTACTTTGATTCCTCTCACTGGCTCGGCTGCTAGTGGTCCCTC
This sequence comes from Desulfurococcales archaeon, assembly GCA_015521095.1. The sequence goes on along the minus strand of WAOU01000108.1, from coordinate 3,450 downwards.
TTTTGTAGCCAGCCTGAATGCTGCTAGGATTGTGTCTTTTACTTCTCTTAGATGCTGTACACCGCTGGTCTTGTCGACGAAGACGTTGATTCCTTCGTCGATTGCCCAGATCTTCCTTGCTTCATCGTAGTCCCATCCAGCCTTGTCTCTTAGTATCTTTGCTCTTTCCTTGGGATCTTGGTTCTCTGAGATTATTCCTTTCTGTATTAGCTCGATGGTTTCTTCATTTAGTGGTGCAACGCTGATATAGAATTTGTTGTGTTTGTTGGGGCTCTTTCCTTCGAATACCTGGCTTTCTGCCCTGACTGTTTCTCTATATACTACTATTGGTGGGCTGGCCTTTACCTCTATGCCGAATCTTTCTTTTAGTAATGTTAGCGCGATTTCTAGGTGGAGGGGTCCCATACCTGATATTAGGTACTCTCCGGTTTCTTCGTTGATCTTTACTACAAGGTTGGGATCTTCTATTGTGAGCTTTCTTAGTGCCTCGATCATCTTTGGTAGGTCTTGTATCTTGGTGGGCTCTACTGCTATTGTTACTACTGGCTCGCTTACGTATCTTAGTTGTTCGAATGGTGCTGCTTGCTCAATTGCGTCGGGTGCAACGACTGTTTCTCCAGCTCTTACATCCTCTAATCCCATTACTGCACCTATGTTTCCTGCTGGTATGAGCTTGGTGATTTCTCTGAATGGTCCCATGTAAAGGCTTACTTGGAGTATTCTGGCTTTCTTGCCCGCTGTTAGTAGATATACTTCTTTTCCAGGCTCGAGTCTTCCGGAGAATACTCTTCCTGTTGCTACGAGTCCCGTCTTCTCTACTCTTACGTCGTTTACGAAGAATACTAGGGGGCCGTCGGGATCTGCTTCTAAGAGGGCTTTTCCTAGTTCTGAGTTTATGTCTCCTTTCCAGATCTTCGGTATTCTGTACCTCTGGGCTTCTCTTGGGTTGGGGACGAATCTGACTACCATGTCTAATATTGTTTCGTGCACGGGCATTAGTTTTGCTAGTCTAGCTATCTCGGCTTTGTCCTCGGTCTCATATGCTTTGATTATTTCTTGGAACGTTATTCCTTTCTTCTTGACCATCGGTATACTGATTCCCCATCTGTCCTTTGCGCTACCAAATGCGACTGTTCCGTCTGCAGGATTGAGTTTCCACTTCTTGCGGAACTCTGGTTCTCCGTATAGGTCTATCAAGTTGTTTACATCGCGTATTATTTCGATAAATCTCTCCATAATCTTGTCCGGCGGAAGTTTTAGCTCTTTGATTAATCTGTCTACCTTGTTGATATAGAGTAGTGGTCTTACTCTCTCTTCCAGTGCTTGTCTAATCACTGTCTCTGTCTGTGTCATCACTCCTTCTACTGCGTCTACTACTACGATCGCTCCGTCGAGAACTCTAAGGCTTCTTGTTACTTTACCTGAGAAGTCTACGTGTCCAGGAGTATCGATGAGGTTGATTACATATGGTTTACCATTGTATTCGTGGTAGAGGCTTATGTTTGCAGACTTTACTGTTATTCCTCTCTGCTTTTCTACGCTCAGGAAGTCTAGTACTAGAGCGTCTCCCGCGATTCTCTCCGAGATGATACCTGCTGCCGCAAGTAGCGAGTCGCTTAGAGTGGTTTTTCCGTGGTCGACGTGGGCAATTATACCTATGTTTCGTATTTGTTCGATGTTGCCCATTATTTTCTCTATTTCAGATACTACCTTTACTCTTGCTCCCAACTAGATCACCTTTCACACTACACCAGTAAGAAGGGCGGTCCATGTAGGGTTATAAAATAAATATGCTTGCTTATCCGTCATGGGTCGAGTTATTTCCTTCCTCTACATAGTAGTCTGTTAGCGTTCTTCTACGTTTACGTACCTGCTTTGTCTTCCCAACATATCTCGAGTTGAGTATCTTGTAGATCTGCTCAGCTTTCTTAGCACCTATGCCTTCGATTCGTGAGAGATCTGAGATTGATGCATTGCAGAATTCTCTCAGCGAACCAAAGTATTCTAAGATCTTCTCGGCGGTTTTAGCACCGATTGAGGGAAATGATTGAATAATGTATAGTTGTTGTTCTTGGATTGTTTCTAGTTTGGGCTTCTTATGTAGGACTACAGCAGTTCTCCTACTCTTTAGCAGTCTTCTCGCGAGTGACTCTATTATTATCGCCGTGTGCTCAACGTTATCACTATATATTATCTTAATATCGTAGTCGACTAGGAGCGATGAGATTGCAGCATATATCTGTTTAGTCATCCTTCTATAGCGTCTTAATCTTATAGGGTTTCCTTCAATTATTATTATTACAGAGCCATAGGCTTCTCTGAGTCTTCTCGCCTGATCGAATAATCTTCCGTCGAACAAACTGTGAACAAAGTCGTAGGCTGATTTTCTCTCAATAACTATCTCATTTGATATAACATAGTCTCCTATACTGAGATTCTTTCTGACAACCCTCAGTCCCGATTCTTCAATTAATCGAGGAATACCGCTTTTCTCCTCTCTATAATCTGCATATATAATCAATGGTTTCTCTGATTCATTCAAGTTTCTTCCTCCTCGCCGTACATAATCGGGCTATTTTTCCAGGAAGACTCCTTCCAAGTTGCTCGGATAACCGTTCCGCGGTCCACTCCATAGTTTTAATTGTAACCATCGCCGCTGCGTCGTGTCCTCCTCCTTCCCCGCCATATTTTTCGGCTATGTAAAGGGCTATTTCGTTTGCTCGAATACCATTTTCTAACGCTCTCTTTGAGACCCTAATCGCTATCCTTACTCCTATCTCTGTATCTTTTACCACTACTGCGACATCTCCCGATAATTCAATAAGTTTTCTGGCGATCTGAGATTCATGGCTACCAATATGTGTTATTGCAATGATTATTTCCTTGCATATCCTTGCATATGATAGTCTTGAAAGGGCTTTGAATATAGCTATTCTTTCTGAGAGGTCTGGTTGTCCCGTGTCCTGGAGTTCTCTGAGAATATTTACATTAGCACCATTCTCATATAGGTAGTCTAGTGCTATGAATGTGAAAACTCCTGGGTTTCTGAGGCCTGCTGTGTCACTAATTATACCAGCATAAAGTAGTGAAGCAACACTAGGGTTTAGTGGCACAGAGAGGTTTCTAGCTATAGTAGCTATTATTTCGCTGGTTGATGAAGCTTCTGGTAAAACGATAGCCGTGTCAACCATATCCTTTAGTCTTCCTTCTTTATGATGATCTATAACTACAATATAGCCAGCGTCATCGATTATCTCGGTGTGTGGATGAAGCTGGACTAGATTAGCGGTATCGACTATAATTATCGAGTCTATAACGCCTGGTGTTATTTTGCTTGAATACGGATACTTTATATCGAGTTTTGCAAGGAGTTCACGGGCAACTCTAGAAGGTCCCTCAGGGAATACTATTTTTGAATTAACCCCGTATGTTTCCAGAATCTCTGCGAGG
>WAOU01000107.1 GCA_015521095.1 Desulfurococcales archaeon | reverse complement strand
GCTAGGCTTGGAGAGGAGAAAATAGATCGTTGGCTCGCAATTATTGAGAGCATGACCTATGAAGAGCTAGACAAGCCAGAGATAATCAATCGTCGAAGAATGAGGAGGATAGCCCTCGGTAGCGGTACCTCTACTGAGGACGTGAAGGAACTCCTAACATACTATAAGAATCTCCGAACCATGATGAAACGATTCAAGCGCGACAGAAGACTCCTAAGAAAACTAGGCCTAAAGTGATACAATAATGCTCCAGGGAATAGAGCTAGACAAGTACAAGCGTATACATTATCTCCCCAGCCCCAAGAGCCTAGATGAAGCCTCAGAATTCATAGCTAACACTCTCCTGCTAAGCCACGGTATAAGGAGAGACACGCTGTCAATTGTTACGCTAAAATGCTGTACTCTTCTAGCACCAGGCGACAGGCTACGTCAGCTCCGCCCAGATTATGAGACGAGGACTGGCTGGATACGTGCAGTTCTACGAGGAAAACACCGAGGACTAGGCGCAGTACTAGACTATGAGCATAGCATTATTCAGTATCTTATGAGTATGGATATTGCAGTGTTAATTGTGGTTTATTACTCTAAGAAGATCTGGATAAAAGAGTCTAGGCTAAAGGAGATCCTGGAAAAGGATAGGCCTATACTTGTAGAATACTTTGATGGTAATAGTGTCTCGGCGGATAAAGGAGTGCTTGGCGCCCCATATTCGCCGGGTGTAACTGGGGCAATAGTAAACATTTACCTCGACAACATTATGGCCTCAGAGAATTCTTAGTTGCCCTTAAGAGGAAAACCGGCCCAAGGGCCAGGAGCCCGGGATTCTAGGTTGAGAATTAACTAGTGGGATTTAGCCAACTGGGGTTACTGGTTTTGTTTGTCTTGCTGGGATGGCCCGCTTGTAGATTGCGTTGTTGGTTGTTCTAGTATTTCCACGAATATTTTTGATGCAAGGCCTCGCCCTATGGCTACTTGTAGTCCGTGGACGCTGACGATTATTGGTGTCCATGGATATAATAGATTGTTCTCTACGACTTCTACTATTGTACCTGGAGCTAGGCCCATCTGGTAGGCTCTGCTTGATGCACCGTATCCGGCCAGTATGGCGACTATCTTGACTTTTGCACCACTAGGTACTCGTTCTAATGATATTGTTCCCTGGGGAGGCTGGATCGGTATTACTTGTGGAGGAGCAGGGCCAATGATGCTTCCTCTGCCCCAGCCTTTCCTTCCTCTGCCTCGGCCCCAACCGAACCAGTTGGCATAGTATGAGTCGGATTGCCAGTACAATTCTTTTCCCCGTTATATTCATATGTGTATAACGACAAATATTAATAGTAGACACATATTATTGAAAATACATTCTAGTTAGAGAATTGAAATAGATCAATCTCCCAGGACAGCTGAGATGAGAGGCCTGAGGGCAATGAGTAATAATGGGCTTCACCCACTAGGTAAGGCGATGAGAGCTACAATTGAAGCACTAGAACTAATACTTGGCGCTATCCTAGCTTTGATGATAGTCTTATCATCCGTAAAGGTCTTCCTTCTAGTTATAGAGACGGAGAAGGGCTTCGGCCTACCAACAAAAACAGATATACTAGAGATTCTCGACTTAATACTCCTCCTAATACTATCAATAGATATACTGAGAACACTCTTCACTGCAATATCAAAAAGGGTTCTACCGATAAGGATTGTAATCGAAGCGGCAGTTCTAGCAATACTTAGAGAAATAATTGCCGTAGAGGTTAGGCACCTAGATTGGAAAATGGTTCTAAGCCTCAGCATAGCATTCCTAGTACTAGTAGTTGCCTGGATGGCTCTAGGAGTACTACAGAAAAGAGGAGAAATAGAGCTGAGTCCTAGTCTCTAGGAACTTGCTGTGCTGACTTCACCATTTCCAGAGCGGCTATAGGGTATCTCATGACTGTACCGTAGTCACCCTTAACTAGCTTTAGCTTTCTCCTCACGATAGCTGTGAGAGGATTTAGCTTTCCCTCTATTATGTCTAGCCAGTCCTTATACTTAGCAGATAAGACATATGGCGCGTCGGCGTTGCTGGCGTCATCGTACCATTCGACTTTCTTGCATTTACCGTTCTCAAGGTAGAGGACGAAGCCCGGCTGCCCAGGATACTGGGCCTGCAAGTCGTCTGGGAGATCCTCTACGAGGAAAAGTATTGGCCAGACCCATCCTTTTCCAGCCTTCTCGTATTTTTCATTATTGTTCAAGGCCTCACAATATTTCTCAGCCCATTCTGGGCTAGGGAACTTAGGCATGACTTCTTCTCCCTCCGATCACCGATATATCGTCGAGAAATACGTCTAGTCACTTAATAGAGTCATAGGATCATATTATTTATCATTTCCAGCCGTATACGTAAATGCAAAATAGGGGCATAGAACGCTCTACCGTGGCTCGTAGAGGTCCAAGAGTATCTTCTCGAGCCTCTCTGGGTCAGGAATAACCGGGGCATACGCGACCTCTGGGTCGTGGAATACTTCATCCTTCATCTTTTCCACGACCTCAAGGTATTTCTCTCTGCTGACTCCCAGTTCTCTTACACCTGTGGGTTGCCCGACCTTCTTGTACAGTTCGATAATGTGTCCCACTATACTGTCTTTAGCTGGCAATCCGTAGGCTTTCTCCAGGATTATCTTTAGTCTATCGAGTTTCTCGGCGACCATTGGATCCTCTAAGTTTAACTCTATAACCCGGGGTAACACTATGCCTACCATTGTTCCATGATGTATTCCCAGTTCTCCGCCCAAAGAGTGCGCTATTGCATGCGCCAGGCCCAAGCCACTGTTGGTGAAGGCGATGCCCGCCATTGTAGCGGCGAGATGGAGCCGCGATAACGCTTCATCGTCTCCCTCTAGAGCCTTTTTCAGCTCTGTGAACACTAATATAGCAGCTTTCTCCGCTAGAGCATCACTGAAAACATTACCGTTATTACTTGATAATGCTTCAAAAGCATGGCTTAGGACATCTATCGCGGCGCCAACCTTTATCCTATGTGGGGCACTCGCAGGGAACCCGGGATCCAGCACCGAAGCATAAGGAACGATCTCAAAGCTACCTACAGCCATCTTATAGTGCCGATCTCCTTCGTGGACGGTTAAGACGATACCATAACTCGCATCACTACCAGTACCGGCAGTAGTAGGCACCGCAACGAGTATAGGGCGAGAGAACTCTATTCCAAGAACATTGAAGGGAGCCACGTCCCGTATCTCTACATCGGGCCTATGTAGCTTAACTAACGCCGCCTTAGCAGCGTCTATAACACTCCCACCACCTACTGCCAAGACAGCATCCACATTGTCTCCTGCTGACTCTGCAATTTTCTCTCCAATCTCGATGGGAGGCTCTGGAGGAACACTCTTGAATTCTACGACCTCGATACCTGCGTTCTTCAACGAGTTAATTAGCTCAGTGTATTTTTCTAGTCTACTAATCACCCCATCGGTTACTACCAGTACCTTCTTAGCACTTAGATAACCGAGTAATCCGACAATTCCTTCCCCAGCGTCTTCACCGAATATGATTCTTCTAGGAAGCACGATCTCTGGCAAGAGAATACACCCCATATTATAATTCAAATAGTATAGTGTGGTTGTCCAAGTGTTTATTTGTTGTCAATAAAGTCAACTATACAATATAGACGATTCTGTTAGGAGAGCGTGTTAGTGTCTAGGAGCCTTTCTAGGGACAAAAGACAGGGTGCAATATCTCTTAAAGGGACACTTTGAGCAGTCGCATCCTACCTTGGGTTTTACTATTCGGTACTTTCCTTGTGATGCTAAGAGATACGTGTATAGTCTTCTCTTCTCTGGATCCTTTATGCTTGCTAGTACGGTTGCCGGGTCTTCTCCTTCCTTGATCCGCTTTAGTATTATTCTTATCTCGCTCATCGCGGTTGGCCCCCTATTGTATTCCTACAAGTAGTAGGAGCTTGAATGTTAGGGTCGAAAATACTATTGCTAGGATGATCGAGTATATGGCGTATAGTGCAACTAGTTTCTTGGACTTAACGATACCTATCATTGCTGCTAGCGTAGCTATACATGGGAAGTAGAGGCTTATCATCACGAGATACGCTATGCTCTGCGCGGTTGTGAGACCCAGTCCTTGTATGGCGCTGTGTATGCCTTCTGATTCTCCTCCCAGGCTCACAGCGATGGCTGTGAGTACTCCTTCCTTGGCTATTAGGCCGTCGACAAGCGCAATTCCCAGGATCCTGTCGGTTCCCTTCTCTACGCCGATAAGATGAGTCACCATACCAGCATGGTCGCCTATTATTGCTCCGAAGCTATCGTCTATGCTAGTTACGTAACCGCTGGGCCCAAGGTTAAGCATTGCCCAAGTAGCGATAGCGAGGAGGAATATCACTGTTCCAGCCTTCTTCAGGAAGTGCAGGGTGTTGTCTCTTACAGTCCACCATATGACTCTCCAATGGGGGCTATGAACGGGGGGTATTTCCATGAGTATTTCTGGCTCGGGCTGATAATCTGGGACAAGATCCTTGTAGAGCCTCGGCTGTACTAGTCTACTGGCTATTAGGCTCGTCAGCATAGCTGCAATAAATGACTCAACGAATACTATGCTCATTGCCAGTGTCTGGTGGAGTACTCCCTGTACAAGGGTTACTGTGAACGCGGCTATCACAACTATCCTTGCCTGGCACGGAATGAAGGGCACAGCAAACGCCGCCCGGAACCGTTCCTCCTCATTTAGGGCTTTTGTGGCTAGCTCGGCTGGAACATTGCATCCTAGCCCCATGACCAGTGGGAAGACACTTCTCCCGCTTAGACCGAACTTCTTGAATAGTGGGTGGAAGCTGACGGCCATTCTTGCGGCGAGGCCCGAGTCCTCGAGTATCGCTATTGAGAGATATATCATTGCTATTAGTGGGAGGAAGCTTACTACGAATCCTACTCCGCCTATTATTCCGTCTCCTATGAGGCTGCCTAGGGGACCTCCTATTGCTTGCGAGGTTGCTGTGGCGAGCCATGAGAAGAAGCCGTCGAGTAGGCTTGAGATACTGTATTTCTCTATTATTGTGGCTGCATGTTCGAATCCTAGTTTTCCTAGTATGATGTTTAGTGGGAACCCTGTGTTTACCGCGAAGACTATGGTGAATGTTGCGAGTAGGCCTAGGAAGCTTAGGAATACTCCTATTACTGGGTGCATGAATAGGTCTGCTATTTGTTGCCATCTTGTGCTGGCTGGTTTCCGGCGTACTATTACTTGTTTTGCTAGTTTCTCTATGTAGGATATGCGGTGTTCGGTTATTACTATGTCGAGGGTGAGTCCTAGTCTCTTCTCTAGATCTGTTCTCGTCTCTTCGAGTCTCTCTACTAGGCTCGTGTATCCGAGTCTTGATAGCTCGTTTAGGAGATTAACGTCGCCGTAGAGAGATTGTACCGCGATCCATCTTGGAGAGTATCCTAGTTTCTCCGCCACGGCTACTATTTCTGGATCGTCTTCGAGCCTGGAGATGGTTGCTTCCAGTATGCCATAGTCTATTCTTACCCTGCCTCCTCCCTTCTCTTTTAGGAGTTCTTCTCGGAGGGATTCTATACCGATGTTTTCTAATGCGCTGGTCTTGACTACCTTAACTTTGAGAATGTGGCTAAGTGCTTCCGTGTCTACGTGGTATCCCATAGCGTGTGCTAGGTTAGCCTTTGTTCCTACTACAATTATTTTTCCGGGGAATGCTTCTATTGCCTGTACTACGAGTCCGAGGCTTGCCTCTGGCTGGCTTAGGTCTAGGATGACTGCTATGAGGTCTGGTTTTTC
>WAOU01000106.1 GCA_015521095.1 Desulfurococcales archaeon | reverse complement strand
TCTATGGGTCGCCGGAGACAGCGACTATGGAAGCGGATGGCAGACCCAGGAGTATGTCAACGATCTTCTCGAATACATCGGAGCAAAGCTAAGAATAGAGTACGCAAGCTTTTACGACGACTACCACAACTGTCAAAGATTCTATAGAGTACTTGTCCACATGGCAGTAGACGACTACCCCGAGCTAGAGACATCAATAATAAGCCAGAACATTACTAAGCCAATACTAGCTCACGGCCCTGCACCACTATTATGGGTAGACGATAGTGGGACACCACACGATATAACCAATGAGACATTCCCTGGTTTGATAAGAATACTATGGTCCTATGATACAGCATATATAGGAGATAACAATGAACCGGCCCCAATGCTGTATGACCCACTATTCTACGGACAGGGCTCGGGCAACCACACATTTGTATTCTTAGCCGCAGAGTACTGGGAAGACGTCCACAGCCTAGTGGTGGTCAGTGGAGAGTCGCCCTATGGAGACTATGAGCCAGGATTCGCATGGGAGTATTATGGAGTACAGCTTGATGGACCACAGTACGTAACGAACATGATAACCTGGTTCAACACACTAATACTCCAGATCTGGCCATCGATGGAGACGACGACAACAACCACAGAGACAACTACCACAACCACAACCCAAACCACCACAACAACCACAGAGGAAACTACAACCACCACGACCCAGGAGCAGACTTCGACGACTACTACTGCTGAAGAAACGACTACCACGACAACCACAGCAGAGCAAACCACCACAACAACCACATCGGAGCAAGCTGTTGAGGAAGGAGGTATAAACACAGGACTACTAGTAGCTGTTGTAGTAATCGTTATCATAATAATAGCAGGAGCGTTCGCATTAAGGAAGTAACGACAAAAATTTCCTTTTTTCTCATAAATTAAATGATTTGTACGTTAAATTTATTTTATAGTAATGTGTAATATTCACATATTAACTCTTATATTCTATTCAAAGCACACTTTCAAACCGAAGATCTCCAAGTGGGGTTGATGACATGAAAAAAACCTTTAACAAGGGACTCACACTCCTCCTAATACTTATATTTATAACCCCAATAATTGGTACAGTCTCATATAAAACATCAATAATTCCAACAACAGCAGAAGATACAGAGTTTAACCCTATAATACCCAATATTAACACAGCTGCGTTCCCCAATCCAGGCCTCAACATAGGACCTGCTCTTCCAGCAGTACTAGCCCCTGGAGAAAACTTCACAGTTATATTAAAAAAAGCCTTGCTCGACAACCAAGGAAACCCTATTAACATAACTAACGCTTACCTCTTAGGGTCATTCCTAGACGGAAACCAGTTAGTAATCATTAGAAAAACAATTGGCTACACGATACTCTCCTACGGAAATGAAACTAGTGGCGCAGAAGTACGTATAACGATACCGGAAGATACGATAGGAGGTCTATATGATCTAGTATTCAACCTATCAAACAACGAACAGCTTATACTACCTCGATCAGTTTGGGCTCTAAAGAGCATAAACGATGTCATAAGATTTATACATATGACAGATGTCCACTTTGGAGCCGGATCCCCAGACGAGGCTACGGGACAGCAAAGGCGTTTTACAGGCTATCTCATGTCCTCCCTCCTAGGCGTAAATATGATCCTAAATACTGGTGATGAAGCTGATACACAGGCTAGCACACAATACGTTAATAGTCTAAGTTATAGATATTCTTTCGCATATAACATTCCGATGTTCATGGCACCAGGCAACCATGACTATCCCAACAGTAACTTCGTTAAATACTATGAAGAAACAGTTGCATATAGAGTCATAGGAGGTAAAATCCTGATTGTTTTAGTCAATACAGATGGAGAACTCGGGCATCCATACTATGAAACAATGGTAAAAATAGAACAAATACTTGAAAACAACTCGGATATCCCTTACAAGATAATGTTAATGCACCATCCCGTATTCTATCATCAAGGCCAAGTATACTTGAACAGTACAAGTGACTCGCCTCTACTAGGAGACCCAAGAAGCGTATCAGGTAGCATCATCAGCTATTATTGGGGAGGAAACATAACAGAAGCAAAATGGCTTCTCAGACTCGTCGAAGACTACAATGTGACACTTGTACTAGCTGGGCACATACACAGAGACCAATACGTGGCATATCACTCAACTAGAACCAACACAACAACCCTATTCCAGACTACCACTACCCTATCACACGGAACAGGAAACTACCAAGGCCTGCAAGTCGATGAACTCAACCTTTCAACAGGAGAGGTATCATATCCTTACGCCTGGCAATGGTTCGTCGGGTACAGTAACGTGAGCAGGTATGAAGTATATAACTCGATACCGATAACCAAGCCAGAATATACTGAGAACTGGAGGCAGGACCTCTTTGGCAACACCTACTTCTTCGGTACAATAGACCAAGGATCAACAGGAATAGTAATGAGTCTAGAGAACATGTATGATCCAATCAACATAAACAACGCCTTCGTAATAACACTCCCATGGCCGGAAAACGCTCCAGTTAACCTACAAGTACTTGAAAGCAGCGGCGGAGCAAACGTCTCATTACTAGGATACCAGTATCTACCTGAAGTAGATAGGGTAGCAATAGCCCTTAACATGACACTACCGGCCCACAGCTACCTCAAATACGTCCTCTACACAGTAGAAGACCAAGCACCACCAACAGTAGAACTGAAGAGACTACTACCCAGAGCACCAGCAATAAATAGGACAATCAAAGTATTCATCGACATATCAGATGAGGGATGGGGCATTGACAAGGTATACGGAACAGTAACAACGGAACGCGGCGAAGTAGTACAGTATGACTTAAAACGATACTCAGGATCAACGTACCTAATAACCTTCGCAGTAGTAAGCCAGTACATGACTAACGTAACAATCAATATAACAGCAATCGACTATGCGGGCCATGCAACAACCCACTCATTTACACTAGCATTATCAGGACCAGAACCACCGACAGAAACAACGACGTCTCAGGAGGAGACCTCGACGACTACTACTGCTGAAGAAACGACTACCACGACAACCACAGCAGAGCAAACCACCACAACAACCTCTCAGCACACAACAGAAGAAACGACAAATACAACCAAGGAAGCAGAAGGAAACAATATAGGAATTATAATAGCAGTAATAGTACTAATCCTAATAATCGCCGGTGTCGCCAAAGTACTAGTAAGAATATAATCGAGAATAGGTAGAATCATTTACTTTATTTACTTTATTTTTACCTATTATATTTTAACTTAATAATAATGATTCTAACTCCTATAAGTTATAAAAAACACTAATAGATCATACTATAATATGATGCTAAAGTGTCCTAACAGTGGGTGTATAAAATGGGGCTACCGGAAAAAATACCTCAGAGACCTGGCTACGAAGTAACCCTTCATTCACTATACAATAGGGCAAGAGAACTTTTCTACAACATGGAGATAGTCTCAAGAACAAAGAAAGGTTTAGAGAGATTTAGGTTCTCGCAGACAGCGGACAGAATAGAAAAAATAGCAAGTGCATTAGCAGCCTTGGGTGTCAGTAAACTAGACAGGGTAGCAACACTAGACTGGAACACGCACTGGCACTATGAGCTCTATTTCTCGGTGCCAATGATGGGAGCAGTACTGCATCCCGTAAACATACGATTAGCTCCAGCAGAAATAGTATATGTTATGAGCCAAGCAGAGGACAAGGTAGTTGTAACAAACAGCGACTTTCTACCACTAGTAGAAGCAATAGCTCCAAAGATCAAGAGTCTAGAGGCAATAATCGTCGTTGACACAGACTCTGTTCCGGACAAAATCCAAGGTATTAAGACGTACCATTATGAGGATCTACTGAAGATGTATGGTTCGAAATACGAGTGGCCAGAAGTAAGCGAGGATCAGCCGGCCGCCATGGGCTATACAAGTGGTACAACAGGGCTTCCAAAAGGAGCGTATCATAGCCACAAAGCATTAGTCCTTCATGCCATGAGTGGAGCACTCCATCTCTCGACCATAAGCAGACACATAAGCGTTAAGACAGAGGATGTCATACTACACCTAGTACCAATGTTCCACGTATATTCATGGGGTCTACCTTATATTGCGACACTTCTAGGTATGAAACAAGTGTATCCAGGGAAACTTGATGCAGGAGTAATCCTCAGACTCATACACGAGGAAGAAGTAACATTCATGGCAGGAGTCCCAACAATACTATACATGTTATTAACCCACCCGGACGCACAGAAATACGATCTATCCAATGTCCTCTACGTGAACGGTGGAAGCGCACTCCCGAGAGGCCTAGCAGAGCTAGCAAAGAAAATGGGAATGAAGATCTTCGTAGGCTATGGCATGACAGAAACTGCACCAATACTAACACTAGCGGCACCACCTGCATATCTAGACGTAACAGAAGAAAACTACTTCGACTATGCACTACGAACAGGATGGCCAATACCGCTAGTAGATCTAAGAGTAGTTGACCCAGAAGGAAAACCAGTTCCAAAAGATGGAAAGACAATGGGCGAAATAGTGGTAAGAGCACCCTGGGTCACTCCGGAATACTATATGAACAAGGAGAAAACAGAGGCGGCCTGGAAGGGAGGATGGTTCCACACAGGAGACATCGCTGTGTGGTATGAAGACGGTAGCATAGTAATAGTAGATAGAGACAAGGATGTAATCAAGAGCGGTGGAGAATGGATAAGTAGCGTCAGACTAGAAGACGCAATAAGCAGACATCCAGGCGTAGGCCAAGTAGCAGTCATAGCGGCTTATCATCCAAAGTGGCAGGAAAGACCAGTAGCAATAATTGTCCCCAAGCCAGGATGGGAAGACAAAATCACCACTGAAGAGATTAACAATTATCTAATGAAGAACTATGTCGAGAAGGGAGAAATACCAAAATGGTGGCTACCAGACAAAGTAATAGTAGTAGAAGAACTACCGATGACAAGTGTAGGCAAGATCAACAAGAGGGCGCTAAGGGAGAAGTTTAGAAATATACTAGTTGAATCACAATAGAAT
>WAOU01000105.1 GCA_015521095.1 Desulfurococcales archaeon | reverse complement strand
TGAACAATGCCCCTCAGAATAACCAAAGAAGAACAAGAATCGATCCAAGAAAATTACCGAGTAATAGGAGTACACTGCGCCACATGCAAGCTAACAATAGAACAAGCCCTCAAAGGAATAAAAGGAATAAGGAAGGTTACTATCGACCCCGTTACTAGTAGCCTCAGCATAGAGCTTGAAGACCCAACCGTAAAAGAGCAAGTTCTCGAAAAAATAAGGAGTCTTGGCTATGATCTAGAAACCGAATCCATCGTCTACAATGTACAGGGGCTAAAGACTGTTAACCCCTCTAAACTAGTCGAGGATCTTCTCAGGTCTCCAGGCATACTTTCTGTAACAATAGACCAGACTAGGGAAACAATAAAGATAGAATATTCCGGTCTCCTCACAAGCCAGGAAACAATAAAGAGGCTACTAGAGGAAAAAGGCCTTAAACCAGAAAAGCTTGAATCCACGATAAGCGGCCGAGGCCTAGAGCCTATTGTTCCAGCAGGAGCAGGCCTAGCAATATATATTACTGGAGCCCTTCTCGATAACCAGCCCCTAATGGTTATCAGCATAATACCCTCCATCTACGCTGCCTGGAGGAGCTTTATCCGCCAAGCACTCCTAGGACTGAGAAACCTGTATCTTACTACCGACACGCTCTTCACCCTAGGAGTAATGGGCGGGCTCCTTGCTAGCCTAGTAGGATACCTAACAAGTACAGGAACCTACATCGACGCAGTCATATTTATCACGTTCTTTGTCGTTCTAGGAAGAACTATTGAATCCAGGCTCCGTAGAAAAGCAGAGGAGATACTCGAGGAAGGATCACGAAATATACCCCGCAAGGCACGAATTCTACTAGACGATGGCTCAACGAAGATAGTAGGCGTCGAGAATCTTGAACCAGGGGCAATCGTTGTTGTAAGAGCTGGTGAAACGATACCTGTTGACGGCCTGGTAGACAAGGGATCCGGGCTGGTGGACGAGTCGCTTCTCACTGGTGAGCCGGATCCGGTTAGGAGGAGGGAGGGAGACCTAGTATATGCCGGTACAATACTTGTATCAGGAGGTATACGGGTGAAGACTCTACGAACCGGAAAGTACAGGTTGATCGAGAGGATCCTAAGGGAGGCTAGGCAAGCTACCCTGTCCAAGCCTAGGATACAGGAGCTGGCTGACCGGGTCACCGGCATATTCGTCCCCCTGATTCTACTCGTGTCGAGCGCCACTCTCGGCTTCTGGCTCCTGAAAGGCAAGCCCCTCGCAGAAGCCCTCCTATACACTACTGCTGTCCTAGTAGTTGCATGTCCCTGCGCCCTGGGAATAGCTGTTCCAGCCGCTATATCGGGGTTTATAGGGAAGGCTATGAGGATAGGCGTGCTGGCACGTAACCCGGATGTAGTGGATAACCTTGCACGTTCAAAGATATGGGCTTTCGACAAAACCGGGACACTTACAGTAGGAAAGCCTAGGGTCGCAAAAGTAACACTCCTAGGAGGCCTCGAGCCAGAGGAGGCCTTGTGGCTGGCCGCTTCGCTTGAGCAAGAGAGCAATCATCCAATAGCACATGCAATAGTAGACTATTATAGTGAAAGGTATTCTCGCCCTCTAGTACGAGCCGAGGAGGCCGAGGAGATACCTGGATATGGGATAACAGGTGTTGTGGCTGGAAGGAGGGTCACTGTTGGAAAGAGGGATTTTGTCCCAGAGACGGATATTAACCCCCCGGTTAACACAGCTGACTGTAATGTCTACATCATTATAGACGACCAGCTACAAGCATGCGTAAAAATAACAGACACCATAAGAAAAGACGCAGAAAAACTAGTCAGATACCTCAAATCAAAGAACAAGACACTCTACATCATATCAGGCGACTCTCAGCAAAATGTAGCAGAAGTAGCAGACCGCCTAAGAATCCCAAGAGAAAACACGTATCCAAACACAGACCCCTTCGAGAAACCAGAAATCATATCCCAACTAAGAACACAAGACACAACCGTATTCGTCGGAGACGGGATAAACGACGCAGCGGCACTCGCAGCCGCCGACGTAGGAATAGCCGTGTCAGGGGCATCAGACATAGCCAAAGTATCAGGCGACCTAGTCCTACTAAAGGACGACCTAAACCTCATAATAAAAATCTACGAACTAGGCATCAAGACCAGCCGGATCGTAAAAGAAAACCTCGCATGGGCATTCCTTTACAATATCCTACTAATACCTGTCGCCGCAGGAGCCCTGTCCAGCCTAGGAATAGTCCTCGAGCCCGGGCTTGCCGCGCTAGCCATGTCGCTGAGCAGTATATCTGTAACACTTAACAGTCTCAGAATCCTCCGATAAACCCCGTCCCACTGGTATTTACGAGCAGACAATAACCCCTCCAACCATAATATACCGTGAAGCAGAATAGTCAAGGTGAAGACTCTATGAATCATCACATAGATCCCGTATGCGGAATGAAGGTTCCCCAAACCACACAGTACAAAACAGTCTACAAGGGAAAAATCTACTACTTCTGTAGCCCACAGTGTCTCAAAGAATTCAAGAAAAACCCGGAATATTACCTAGAACACGGCCCTCAAGGAATGCCACACCACTAGCCTGCTAGGCCTGTACAACCACAGTACCAAAGCCATTCTGACGGGATTCCCCAATGCCAGCAATCTCAGCAACAGCCACTATATCCTCTACCCTACGCCTATGCCTCGGCGATACCTCAACTATATACGTGACCTGTCCCATCAATGCAGCCTCCCTCTTACCCTTATACGGGACCATCACAGGCCTCAACGTGTTCAAACTATACCAGGTCTCCACAAGCCCGCCGAGCACATCCAGCGATGAGTCCAAGATCCCCTGCGAGAACGTATGCGCCCCAACAACAAGCATATACGGCACCATCAATACCTCGACGGCAGTAGGACTGAACTTAGGTAACTTGCTCCGCGTAAACACGTTGAATATCATAGCCGGAGCCTTCAGATAGACCCGGACTCGGTTACCAACACTAACCTTCTCACGTATAGAATCAGTTACGTCCTCCAACCTTTCCAACTTATAGGTAACTATGGAATCGCCTATCTTAACCGCTAGTGGCGAGCGGAGCTCCCTTAGATACGACGCTATCTTCGACGCTATTACATCGTCTCCGCCGAAATGAAAGATGTATTCCCCCTCCAGCTCTACAGGGTTAAGTACCCATCCTCCCTTCTCCCTGTTCCACCTATACATGGGAGAGACAAGGTCTCCCAACTCCATATCGCTCTTGCCCACTCTAAACAGGGGAGAGAGATGTACAGGCGAAACAATTCCCCGAATCCCCCTGAATATCCGTAGCTCCCTAGCCAACGCATAGATCAAGGTCTTGACATGTACCCCCGTAAACTCATACACGGGCCCGCCAGAATGAACTTCAAGAATAGCCCTGTAAGCCCTCAACCCTTTCCAGCCTCCAACCTCATAAGCCTATACAATACCTTTCCAGGAAAAGTTTTCACAATAATATTCCTACCATGCAGGATCAAACCCTTCCTCTCCAACTCCCGTATAACCTTATAGATCGACCTCCCATAACCATACCGCATAATCAAGTCCTCCTTAACACGTATAATATCTCCCTCCATACCATATATTTGCTCAAACAAAACCCGCTGCCTTCTCTCAAGCCTATAAACAAAGAAACCCGTCAATGGAACCAGCTCAGACTCTCCACCCTCAACACCAACCAACATATAAGCCCTAGCATCATAGTTCATGACATAATATAATACCACCTGCACAACCACAGGATACAAGTAACGACTCCCACTAAGCAAAGACACAACCACAACCTGTGGAGACTCCCGCAATAACAACTCCATAAGCCTAGAAACATCACCAGAACTCAAAGGTTTAAGAACAACCCTATATAGACGGGCACCAAGCTCCTCCGTCAACTCTTCTAGTTGACCAAAAATTTTCTCTTTAACATCTAAAAATCCCTCAACAGTAACACCAATAACACAAGAAACCTCGCCAATCCTCGGATCCTCAACAAACTCCATGACTGTCTGAAGAGTCACGCCGACAGGAACTATCAAACATGATGACACATCAAACACCGTGGAAAATAATCACCCTTTGAAGGGTTAATAAATATAATTAACCTCAACAATAGCATAACTATAAATAATATTACACTCAATCATAACAAGTAGAGGTGGACCAATGCTCCCACCACAACAAAGACTAAAAATAGCATACACACTCCTACCCCCGCCACTATCAGCACTACCAGCAAAATACTGGACAAGCATAAGCCTACTAGTCCACAGCTATAGTGTAGCAGTTTTATTCGAGGAACTAACGCAATCTTTCGCTGACGCTTATGATCTAGATGATGCACCAGATGAAAAAGAAGCATTCATAATCGGTTTCTTGCATGATCTGGGCCAAAAACTAGGCTCAAAAAATCTTCTTAAATTAGAAGAATGGATAAAGACAAAACTCGAAGAAATAGGCTATAATACGAGAGAAGCCTCATTCTTGTCAAAATACGTTCGTACAAATCCAGCAGAGACAAGAAAAGACCCTACCTATCCTGACTGGGTATGGGATTTATTATGGTTGTCTGACAGAATGCAGGGCACTAATAATCCAGCAGAGCTATATTCTCTTGTTACAGAAGCCTCACAACGCTTGCCTGAAAAACTAAATATTCTCTATGCCGATATTGGCATTCCACACACATTGATAAGGACACAAATAACGAATGCATTATATAATAAACTTAAGAAAATAGAGTCAGAAGAGAACAATGTAATAATACCAATTTCGCTTCCTTCCGGCCTAATTATACTAAACAATAGTAATAATCTAACTGACCTGCTAGAACTTGACTGGTACAATTTAATCCGAGAAACAAGCCTCGGCCTTCCGGATACCTTAGAGGATGAACTTGAAATCTATTCTAATTGTTGCAAAGACAAAGACTGTTTAAAGAAATGCACCGGAAAAAGTAAGAAAAACAGGCCTCCGGAATGCGACAAAATGAATCGACTTACTAAACGAGATTGTGAAAAAAGCCTATGGCCTGACTCCTCAAAAAGCGCATATGAGATAGTTTTAATTTACTACGGAACAAGATATCGGCAGAAAAACAAGGAACTTCCCATCCTCCCACATGATGTTGCTAATCAACTCAAAAATATATCGCTAAAGAATCTTAAATTTGTCAATACAAAAGCAGTAAAGAAGGTTGTCAAGTGTACCATCTGCGGGATGATAACACCTGTAGCTGTTACAGGTGATTTTCTGCAATTCATAAATAAGAATTGGAAAACGGAGAAATGGAATAGGTTTGTACCTCCAAAGAATCTTAACCAATTAATGCAAAATCTCTCAGGTTTCGGTGTATGTCCTTTATGTATCGGCGAGTCAATGCTAAAAGCACGTTTCGACGCGTTTCTAACTACAATCATTAGATCACCTATACCTCTTTCGGCACTAGATGACCTTGGAAAAATGCTTAATGCCCTCGTAACGTCAATTGGTACGAAAACAATAGTCAACGACCTGCAATTACACGAGTACTTCATTGAAGGCTTTCTCGACAAAGTATTAACATACATTGGGTCATCTAGTGGTCTGGGATACGAGATTGATGCATTCTCTTCTAGAATATTCGTATCTGTAAGCAGAGTCTCCAGAAAACAGGCCGAGCTAGATGCAAAACTATTATCGCTCGCCGGAATTGTTAGCTCTTGGGGCTTTTATCCACTAGTGATAGACGATGTTCCTCCCATATCTCCAAACGATTTACTATTGTCCTATATGGATGGTATAAGACCGCTCTACTATTTCAGCCCTTCTGATAAAAAGATCGGAAAATATACACCTTACGTTACACTAACGCTCTCAGCCATTGGCTATCTATACTGGAGAAAATATGTGAAATCCGATGAAAAAGGAGTTCCTGCTGTATTTGAAGTACTTTCATATCCACCCGATATTTCTCCTAGCTTGCTTCAATATTCGTCTCCCAGATTATATTCGTTAATCGAGGATCTTTTCCTCCAAACCGGACATGTAGGTTAGAGGTGTATTAGATGTGTTAGAGGAATGCAAGTATGATCCCTCGAGAGGAATGGATTACTATAGTGAGCGTTTGGCTGCCCTAATGAAATACGTCGGTAACAAAAGAGGCGCTACGTCGACTCACGTCTATACTAAAGAAATTAGAAGAGCACTCGAAACCTTGTTATTTACGGTTTGGGATAAAGCAGATGAATACATACCTGAACTGGCACGTGCCTATGTTCCCGAAGAATTATATGGCCAAGCTAGAGAATGCTATACACTTCTACTAGAAGGGTTACTAAAAAGATTCAAAGAAACAACGGAGAATCTCCCAATGGGGGCTAAAATACAGTTAATGAACATGTTGTTATCCTCTATTGCAGAAATGGCACGCTATAATCTTCCTCCAGGAGGTAAAAACTTACTATCATTAATTTTTTCTAGTGCCCAGACGGGCACATAGTTCTTCACTCCGTAGTTGGGAGGTGAAATATAGATGAGTAAAGAGTCTGGATGGATAAATAAAATCTCTAGTTGTTTGAGATCGATAGGCGAAAATAACCGTATTTATCCTATGGCTAAAAGAATAGAAGTAGTATTCATAGTCGAGGCCGGCAATTATCTACTACT
>WAOU01000104.1 GCA_015521095.1 Desulfurococcales archaeon | reverse complement strand
CCAAGGCAACCGCCCAGAACGAGACTTGGCCTTGGGGAACTGCATCTGAGCCATATCCATGGCTTGAATATCTAAAATCATTACCACACGATACAAACATAACACTAATCATTATTACGAGGCACGAAGCCACGATCACAGAAAAAGTAAGGACCGAGTTCCTTAATAGCCCGGTAGCAAAACAACTCGGAATCGACAATATCAGGTTTGTTAGTGCTGGCCCCGAACTCTGGGAGTCTTATATACAGAGGAGTATTGAAAGCGGTACTCCTATCGATGTCGCATGGGGCGGAGGACCAACACTCTTCAACTATATAGACGAAAAAGGATTCCTCCAATCCATAAACCCAGAGATCAACACCGCGTATTACGCTGTTCTCTATGAAATGTCGAAGATACCAACAGAAATCGCCGGAGTATCCACGATAAAATACGGTCCCGACGGCTCAGTACATTGGATAGGAGCCGCAATAAGCAGCTTCGGCTTCACCATAAATCACCAAATCATCAATGATCTAAATCTACCAGTACCACAGACCTGGACTGACCTAACCAAACCCGAATACGCAAAACTACTACCTGATACTCCTCTAATTGGAATAGCCGACCCAACAATGAGTACTAGCAACACAAGAATGTACGAGATAATACTTCAAGCATATGGATGGGACCAGGGATGGAGAATACTTACACTAATGGCGGCAAACTCAAAGATCTTCGACAGCAGTAGCGGAGTAAGAGACGCGGTCATCAGAAACGAGATAGCCGCAGGCATTACAATAGACTTCTACGGATACACTGCAATGCACCAGAATCCGAACTGTGAGTATATCCTTCCGCAGGGCGCAACTATTATCAACGCTGACCCGATTGCAATCATTAACGGCACAAAGCACCCCGTACAGGCCGCTGCTTTCGTAGCATGGGTCCTAAGCCAGTACGGAGGCCAACAGATATGGCTTGACCCAGACATAAACAGACTACCGATAAACCCAGAAGTCTTCAACACGTCTGCAGGCCAGGAACGCACTGACCTAGAACAAGCATACGAGCTAGCAACCACGAGCCCCGGAATAGACTTCAATGATACACTAGCACTTCTGACAGAAAGAGCAATGCAGTTCTACTTCAAAGCAACACTCGTCAACGCACACGACGACCTGCAGGCAGTATGGGCACACATAGCAAAGGCCTACCTCGACGGCAAGATCAATGACGCAGAATTCGAATACCTAGTCCAGAAACTAACAGATCCAATAACATTCACCGACCCTGTAACAGGCGAAGAAGTAACATTCACACAGGAATATGCTATACAGATAAATGATAAACTCTCCGATCCACAGATATATCAGAGCCTCATGACTCAATGGGAAGAAAACGCACGTGAAAGATACCTAAACGCGTACAACCTCCTAGACCAGATACTCAGCGGCGAACTAACAATAACAACCGGACAGCAAGGCGAGGAAACAGGCACTATAACAGGTACACAGGGCGAAACTCAAACAACGACTGAAGGAGGATCCCTAGGCTCTACACTAACCAGTAATATCACGTTGATAATCGGAATAATAATCATAGTCGCAGCAGCATACTTCATACTAAAACGCTAAAGAACCCATGAATAAAAATAACTAGTCTCAATACCCATATTCTTTTTCTTATCCTTATTAGCTCTTTACAAAGGAAGAAGATTGTCCAATACATCAAGACTAATACCAGTGTATGGCGGGGCTACCTGTTCCGACTCATGATATTCTATTTAATCCCTTAGAGTCCAAGTTATGGGTCATGGTCTGGGAGAGGGGAGTTATGACGACGACAATAGACGCTACTGACCAATATAAGATAAAGGATCTATTGCTAGTAGGCTTAATTGGTGCAGTTCTCTATTATGTTGGTTCCAATTATAACGTCCCCGACTTGGATCTGATAGCCTGGATACTTGCAATAATAATCCCCATAGCCATGTATAAGAGAGGTCTAGACGTAGACAAGCTAAAATATAGTTTCTCTCTAAGCTTCCTGTCGATCATTAGCTATCTATATGTGTTTATGGTACTTCTCCTAAGACTACCCGGAATTCCAAAGGCCATCGCAATACTACTAACACCCATAGTAGTAGTCTCCTTCATCTACTCGTTAGACACTTATCTAAAAGAAAGAAAGACAACACGTCAAAAAATCAAATTACCGTTCTCGAAAAGGGCAAAGGCCGCACTATATTCGCTTGACGCTCTAGTGATAGCCTTCCTAGTTATCGGAACAGTGATGCTAGTAACATTTCTACTGGCTCCAGTTCTAATAATGCTATGGAATGCGTTCATCACTCCGCCGGGAACACCGTTTTACGAGAACTTCAAGACTATATTTACTACCAGAAAATATATCAGGCTTATTACCTTCGGCGAATCGCCGTGGAGCTTCCAATACATAGGCGACGAGAAAGTTCTAGTTATAACAGGCGTTAACTACGGAGTACTCCTAAACAGTCTTATCAACAGCGTGATAGTCACAACAGTAGCCACAGTACTAGGAATAATCGTAGCCTTCGTATTGGCCAGATACAGGTTTCCAGGAAAGACCTTCCTAAGGATACTCGCACTTGTACCATTATTCGTTACTCCATTCATAAACAGCTACGTTATAAAGATATTGTTCAGTGCAAGTGGACCCATATCAATTATAACCAAGAACTTGTTTGGATTCGGAGTACAGATCGACTCACTGGCCGGAGTGACGATCGCCCAAATCATGGCATTCTACCCAATAGTCTACCTGAACGCGTATGCAAGCTTCCAGAGCATAGATCCTAGTATGGAGGAACAAGCAGAGAACCTAGGAGCCAAGGGATTCAAACTATTCTCGACTGTAACGCTACCTCTGGCCCTTCCCGGCATAGCTGCTGGAAGCATAATCGTGTTTATATTCAGCCTCGAAGATCTAGGAGCACCAATAGTATTCCAAGAGAGAAGACTAATGAGCTATCTTATCTACAGCGGGTTCACGAGCGAGACCGGAGTTATATCACCAGAGCTCGCCGCGCTTGGATTCGTCATGTTGTTCCTAGCGGTAGTAAGCTTCCTAAGCATCAAAAACTATGTCGGAATGCGTAGTTATGCTATGATTAGTAGAGGCGGGCGATGGAAACCACGAGAGAGAAAACTCGGAATAAAAGGCTTACTAATAGTATACCTTCTACTATTACCGCTTGTCATCTGGACGGCAATGCCGCAAATAGGAGTAGTACTCCTAGCATTCAATATGATGAGCCCGACAGGGTTCTATATACACCCGGAGCAGGTGACGGCAACGTACTTCCTTGAACTATTCCAGAACCCCAACATATTCATATACATTAAGAACACGATAACCTACGCCCTAGTAGCAGTATTCATAGCCACCACACTATCCATAATCATAGGATACGCTGTTAGCAGAGTCAAAATACGATTCATTACCTCGGCGCTCGATGCGCTCTCAACAATACCAATCGCGATACCTGGACTAGTAATAGCCCTAGGATACTACTTCTTCTTCGCCACGTTGTTCCGGGGGACGCCACTAGATCCTACAAGCGGGCCAACCGTATTCCAAGCATGGATTGTACTAATAATAGCATATAGCATAAGAAAACTGCCATTTGTTGTTAGAAGCGTATTCGCAGGATTCCAACAAGTCCACGTCGCACTGGAGGAAGCAGCCCTAAACTTGGGAGCGACGAGGAGAAAAGTAGTCTTCGGAATAGTCTTGCCATTGATCCTCGCATATATTATAAGCGGAGCAATCATAGGCTTCATCTATATTAGCACAGAGGTGAGCACAAGCATAACCATAGGATCTCTAAGATCCGATCAGGCACCTATGACATACTACATGAAGAACATCTATATTGGCGGGCAACTAGCAGGGATCCAATATGTGGCTGCGATGGGTGTATTACTAATACTCTTCCAGCTACTCGCCATACTTATAGTCATACTAGGATTAAAGCAGAGCTACGCCTTTATAGGTGCGTAGCGATGATCTCTTCTAAATTTTTACGATCTATAAGAACCCCTATGTATAGGATGGAGGGAGGAAACGCTTGACAAGAATCAAGCTGGAAAACGTGACTAAGATATTTGGGAATACAGTGGCTGTAGATAACGTAAGCCTTGAAATAAACGAGGGAGAATTCTTCACGATAATAGGTCCAAGTGGATGCGGTAAGACGACGACTCTAAGGATAATAGCTGGATTCGAACTCCCGGAGCAAGGTAAGGTATACTTCGATGATCAAGACGTCACGTATCTCAAACCCTATCATCGAAACACGGCAATGGTATTCCAAAACTACGCCTTGTGGCCCCATATGACTGTATACGACAATATCGCATATGGTCTTAGACTCAGAAAAGTCCCTGAAGATGAAATCAAGAAAAAAGTCAAGTGGGCCCTCGAACTAGTAGACCTAGAAGGAGTCGAGAAACGTTATCCACTGCAATTAAGCGGAGGACAACAACAGAGAGTAGCCCTAGCAAGAGCCCTCGTCGTTGAACCAAACGTCCTTCTACTCGACGAGCCCTTAAGCAACCTAGACGCTAAGCTAAGAGTCGAAATGAGAGAAGAAATCAAGTCGCTACAGAAACGATTGAAGATAACTACAATATATGTGACACACGATCAGCTCGAAGCATTAAGCATGAGCGACCGAATAGCTGTCATGAACAAGGGGAAAGTCCTACAGGTCGACACTCCTACGAATCTCTACTTCAAGCCTAACAGCTTGTTCGTTGCGAGTTTCCTAGGCAGGAGTAATGTTCTAGATGGTCACGTTACCGGTACTCTAGACAACCATATGGTGAGAGTATATGTTGATCAGCTAGACAAGGAACTAGTAATATACACACATGGCGGAATCGAGACTGGCAAAGTGCATGTCGTTATAAGACCAGAGAGCTTCGAACTAGTGGAAGACCTTCCAGTAGGAGAGAACATTATAGAGGGAGTAGTAGACGATTCAATGTTCCTGGGCGACAAGATAGAAGCCAGAGTTATATCTGGCTCGGCTAAACTAACTATCTACTTGGCTAATAAGATATTTGTAAGACAGGGACAAAAAGTAACGCTCCGTATACCGCCTGATAGAATGGTGGCTCTGCCCGCATAGACTATTTTCTCATGTTATTATTTCTTATAGATACTCTCTTAACTCTAGATAATCTATGACGTCAGTGATCATTACCCGGGCAGTCCTCCAAGCTGGTCCCGCAGGACCCTCAAGTACTATATCCTTGTCCTCCACACTGAATACAATCACATTGCCTTCTTTTTCAGCCCTATACAGGGGATCCTCCCGAGATACCCTAGTAGGATACACCTTGAACATCCTCTTCTCTAAATCCGCAAATGCCACTTGCTTCACCCTGAATCCCTCATTTAACGCTTTTCTTATCTCTTCCTCACTATACTCCTCTATAGGACTTCTATCTACCTCGTCTATGCTTACCCTTATCCCAAGCGTGTTGGCAAGAATAGTTATCTTGGCAGCGGCGTCCAGGCCATGGGTATCAACAGTGTGATCTGGCTCGAGAAGCTTTGCTGCTTTAGCTTCTTTGATTGCTTCTTCAAAGCTCAGGCCTTTCTCTACGAGGCCAAGGATATAATTTGACGAAGCATTTAGGACTGCTCTTATTGACGACACGTCTCGACCCCTTAGACCTTTAGCAGAGTCTATAGCTGGCGTTCCTGCAGCCACCGTAGCCCTGTATCCTATGTATACTCCTCTTTTCTTGGCATAGTCCATGAATTCTTGGTAGTCTCTTGCTAACACTGTTTTGTCAGCGGTGATTATGGAGATTCCTGCTTCGGCAAGAGCCTTATAGATAGTAATGTTTGGTTCTCCCGTCTTGTATGAGGGCGGCATGACTATCATGGCGAGCTCGGCACCTGTGAGTAGGGCTCCCTCCACTGATCCTACTCCTGGCTTAAAAGATGGATGGTTTTCGAGCTTCTCGTCTATCTCGATTAATCTCAATAGGTTTACCTTATCGGCAGGGCCCCCGACAAGTACAGAACCCTTGCTGGCGCTGACTCCTACTAGTTCTATACCATATTTTTGTCCTTCTCTCAGAATAAGCTTCACAAGTTCCTTGCCTACGTTACCGAAGCCCACCACGAAAACGTTTACTTCGACCATAACATTAAGCACCAATGATAAAGGTACCGGTCAGAGAATTATATACAGTTACTAGAGTTATGTGTATTTTGCTCTAGCCCGCATAATGAAATAGATAGAACTATACGAATATACTAAGAAGGGTGACAGCAATTGACAGACCTAAACTTAGAAGATACCTTCTATGAATTCATAAAAACTATTGCAACAGGAATCCCTGAAGACATATATACGGCAATAAAGAACGCCTACGAGAAAGAAGAAAACCCTGTCGCAAAAACACAGCTAAAAGCAATCCTCGAAGATATGGAGATAGCCTGTAAGAAGAAGAGACCAATATGCCAAGACACGGGCACACCCTATCTATGGATCGAGATAGGAGAAGACTTCCCAGTTAAACCAACAAAAGTCATAGAACAATTCACAAACGCTCTAAGAAAAGTCACCAAGGAAGGATACCTAAGGCCCAACGCAGTAGACCCACTATACTTCAAGAACAGCGGCGACAATACAGGAAGATACATCCCATGGATCCATGTTGAACCGGTGCCAGGAGACAAACTCAAGGTATATCTCATGACAAAAGGAGGAGGGAGCGAAGCTCCTAGCACCTTGGTAATGTCGACTCCTCTAAAAGGATTCGAAAACCTCAAGAAAACTGTCATAGACGCTATAGCAGGGGCAGGAGCACTTCCATGTCCTCCAGTCATAGTTGGAGTGGCGATCGGAGCCGGTGCAGATATAGTAATGTCTCTTGCCAAAAAAGCTCTCCTAAGACCAATAGGAGAGAGGCATCCAGACCCTAAGGCAGCAAAAATAGAAGAAGAACTACTGAAAGCCCTTAACAAGCTAGAGATAGGACCACACGGATTCGGTGGTAGGCTAACAGCCCTAGACGTAAAGTTCGATTACTCGTACAGGCATCCTGCAACATTCGCTATAGGCGTGGTAACAAGCTGTTGGGCGACGCGACGGGGAATTGTAGAGATTTCTCCGGATGGATCGTCGGAGATGTTGACCCGGCATCTTAGACTAGTAGACGGTGAATGCAAGATAGTCTAGGGAGGTGATTGGAATGAGCGAAGCACGTGTATTTCATCTAAAGACTCCATTAAGCGACGAGGACGTCTCCAAGCTTCGAGTCGGAGATATAGTCTATGTTACTGGGATAATGGTTACTGCTAGAGACGAGGCCCATAAGAAGATTCTTGAAGTAATAGAAAGCGGTGAAAAACTACCTATAGACCTCAAGGGACTAGTACTATACCATTGCGGACCTGTCGTGAGGAAAAGAGAGGACGGCTCCTGGGAGGTAGTTGCAGCAGGACCCACAACAAGTATGAGGATGGAAAGCGTCGAGGCCGAGTTTATCGAGAAAACAGGCGTAAAAATGATAGTAGGTAAAGGAGGAATGGGACAGCGCACAGCCGAGGCAATGAAAAAACACAAAGCAGTCTACGCCGTATTCACTGGTGGAGCCGGGGCTCTCGCAGCTGATAGAATAAAGCGTGTCGTCGATGTCTACTGGCTAGATGAGCTCGGCATACCTGAAGCTGTATGGATATTCGAAGTCGAGGAATTCGGTCCCCTCGTCGTAACAATAGACACAACAGGCAAAAACTACTACGAAGAGAAAATGAAAGAAGTCAAGATAAAAGCTGAGAAGATTAAAGAAGAACTAATGAAAGTAGAATTCGAGTAACTAAAAATAAAATATAGATTCTCTTTTTCCCACGTCTCCAATACTTCGCTACTAAATCATTCTTTCTCTACGAAGATGTACGCTCCCTTTAAATAGTCGAGGTACTCGGCCCTCCTCAATACATGATCAGGTGCTGCTCCTCTAATACTACCCAGAATACTGTAGTCTAGTCTGCTATCCATTAAGACGTCGTTGACCACGTTGAGGAACATCTCTCGAGTTAGGAAGTAGCTACAGCTACTCAGATATAGTATGCCATTTTTCTCTATCTGGTTCGCACTCCATTTATAGGACGAGTAGTAGGCCGAAAGACCTTTCCTTACGGATTTTTTATCTGATTTCTGTATGAATGCCGGTGGATCGACTATGACTACGTCGAATCCTGCAAGACTAGGACTTTCCCGGATAACATCCCATATAGATGCATTAATTATCCGATAAGATTTTACATTGTTAAGCTCAAGGTTTTTCCTTAGTAATGCTACAGCAATTGGATCCTCTTCAATAAATGTTACGTGAGAAGCTCCTGCAAGCCATGCATGTACACCGAATGCTCCTGTGTAGGAGAATACGTCTAGTACTCTTTCCTTATTTCCTATATACCTGTATAGTTCGAGCCTATTCATCCGTTGATCCAGATAGAAACCGGTTTTCTGACTTATCTCTACATTAACTATAAACTTGGCGTCGCCCTCTTCTATGATTACTTGTCTAATCTTTTTTAGAAGCCATCTTTTACGAGGTTCTAGACCGATATCTTTTCGTGAGCGCTGCGTACTCTTCTCAAAAACTCCCTCTACACCTATTATCTGTTTTAGGATCTGTGCAATTTTTTCAACGTGTGCGTCTATGGCACTGCTACTTGATTGTATTACGGCGACTTTTTCGTCGAAAACATCAATTATTAATCCCGATAACAAGTCACCGTCGCTATTAACGAGACGATAACTCCGGGTCTTTTTGAGCCCTGCCAGCTCTCTTCTCCGTAAACTAGCCTCGAGCTTCATTTCGAACACGTGTTCGGGACGAGTATCCGGGCACTCATGATAATAGATGATTCTTAGTGCTACGGGCCCGATAGCTTCGTATATTCCACAGGCTCTAATACCCGATGGAGTCTGTATATCGACTATCTCTCCATTTTTTATATCTCGTGTTGTGCGTACCCATTTTCTGTATATTATCCCTGTTCCTCGCTCTAGGTGACGCTCGCCTTCTCCGATTACTGTTATCATTTTTCTTCCTCCATTTCCAAATATAGATTAACATATGGAGCTGGAAGACCTCCCCTCGATACCTACAGTCGTATTTAGTAGGGGATCAAAGCTTGTTTCTAATTATATTTCCTTTAGCGATTACGGTTAGAAGCCTATCATAACCCCAAATATATGATAGCTGGCTTAGTCTCTCGTAGTCCCAGATTAATATGTCGGCGTAGGCTCCCTCACTGATTGTTCCATGTCTTGGATATATATCGAGGCTCCACGCCGCGTTGACTGTTGTAGCGGCTAGTGCTTCTAGAGGTGTTAGGCCTAGAAGATATACTGCGAGATCCATTGTGGTCTGGAGTATTGGATTCATGTTGTTCGGGTTGTAGTCTGTCGCTACTCCTAGGTATACACCGTATCTTCTAAGTTGTTTTACTGGTGGTTTCTTGTCTGCAAATACTGATAGCATTGATGTCGGCAGGAGAGTAGCTACGGTTCTTGTCGTGGCTAGGCCTGGTATTATAGGCTTGGGGAGATACTCTAAGTGATCGATACTGTGAATCTCGTACTCTAGGGCTAGCTTGGAGCACCCTATATTGGCTAGCTCGTCTGAGTGTAATCTTATCTTTAAACGGTTTCTCTTCCCCTCGGATATTATCTTTCTAGTTTCTTCTACCGTAAACGCCCCTTTATCACAGAATACGTCCACGAATTCTAGCTTTTTTTCCGCGGCTAGAGGCACTAGTCTCCTGGTGAAACAGTCTACGTATTCATTACGCTTCTCCGTGTACTCTCTTGGTATAACGTGTGCTAGGAGGGTGCCTATAATTGTCTGCTTGGCACGTTTCTTTAACTCCAATATTGCGTCAATGAGTTTTGCCTCATGCTCGTAGAGGAGTCCATAGCCTGTTTTTACTTCTACTACTGTTGTTCCATAATACAGCATTTTATCGAGAACTCTCAGAGCATTGCTTACAAGGTTTTCTAGAGGTGCTCTCCTCGTCTCTTCTACTGTATAATATATTCCACCACCTGCTTCTAATATTTCAGAGTACGTTTTCCCTTCTAGCTTCATCCATAGCTCATGGCTCCTATCCCCTGCAAAAATAAGATGTGTATGCGTGTCAATCAGGCCTGGCGTCGCGATCCTGCCCTCTGCATTTATTATGAGAGATGCCTCGTATTTATCCGCATCACTGTCTGATCCGACCCATACAACTTTGCCATCTTTTACTGCCACTGCCGCATTATATATTATACCTGCTGAATCCTTGTCAACTCTTCGAAGAGGTCCCTTCTTGAAGGTTACTAGTTCTCCAATATTTCTTATCACGATATCTACCTTCATGTTATCACCCCGTGTAACATGTATAGGGCTAGTCTAGATGCTAGTCTTATCGTCTTGTTAGCATTATCTTTTATTGGCACGATTTCTACGATGTCTGCTCCCTTGACGTTCATTTTGTCAAGGACGTAGTCTAGGATCTGTATTGTCTCCTTTGGATGAAGCCCTGGACTCGAGGGACTGTTAACACCAGGAGCGTATGCTG
>WAOU01000103.1 GCA_015521095.1 Desulfurococcales archaeon | reverse complement strand
GAAAACAATTAGAGCACGATACGAAAAAGGAGTTCTTAAGCCCTTGGAACCGTTACAGTTGAGGGAAGGAGAAGAAGTCGAGATATGGATAAATAAACCTATCAGGAGAAAACTAAAGGATCTTGTAGGCATACTGGGAGAGTCTAGTGAAACAGAATTCAAGAGATATCTGGATAAGGTTTAGCCATTATGATCTCTATAGGTACGAATACCCCATTATTTCGGAGGCGATGATGCTTTACATTTGCTTATTAGATAGTTCTATGATTTAGTAGTTCAACCATAGAATATTTCATTATAATAGATGTTTTTGAAGGATTGTACCCTGTTCTAGTTTACTGTTTCTTTTTCTTCTTGTTTTTATCTTCGGGCTCCTCTGCGTAGATTGCTTTTATGTATCCTTTCTGATTCTCTGGGCAGTCGGCTTGTGCTCCTACGTAGTCTCCTTCCTTGTATTCTCTCCTGTAGTCCTTTCCGTTGCAGTCGATTATCGTGTAGCGTTTGACTTTTCTCTGGAGGCGTTCCTGCATTTCGCGTAGTTCTCTGGCCTGCCTCATGAGCATGTAGATTACTACTCCTAGGAGTACGAAGACTATGATGCTCTGGAGCCAGTCCGGGTATAGTGTGTCTGCCATTACTCTTCTGCCTCCTTCTCTTCTCCTATAGGTCTTGTGTCTTCCTCGTCTTGTTTCTGAGTGGGCGTTTTCACCTCTACTTGTACTTTTACTCGTACTTGGATTTTGCCAGTGTCTTGTTCCTCGGTTGTTCCTTCTAGTTTTTGTCCTACTCCTATACTGTTTCCTACTCCTATCACTACTACGATGTCGCCGGGCTTTGTCTCTTCGAGTATTATGTTCTTGACTGTTTCTACTGCTTTGTCGAGGTTGTCGCTTATCTTTTTCTTCATTGTGAGTATTGCTTCCTCCATTCCCATCTTTATTACTACTGCTCGGAGCGGTATACCGTATTCGGCTGCGATCCTCTCGAACCTTATCTTCTCAGGGCCTATGTCTCCTATAGCGGCTCCTACTCCTTCCGCGACGCTTCCGGATTCTTCTCCTTCCATTTTGAGCGCGGCGTCTACTGTTATCATTAGTGCTGGTTTCTCTCCCTTCTCGACCATTTCCTTTATGATCTGGTAGGTGGCGTATCCTGGACGGCCAACGTTTGATCCGGGGCCCTTCGCCTTTACTAGTATTAGTTTTCTGCCTTCTAGCTCTGCCTCTGTGTAGACTGTGTCCTCGTCTACTGTCTTCCACTCGGCCTCGTAGCCGGCTAGTCTTACTGCTACTATTGGGCCTGCGCTGTCTCCTATTGGTGCTCCCACGAGGAAATCGTTTAGCGCCTTGCTGTAGGTTTCTGCTAGTTGTACTATCATTGGCATTACTAGTTGTAGCTGCATTATGAGTACCCAGTTCTTTGTCTTCTCTCCTGTGAGGAGCAGGTGTCTAACGTAGCGGTGGATGAAGTCTAGTACCGCGGTTATCTCCGCGGCTGTCTCCGCCTTGGTACGGTCTACCTCGCTTGCCTCTGGCATCGCTGTCTTGAAGAGCTCCCTGTATTTTGAGGTCCTTGTCACTATGAGGTGTTCAAGTCTCCGTATGATGTCGGTTGGCTCTATGTCTACGGGGCTTATCACGAAGAAGTTCTTGATCTTCTCCAATACTTTTGAGGGGTTCTTCGCCTTCTTGTCGAGCATGTAGTCGAGTGTTTGTTTCTCTGCCCGTTTCTTTAGGTCTTCTAGTAGGAGGAGTTTTGCCCGTATGTCCTTTGTCCAGACGTATAATTGTAGTCTTTGGTTGGCTCCCATGAAGAGTGCTAGGAATATCACGAGGAATAATAGCTGGCTTATCGCGCTGATCCATGCTGCCCAGTCGGTCATCTGTATTCTGCACCCGCCGTCGAATATATCCTGGTATATCAGAGAATACACGAGGCCTTATTAAACCCCGCACACAAATCTTGTGTTAACTCCCCGGTTAACACGAGAGGGAAGCATCATTACTAGTCCCGCCTCAACGTCGTCACTATAACCCTATCCTTCAATATTAGGAACGTGTGCTCGAACTGCGAGACCCGTCCCTTACCGGCCTCCACGAGGATCGGATACCCGTGCAATACGCCCTTCATGTAGAGTCCCCGTACAGCACTCTCAGCCTTGTCTTCTCCTAGCTCGCCTATGAGCCATCTTGGAGTGAAGGGCAACGTCTTGTACTTCTCCATTATAACTGATAACGCTGTGGACTCGGCCTCTGTTAGCTTCGCCCGTGGCCTCCTGCCGGTCAGGCTATAGATATTAGTTATCCTCCCCTCCTTGACAATCCCCTTACCATTTGTGGCGAAGGGCTCGACCGCCACCAGTGTCCCGGGGCGGAGCCTCTTGTAGAACGTTGTTCTATCCGCGTAGTTTGGTATGGTTGTCCCAGCGTGTATGAGGTAGTGGCCTATCGTGTGGCCTGTCAGGTTACGTATCGGCTTAAACCCATACTTCTTAATGGTGTTCTCTACTGTCTTCCCTATGTCGTATATTCTTATCCCGGGCTTCATTATCTCCACGACAGCCTCTAATGCATGTTTAGCCGCTTCAAGGAGCCGGGTATATTTTCCGGAGAGATCTACTGTAACCGCTGTATCCGCAATGTAGCCATCTACGTGGACGCCGACGTCTATCTTGACTACTTCATCGCCGCGGAGACGTATATCGTCCTTGACCCCGGGAGTATAGTGGGCCGCGACCTCGTCCACGCTAAAATTGCATGGGAACGCTGGTTCTCCGCCGTGGCGCCTTATCCAGTCCTCGACCTCTTCGCATACCTCACGGGCACTTGCCCCGGGCTTGACGAGGCTTGCTCCGTGTTCCCGGGCACCTATAGCTATTCGGCCGGCCTCAACTAGTTTCTCGACAATTGTCTCCTCGACGAACAATTCTTCATCCTCCCCGAGTCATAGTGTAGCTGTCATAGCTATTGTATCCTCTATATGGATAAGCTCATGGCCCTGTATGCTTTTTGCCGGGCCCCGTGGAATTTATAGGCATGCCTCTTATCTCTTTACCATGCCCGTGTTTCCGCGGAGACGTATTAGTATAGTTTTATCCCCTTAACGCCCACTATAATTATATCGAGGCAGGATTATCTGGAGGTGAAGTATGATGGCCAAGATAACATTCTATGGGCACAGCGCGTTCCTCGTAGAGCTCGACGGCAAGAAGATACTCATAGACCCCTATCTATCGAATCCCCTCAGCCCGGTCAAGCCAGAGGACGTAAAGGACGTTGACCTAGTAGTACTAACCCATGGCCACGGAGACCACCTAGGAGACGCCATAACAATACTCAAGAACAACAAGAACGCCAAGATAGTGGCGATCTACGAGCTAGCAAACTATGTAGGAGAACAAATAGGCGACCCAGGCCGAGCAATAGGTGGAAACATAGGAGGCCCCATGCTTGTAGACGATCTCAAAATCGCCCTAACACCAGCAACCCACAGCAGCCCCTATGGAGCACCAACAGGAGTAGTAATCATAGGAAAAGAAGCCAGCATATACCACGCAGGAGACACGGGCGTCACAATGGACATGAAGCTCATAGGCGAACTCTACAAGCCCGACATAGCACTCCTACCAATAGGCGGACACTTCACAATGGACCCCGTAGAGGCAGCAAAAGCAGTAGAGCTCATAAAGCCAAAAGTAGCAATACCAATGCACTGGGGAACCTTCCCCGTACTCTACGGAAAACCAGAAGAATTCAAAAAACTAGTCGAAGAAAAGACACCAGAAACAAAAGTAATAATCCTACAACCAGGAGAAACATACAGTTATCCATAACATCTTTACATTTTTACTATAATTGAG
>WAOU01000102.1 GCA_015521095.1 Desulfurococcales archaeon | reverse complement strand
GGATAATATCGGAGATTTATTTCAAGATCCTCAGGGAAAAAATAGAAGAGTACAATGCGGGAGCCCTAGTGCAGGGAACTATATATCCTGATATTATAGAGTCGGGGTTTGTTCCTGGGAGTGCCCGTATAAAATCGCATCATAATGTTATATTACGAGAGCTACTTAGTGACATCCTAGTTGTAGAGCCGTTGAAATGGCTCTATAAAGACGAGGTCCGCAAACTTGGAGAGATGCTTGGCCTGGACAAGAAACTAGTCTACAAGAAACCTGTGCCTGGACCGGGACTAGCAGTTCGGGTAGAAGGTGAAGTCACGAGGGAGAGACTTGAAATTGTCAGGAAAGCAGACTATGTTGTTAGAAGAATTATCGAGAAACATGGTCTCGACAAGAACCTATGGCAATACTTCGCAGTGTTGACTAGAAGCATGGCGACTGGTGTAAAAGGTGACAATCGTGCTTATGGATATGTTGTAGCTGTCCGCATAGTTGAGTCGACAGACGCTATGACTGCTAGACCAGCAAGATTACCGTGGGAGGTACTTGAAGAAGTAGCATCAGAGATCACGTCTCGGATCAATAGAGTCGTCAGAGTAGTATACGATATAACCAGTAAGCCCCCTGCCACTATTGAGTGGGAATAGACAAGGCCTGAATATGAGAAACAAGATTGATTGGATCTCTATGATTCAGGAGGCTCCATCTCGTCTAATTTATCCAAGTCGGATAGATCTATCTCAATTATTTCTCCTTCTTCCTTTGGCGCTACCTGTTGCTCTCCTGGCTTGCTTCCGCCCTCTTTTAGCTTCTTTAGAACAGCTCTCCACTTGTGTCCACAATTTGGACAGGTAAAGCTTCCCATTATCGTTATCGTTATTCTTCCATACTTGTCCGGTAGCGGTGATACCAGAGTCCATGTCCTGTCTGGTTCTGTAACACGCGTGCCGCATCTTGGACATACGTATGGATCCTTGGATTTCTTCTTCCTAGGCAACTAGTTCACCTCCCACCATTATACTCTGCCGTTAGACTATATGAGTACCCCGTCTCTTTTAACGAGACAGCCAGTTCTTCTAGAAGCCTGCTTATTTTTACTTTGTTAGGTTTGGTTCCTGGAACGGCTATTTCTATCCTCAATGTTGCACCATCTATGCTTACCTCGTCTATGACCGTTCTGGGCGTCTCGGGGATAGCCATGAGATCACGGCCGAGTCTTGCTATTTTCTCTTCTATAAGCTGTTTGATTCCAGTAAGAGCGTCTGGTTCTTCGAAACCCCATACGCGTATAACTATCCATATTTTTATCGGTTCTTTTACCGCGGTCTTGCCTCGTTTTAGCAGATACAGGTTTGGTATAGTATAGACGCGTGTGTCTCCTTCTATCACTGTGAACAATGGTGTTATCTCTTTTATTTTTCCCTCGATTTTTCCTTCTATAATTATATAGTCTCCACGTGATAGAGCCCTACTCGCCAATAGGGCGTAGTAGGCTGCGACATTTGCTATTACTTCCCATGACGCGGCTAGTAGGATGAGTACTACTCCTAAGAGGAACAATACTATTATCTGTTGCTGGGTCATAACGTATATTACTATGAATACTAATAAGATGTATACACTCATTGAGATTATTTTGTACATGTTTTCAAGCGTGTTCCTTTCACTTATACGGGATGACTCGAATTTTTTGAAGACTCCTTTTATCATAGCAAGTATAACCATACCAACGATAACTATGATGAGCGAGATGATTGCCTTAACAACGTATTCGTTAGAGATGAACATCCTCAGGTAATCTACGAGGGTTTCCCACGCCAATTCTCCCTTCCCCTCCTAGAATAACTCGCTGAACTCCTTAAGACTGGTGTGGCTCACAAGAGCTATCACAATGTGTCCCACGTCGAGGACCGGTGACTCCTCTACCTCGTAAAACCGTTCCCCGTCAAATACTGCTAGCAACTTTATGCTCTTAGGTATTAACCCGTCTCTAATAGCCTCCAGCAGTGTTTTTCCTCGAAGTATGCTCGTCTGTTTGATTGAGCCAGATACGAGGTGAAAGTCTCCTGTTATAGTTGATACAAGATCAACTATTCCATAACGGCCTTGAATCATTGAGAATATTATGCTAGCCGCCAATTGTGGCTCGACTATTGCTGCTTCTACTCCTAGTAGTTGTAGTAGACTCGATGTTTGTGGATTCTTTGCCCTGACGAAAACCCTCTCTATATTATATAGTTTCGCGATTGCTGCTACGAATAGGTTTATCTCGTCCTTGTCGGTTGCAGCTACAACCACATCGTAGGATTGTATATCTATTTCTTCGTATAGTTGGGGGTCTGTAGCATCTCTTACAAGGGCTTCAACATCTGCTTGGGAGCTGACTCTGAGAAGTTTCTCTTCATCGTTATCAACGATAGTTATGCTATGTCCAAGTCTGCTAAGATCTGAGGCGAGCTGGCTACCGACCCTGCCCGCGCCTATTATTAGAATCTTCAATAATTCTCCCTCTCAAACCGGTCGGCTTGTCACGTGTTGCCGATTATCGATTCTATTGTTTGCTAGTCTAACTATATTATCTATCTCGGGCTAGTTAAAATTATAATGGTGTGAGAAATGAGTGTTTCGCCTGGTTCATATAGTCCCTCTAGAATAAGCGATGTCTATGGCCTAATGGTTCTGGACAGCAGGGGTACTCCTACAATAAAAGCATATGTTGAGACCGTGTCAGGCGTTCGGGGCTGGGGAATAGCTCCTAGTGGCGCTAGTAAAGGAGAACACGAAGCAGTAGAGGTCAGGGATGGCGGTAAAAAATGGCTTGGCAAAGGAGTAGAACAAGCGCTAAGTAACCTAGAAGACATCGCAGCACATATGATAGGTCTAGATGCTAGGGATCAAGCCTACATCGACCACTTACTCATATCCTTGGATGGGACCCCTAATAAGAGCAGGTTAGGGGGCAACACTACAACTGCGCTTAGCATTGCTGTAGCTAGGGCTGCAAGCTACTCTCTCGGCCTAGAACCCTATGAGTACCTAGGAGGCAACAGAGCTAACCTGATACCAACTCCTTTAATGAATATTATTAATGGAGGAGTACACGCCGGAAACGACCTAGACATACAGGAATTCATGATTATACCAGTTGAAGCTGATAGCATAAAAGAAGCGCTTAGAAAAGCAGTAGAGGTCTACTGGACCCTTAAGAAACTATTAGTTGAGAAATATGGTAAAAACAGTATAAATGTCGGAGACGAAGGAGGGTTTGCTCCTCCACTTACAAATACAAGAGAAGCACTAGACCTTCTAGTCGAGGCTATAAGCAGAGCTGGATACGATCCGGGGACGGATTTCTACCTAGGACTTGACGCGGCGGCTTCACAGTTCAAGGATGGCGACAAGTATAGGATAGACGGAAAAGTACTGGACGCTGATCAACTAGTAGAATTCTATCTAGGGATACTAGACGAATATCCCGTCAAGTACCTAGAAGACCCCTTCGCAGAGGACGACTGGCACCATTTTGTCGAACTAACTAAGCGTGCATCGACCAAGACGCTAATAACCGGTGATGACTTATACGTGACAAACACGAAGTTCCTAGAAAAAGGAATCAAGCTTGGAGCGACCAATGCGGTCCTTGTGAAAATAAACCAGGTAGGCACGCTGACAGAGACATTGGAATTCGTAGATATGGGTACTAGGAACTGTATGAGGGCAATCATAAGTCACAGAAGCGGTGACACTGAAGACCCATTCATAGCTGACCTCGCGGTCGCACTGGGGACAGGCTTGATAAAGACAGGCGCCCCGGCTAGAGGAGAAAGAACGGCTAAATACAACCGACTACTAGAAATAGAATTCCTCCTAGCCGGCCAGGCCAGATACGCGGGGAGAATGCCTTTCCCCCGTTAGACAATGCCATAAATTTTTCAGTGAAATCCTCAGGCTCTCCTCAAACAAGAGCTAACATTAATTTCTCTCCTCAACCATTATACTTTATGCGTGCATATGCGTTAACCTCCACTTAAGCGCTGTATTTACAGCGTTCCCGGATGTTTCCCAACATATAAGGTTTGCCTTCGAGGTGGCAAATATGAGCAATGATAAGGGCTTAGTAGTAGTGTTCGTGACGACGCCAAAAGGAAAAGGAAAGGAGATAGCTTCAAAGATCGTCGAGAGTAAATTAGCTGCATGCGTCAATGTCGTCAGCGGCATTACAAGCTTCTATTGGTGGGAGGGTAAGGTTGTCGAGGATCAAGAAGAACTACTTATAATAAAGACTAAGTCATGTCTCGTGGGTCGACTGAAAGAGTACGTGAAGAAAATCCATCCCTATACTGTACCAGAGGTCGTAGTTCTCGGAGCGGTTGATGTATTGAGAGACTACCACGAGTGGGCAGTACAAGAGACTTTACCTTGTGAAGGGTGAGAATAGATGGTGCATGTGAGCCCATATCTAATAGAGAGACATATTTCTCGGAGCCCGCTATTGCGAAGAGCATGGGAACTCCTAACCAGCGATCCAGAGGTACAAAGTCTGCTAAGAATGGCGAATGTAAACGCGGTTGAAAGACTGCTATATAATGATCATGGCCCGGTCCATGCACAAATAGTCGCTGGAACAGCGCTCGAGCTCTTTGATATGCTATATAGGCACGGGCTTAGACCGTCAAGCATAATCCACAAAACGGTCCCAACGCTTGACTGTGCTAGGCTAATAGTACTGTTAGGAGCATACCTTCACGATATAGGCAATAGCGTGCACAGAGACAATCACGAGCTAATAGGAGCCATACTATCTGGATCCATCCTTGATAGACTACTACCAAACATTGTCTCGCTCTGCAGGGAGCAATGCGATCAATACAAGGTAAGATCAGAAGTACAACAAGCAATATATGCAACGTCAATGAGTGTAACAGCATTGACCCTCGAGGCAAGCATCGTGAAAGTAGCCGACTCTCTAGATATGGCTGAAGGTAGGGCAAGACTACCTTACAGCAAGGGTAAGATGGACATACATGCACTCTCAGCACTGAGCATAAAACGCGTTGAAATAACTAATGGCG
The DNA here is from genome assembly GCA_015521095.1 of Desulfurococcales archaeon. The sequence continues at coordinate 282 of WAOU01000102.1, read as the reverse complement.
AGTCCAGACCTGTCCAGATACGGGTTCAGATGGAGGACAAAGCGGGAATGTTCCAGATAGAGAAAGTTTTGTTACCAAAGATAAAAACCTCGATAATCCAAGATTACATCGAGATAGTTCCCATACTACTAGACGACAACAGTATCTCGTTGAGCACGATTTATCCCTAGGAGAACGACTCATTCTTTATTTAATCAACAAAAATAGATGAGCTGAGTGCTGTATGCCTAGAAAAGGAATATTTATGGAGAAAATCGTAGAGGCTGTTGCAAGAATAGCATC
>WAOU01000101.1 GCA_015521095.1 Desulfurococcales archaeon | reverse complement strand
TCCGATACTTGCTTCAAAAATCCTTGGTCTTTACCATTACTTTGTGGGTCTCGGGGTAATAGGGGCTCTGCCCCTATGTCGGGCTCAGGACCCGATGGCGTAGGCCTGCGTGGGTTCAAATCCCACCCCCCGCACCATCCTATACTGGTTGTCATATTCACTAGAACGGAACAAGCAATGTTCTATTGATCAACGGGAGTACGTATTTCTACATCATATTAGGCTTCGCCATATTACTGCATGAATAGGTTACCACGGGATGCTAAGATTAGGAGCAACGGACAGGGCACTACTCTCTAGACCCTATATGGCGCAGGGATGCAATCTCTGTTTCGGCGGGTTAAAGGCAGTTATATTTATCACAGGACTATGCGATGATGGGTGCTTCTACTGTCCCGTTAGCCGTGAGAAACTTGGGCATGACGTGATCTTTGTGAACGAAGAACCCGTATATAGTATCGATGACATTGTACTCGAGGTCATGAGGAGTGGCGCCAGCGGAGCCAGTATCACGGGAGGGGATCCTTTAACCGTTCCACATAGAGTATTCAATGTCATAAAATCTCTAAAGGAGAACTTTGGGTACGGTTTCCACATACATCTATATACAAGCGGAAGATATGCCACCAGGAACGTTTTATCAAGACTTGACCGCATTGGCCTCGACGAAATACGGTTCCATCCTACACACGATTCTTTCCTCGAGAAAATCAAACTAGCAGTCAAATACACATCTATCAGTACAGGAGTCGAGATTCCTATTGCCCCCGGCCTCCTAGAATGGGCTAAGAAGATAATACTTTACGCAGATAGAGTAGGAGCAGAATTCGTGAACTTGAACGAGCTAGAATTCGTATCTCCAAACGCAAGACAACTCATGATAAGGGGATATAGGGAAAGCAACAAGCGTCCATTTACAGTTGAAGGAGCCCTAGAGGCAGCAATAAGAATCGTCGAATGGGCACGGGAAAACGTATCAATACCCGTTCATTTCTGCCCCGCCACATTCAAAGATAAAATACAGACAAGAAACCGACTAAGAAATACCGCGGTTCTCGATAGGAGATGGTGTGAAACTATAACACGTGACGGAACACTCCTATACTACTCAATAGATGCAAACAACATATGCCTTCCTGTCAGCCGCGAGTGCATACCTGGTTCTACCCTAGTCGAGGTCTATCCAACTAGATCCAGGAGGCCAATTATAAGAGAGGAACCATGCCAGAAATAACCTGTTAAAAACATCAGAATCACATAATTAGATATAGCCACATTAACGTAGTTCGGTGACTATACTTGGAGAAAAACTGTTTCATAGACAAAGAATTATTCAATCACGATGAAGAAGAACTCTATAGGGCGCTCGGCATCGACGACGATGAAAAAGACCTTGTAGACGACTTCATCGAGAAGATCCTAGGAGAAAAAACAAGACTAAGCGAGCTTCTCGAAAGCATATGGAGCCAGGAATGCGATAAGCTTTCCCTTCCAGGAAGGGTTTATGCAACCGTTAGAATTGCCACAGAAATATACTCTATGTATCTCGAAACCATAGCTAGGAGAATAGAGGAAATGGAAAAAGAGAAGAGGGGAGAGAATTGAAGCCCCGCAATATAAGGCCACCAAGAGGCTTCCGCGATTTTCCACCTGACATTATGCTTCTCAGAAAGGAACTCATTTCACGACTAGAAAATGTATTCCAGAAATATGGGTTCGATCCAATAGATACACCAGTCCTCGAATACTGGGAGATACTGGCAGGTAAGTACGGTGAGGAAGCCGAGAACAGGCTTATATGGAGATTCAAGGATCCCTGGAGCGAACGCGAGTACGCGCTCAGATACGATCTCACAGTCCCGCTTGCACGGTTCGTCGCTACTCATAGAAACATTGTAATGCCGTTCAAACGATACCACATCGCTCCAGTATGGAGGCACGAAGAGCCTCAAAAGGGTAGATACAGGGAATTCTATCAGTGCGACGCTGATATAGTTGGGAGCCCGTATCCAGAGGCCGATGCGGAAATAGTTAATCTAGCGATAGACTCTTTGAAGGCACTTGGATTCAGCTCGGGATATACAATACGGTTAAACGATAGAAGACTTCTCAGAGGCATATTCGAGGAAAAACTCGGATTATCAAACATAGTCCCCGTCTACAGAGCTATCGATAAGCTGGATAAAATCGGCATAGATGGCGTAAGGAGGGAACTAGAAAAGCTTGGCTTAGCTCAAGGAACCATAGAAAAGATACTTGACATAATATCAATATCGGGCGAGCCCGACGATATACTAGATGAGATCAGCAAAAAGTATTCTAATAACTCTAACGTATCAGCGGCAGTTGCTCATTTAAGAGAGATGAGTTCGCTCATTATAGAATCTGATAAGATTAAGATAGATATGAGCCTTGTCAGGGGTCTGGACTATTATACAGGACCTATATTGGAGATCGTGCTGGATAAACCCAGGATAGGTAGCGTAGCGGGTGGAGGAAGATACGATAATCTTATCGGCCTCTTCATAGGAGAGTCTATTCCTGCTACTGGTGTTAGTATAGGGCTCGAGCGTATAATTGATGCTGGATTAGAACTAGGAATATATAATCTTGACAGAAAGACTGTTACAGAAGTCCAAGTGATAGTAATGAAGCGTGACTTCTTCCAGTATGCTTGGAAAGTAACAGATTTACTGAGACGAGGAGGGATTAGGACAAGAATAGACGTGGGAAGAGCTAATGAGAGGAAACAGAGGAAGAAGGCTCAGAGACTCTCTATTCCCGTGTTGGCATTCATAGGTGGAAGGGAAGTAGAATCGGGTACTGTGACCTTGTACGGTGTCAAGTGTGGCGAGAGATTTACCGTAAAGCTAGATGATGTGGCTAGGCGGGCTAGAGAGCTTCTCAGTAATTGTTAGTTTTCAATTCTCATCATTCAAAATTAACATTTAAAACCGTACGAAGAAACCCTTTATTTTACACGGTGAGAATTTTGTCATACAGAGATAAGAAATACATTCTATGGCTAGAAGAAGTAGACAACACACATCACGATCTTGTAGGAGGTAAAGCAGTAGGACTCGGAGAAATGATGAAAGCAGGAATACCAGTACCACCCGGATTCGTAGTAACCAGCGAAGCATACAAACAATTCATTCTCGAGACAGGAATCTCAGGCTTCATAAAATACGTACTAGAAGAAGTCATAATCAGCGGTAAACCTGAAGAGTACGAAAAAGCAAGCCAAATGATTCGATCAAAGTTCGTCAGAACACCAATGCCTAAACGACTTAGAGATGCAATAGCACAAGCATATCTTAAACTAGCCGAGAAAATAGGAGTAGAAAACCCACGAGTAGCAGTAAGAAGCAGTGCCACCGTGGAAGACCTCCCGGAGGCAAGCTTCGCCGGCCAGCAAGACACATACCTAAACGTATCAGGAGTAGACGAGGTAATCGAACACGTAAAGAAGGCGTGGGCAAGCCTATGGACTGCAAGAGCCCTAAGCTATAGAGACTCTCTCAACGTCTCCCACGAGAACGCCTACATGGCCGTAGTAGTCCAGAAAATGGTATCCAGCAGAAGTAGCGGTGTCATGTTCACACTACATCCCGTAACAGGCGACGAGTCAAAAATAGTAATCGAAAGCATCTGGGGCCTCGGAGAATACATAGTAGGAGGAAAAGT
>WAOU01000100.1 GCA_015521095.1 Desulfurococcales archaeon | reverse complement strand
AGAAACAGCAGTAGTCTCAAGACTAGAATCAATCCTAGACGCAATGCCAAAAGAAGGAATGAGAGCAGCAATAGTACAAGGAGTAGTAGAAAGAGTAAAAGAAATGATAGAAGAAGCACTAAAAGCACAGAACTATATAACATGTCTAGCAAACGCAAGAGGATACTGTAAAGAAAACTACTGCAACCCCAGATGCAGCCACATATACATGGACAAAACAGAAAACGCCACAATAATAGGAAAATTCTACAACAACCCAATAGGAATAGAGCTAAAAGCAGACCAAGCAATCTTCAGGACCCAAGACATAAAAATGACAGTAGCATCCGACGGCACAATCACAGTAGAATACCCCAACGGAGAAAAAGTAACAGTAGAAACAACAAACATGAACTCGGTATACAAGAACAGCTACATAATAAAATACGCCATCCGAAAAATAGGAAGGCCGCTCAGAATACTACTAGAAGACCTAGTAAAATGCGCTAGAGAAAACGCAATAGTATGCTAAAACCCTCCTATTACAGAACAATCCGTCCATATAGTTATTTCCTTATAACTAAAGAAATCCTTTAACAAGAGTTAAAGGATACGGCCTATTTCTGCTAATATAGTATTCAACTATACCAATAACATTTAATAATGATAGATAATGGTAAAATTATATGAAGAACATCAAATATCCAGGTGAGATCCTATGCCAAGAAAAAAGAAAACAGCAAAGCCAAAACCAGTTAAAGTAAGAGATCCAACAACAGGAGAAGAAGTTGAACTAGTCCCAATAAAAGTATGGCTCCTAGCTCCAAAGAGCAGAGGAAGAAAAGGCGTCAAAATAGGACTTTTTAAGAGTCCCAAGACAGGTAAACCATTCAGAGCAAAGGTACCAGACGATTATCCCGAAATAAAATAACCATAAACATTCACATTCTTTTTACTCATATTTCCCTTCTCTAACACGTAGTACAAAACAACTCCATACATTAACCCCACACAAATTATCTAACTCTACATGGGATGATGTTATTTGCACGTCTGCGAGTAAAAGGACGATGAGCGGCCTCCACCGGCGCTGACCCCTCTAATCAAAAGACAAAGACAATACACACATACTTCTAATAATTACAATAATTACGAAAGAAAACAAAGAGCAAAGCAGAAAATGATATTAAGAGAAATAATTCATGTTTAATTTATATCCTAGCAAGGACAGGGAATAGAATTACTTATAGCTTCTCCCACTGTATCCGTATCCCTGCGACCTGTAGTTTCTCCTCCTGTACTGGAAAGGATTCTCCGCCTCAGGCATAGACTCAGGAACATCCGATTCTCCAGGAACACTCTCATCCTCAACCTGCTTAATCTCTCCCTTATATCCGACATTAATCTGAACCTTGCCACGGTACTGTGTAGTCCAAGCACCACTAATCTCGACTGCATCACCCTTCTTCAGCGTACCAGCATGCTTACCCCATAAAGTAAGCTTTATCCTTCCAGTCTCGTCGCCGACAATAGCCTCGCTTATAGTCTTAGGACCCTTACGAGTCTGTATAACCTTCGGATCAGATGTTTCCAGTACACGAACACGAACCTTAACGTTGTCCTCTCCCTCTTTAAGGTCGAGAACCTTCCTCTCTTGCTCTTCGCTCAAGATTCTTCTTCCTCTTCTCGATTGCAGTGAAACAATGACACTAATAGAGATAATAAATGTATTGGACAAGAAAACACGCAAAGGAATAACAAATCCCCAGAATAAACCTATGAAAGGAGGAGGCGGGATGATAACAACGGTTTCAGCTGCACAGTGCATGATGAGAGGTTACTCCATTGACCGCCTCACTCATAAAGCCTGAACCTATAAGGGAGAAGATCCTTTAACCTAAAACAACGATACTCGCCCGTCTCAAGAGCAACAATATAGAACAAGGTATCATCATTCCCAAACTCAGAGACTACCTGGAGACAAGCACCACACGGATACGGAAGAACCTTGTCCGAAGCAACTAGAACCTCCAAAATACTCCTCTCTCCGTTCAAAACAGCATTAAACACAGCAACACGTTCAGCACAAATAGTCAATCCATAAGAGGAATTCTCAACATTCACCCCCGGATAAAGCTTCCCAGAACCAGCCCTCACAACAGACACAACTCTAAACTTAGAATAAGGAGAATACGAGTTCTCAATAAAAGATCTAGCCATTAAAAGCATATCACGAGGAACACTACACTCCAATATGTATCCCCTGCATAATATCATTAACTTTGAAACGTTTAAGACTTGAAGGGGGAACAAGTTGCAGAATCAGACAACAAGACTACAAGAACTCATAAACAACCTCGCAGAACCATTCGTAGGAAGAAGAGAAGAAGCACTTCTACTAGTAATGGGAGTCATAACTAAAGAACACGTCCTACTCATAGGAGAGCCAGGAACAGGAAAAAGCGCCCTAGCAAGAAGACTAGCCAGCCTAATAGACGCAAAATACTTCAAATATCTACTAACGAAATTCACAGAGCCAAGCGAACTACTAGGCCCAATAGACATCAACGCCCTAAAAGAAGGACGATACAAGCGTATAACACGTGGCAAACTCCCAGAAGCAGAAATAGCATTCCTAGACGAGATATTCAACGCAAACAGCGCAGTATTAAACTCTCTACTAAGCGTCATGCAGGAAAGAATAGTATACGACGGATACGGAGAAATCAAAACAAACATCTGGACAATCATAGGAGCATCAAACACCACTCCAACAGAACCAGAACTAGAAGCACTCTACGATAGATTCCTCTACAGACACATAGTAAACCCATTAGACTCAGAATACTGGGACGCACTACTAGACAAAGCATGGTTAATAGAGAAAAACGGCTACACGTCCCCAACACCTCTCATAAGCATAAAAGAACTAGAAGAATACAGCAAGAAGATATACGACATAAATATACAACCAATAAAGAACAAGCTAATCAAACTATACCTAGCACTCGAAGAAAAAGGCCTACATATCACAGATAGAAGAAAAGGAAAAATCCTCAAAGCAATCGCAGCCCACGCACTAATACATGGTAGAAAAACTGCCACAATGGACGACCTTTACGTCCTCAAGTATACAGTGCCACGTGATCCCGAGGAATTCGAAAAAATAAAAATAATATTATTCGAAGAACTAAAAACAAGTGACAGAGTCCTCAGAGAATTCGAAGATCTCCAAGCCAGCCTCGAAACCATGGCAACAGAAATAAACAAACTACAGTCCTTCGATCCACGACTTATAGACTACTATAGAACTCTCAAGTCACTAAAAGAAAAAGTAAAAGCACTAGCATCGGATATAGAAGACGAAAAAGTAATAACGTCAGCAACAGAGCTTCTAGAAGAAATAGATAACCTCATAAACCTCGTTATGATGAAGCTAAACATGTAAGCAGGCCGGACAATCATAATTATGTTAATGCTGAGACGCTACGGGGACAAATAGTGGAAATACAAAGCCTAATCGAAGGAATAACAACAGACATCGTATACGAATACAGAGGAGAACAAGTACTCCACTATACGATAAAACTACTGGGAAAAAAGAAAATAAGACACAACCTTATGAACCAGCAATTCGCCGCGGACCTGTTCTATACTTTCTATCTCCCCTATCCTAGACTACGTAGAAATATCCCAGAACCATACATAGAACAGTACTCAATACTCCAAGCAATGCTCAGAGAACCGGCAATATGGAAAGTAAAACCCCTCACAGTAGCCGACAAGACAATAAGCACCATTGCAGCAAGCGTCTTCCTCGAACGACTCATACGAGAACTCTCAATGCCACGTAAAAGCTCGAGGGATAGAAGTAGCAGTGAAAAAGAGAAGCTGAAAGAAGCCGTTTCAAGAGCAATGATGGATACATCAAAGATAGCAAGAAATGCCTCCAATATTAAACAACTTCTAGCAAAAACGGGAGCAGGAAGAGCATCAACACTACAATTCGAAAATGTACTTGAAGAAATTCTAGAGCTCGCTAGGAACACAGACATAGCAAAGATACTCGAACTACTCAGAAGCATCGAGGTATCGAAAATATCTACAAGACATACTGTAAGGGCCTCGAGAGGATGGATAACGAGTCTAGAAATAGGGGGCGATCTAGAACGAGTACATCCCTCCAGACTAGCATTTCCAGAGATCCTATTCCTAGTAGAGCTTGTAAACTCACGCCTCCTACTCTACCGAAAAGAACTACCGGGATCCCACGGCTCCATATATGTTCTCCTGGATAAAAGCGGAAGCATGTCAGGTACCAAAATGGACTGGGCTAGAGCAGTGGCTCTAGCACTATTTATCAAGTCTCGGGGCCAGGGCAGGAACTTCTATGCTAGGTTCTTCGACTCCATAGTATATGATAGAATCAACATCCCATACACAATGTATCAACGCAAGGCAATTGATCTAATCAAATACCTAGGCACCGTAAAAGCAGGAGGCGGGACAGACATAGTAAAAGCATTGGCTACAGCCTCCTCTGACCTCTTATCCTCCTCTGTCAAAGGAGTCTCGGACGTTGTACTAATCACTGACGGGGAAGACAAACTATCAAAACACATCTTAAAAGGAATCATATCAAGAGGAGGATTCAGACTGCATACTGTAATGATACAAGGAGACAATCCTGTGCTGAGAGAAGTATCTCACAGCTATATGGTTGCAGAGAAGCTAGACGAAAAAGAAGTGCTCAGAGTCGTAATGTTCTGAGACCATACTATCTCCGATAAACTACGCCATAGATCTTCTCGACGTTATCAACATTAATTCTATACAGGTATTCTTCATCTACCGAACGATGAGCAACAAGCCTCTGCACAGTATCAGCCATTATCCACGGATAAACCACTGCTCCAGGCCTAGCTGGATCATCGATAAAATCGCTTTCAAGAACGAACACAGGATCAATTTTCCCTAGTACCCTTGTAGTTAGCTGAGGAGTTCCGGGAACAGTACTGCTATAACCATATCTATTGGCTAGAATAGCAAGACTCGGCTTTGAGTGGTGGAAAACTATTCGTCTCTTCGCTTCAGGAGCCAATCCTATCTTCGTAGCCGGCATATCAACTAGTCTAAGCGTAGTTTCACCTTCTTGCTCTAAATGGAGATGGACCACGCAACCATGATCACGGGCAAGCTCTAAGGCATACTCCATGAGGTACTGTGAAATAACAGCCCGATAACTAAACGTCTTATAATGCTGTCTCCCTACCTCGCCTATACCGTCGAGAACTCCTTCATTACACAAGGAAGCAACATATTCTAGCACGTTTTTACCAAGCTCAAGCACGTCGATAGGCTTCATTCTATACTTATCTATTAACTTATCTACATCGGCCGGATGAAAACCTGCCAGACAAGCTGTCTCGAGACCTGCTTTACTAGCATTCATACATTCTCTGATATGTATCTCTATCATTTCCTTATATGAATCCAGACCAGTAAACTCTATACTATAGGCCCACGGTGACAGCGCCACGAGCGCAATAAACCATCCTCCCTGAGCACGAAACCGCTCAGCTACTTTTTCGGCGCCCATACCTCTGACAGGGTTTGTATGACAATGTCCATCGGCTATTGGCACAAGCTTTCCAGCACTCATCCTAATCACCTGTCTCAACATAAATCGCGGGTTTCGCAGGCATTGCAAGAGAACTCTTAGGAATGTCCTTAGCGTCTTTTTCTATTAACACGACTACCTCTATTCCCAGTTCTCTTTTTAGGAAATCTTTAGCAGATTCTATTACGTTTAACTCAGTATCTCTATCTACAAACCTAGTCAATATTTCTGGATTCCGAGTAATTAACTGAATTATTTTACCAATAAGCTTCTTGTCCGGCACCTCGACTTCTCTAATAGCATTTCTTACAGCATCCCTTAACTTCATACCGGAGTCTCGATAGTTCTTTACCTTGTTGAGTAGATCATATTTCCAACCGTCGGCGACAACAATATAGATTTGCCTAGCATGTTTTACTAGTCTTAGTATTTCTTTCACGTCTTCGAGAAGACTCTGGACAATCATCTCAGCCTTCTCCATGTCCTCGTTAATCTTGCTAGGATCTGGCTCAGGCCATTTCTCAAGAACAATAAATGTATCCTTACCTATAGCATGCCATATTTCTTCGGCTACATGGGGTGCAAATGGGGCGATAAGGAGCGTCTGAACCTCGATGAACCGCTTAAGGAGTTCTTTGTGTGGAGATCCAGCCCTTCTGAGATACCATTTAAACTGTGACTGTAGATTATAGTATCCCTCTACTAGAGCAGTCTTATACTTCGTCTGATCCATTAATTCTGTTACTTTAATTATCGTTCTATTAAGGACGCTCTCGAACCATTCATCAATAGGAGCTCTTTCGTCTCTTCCCTTTCCATAATTATTTATAGCATAATTCATCCAGCTGATCAGCTCCTCTACGGCATTGTCTGCGACTTCGGGCTCGAAATTAGCATCATCTAGTCCCGGATCAGCACCTGCAAGTGTCTCAGCCCATCTTGTAGCATCTGCGCCCCATGCTTCCAGGGCATCGCGTAGCAGTATGAAATTCCCCTTGCTCTTCGACATCTTTTCTCCGCGTACAAGCACCCATCCGTTAAGACCTATTCCACGAGGCCAGTAGGATTCAGGGAATATCGCTGTATGATGGAATATGAAGAACACGAGATGATTCTGCATTAGATCCTTTCCGCTAATCCGAAGGTCGACAGGGTACCAGTAAGTGAATTCTCTCCGCATTGCCTCTAGCAGATGGACGGGTATACCTGATTTCTCCGACACAGTTTTTGGGTCTCCTCGCCCTAGGAAGATATAGTCAAATACTTCAGGGATTAATTGTTCGGGCTTAATACCGTATATTTCTGGATGCTGGAGATACTTGGCCACAGTATAATAAGCCATATATATTGTGGAGTCTGAGAGGCTCTCAACAACCCAGTCAGGATCCCAGGGAAGAGGCGTGCCTAGTTCTCGCTGATGTGTAAATGCCCAGTCCTTATACCAGTCGATGATCCTGTGGAACCATTCTCTTGCCTGTTCAGGATAGAAGTTCATCATGTCTACGGCTTTGTGAGCAAGCTCCTTCCATTTCTTATTGCTATAGAGTAGGAACCATTGGTTTGATACGAGTTTAACATGGGTTCTAGCGCCACACCTACAATATACTCTTTCTGGAAGCGTATAGATTCGCAGAGCTAGTCTCTCTTCGACAAGCCAACTAATTATATCATCCTTAGCTTCAGAGACAAGTTTACCGGACCATCTCCCAGTTATATCTAGGAGTATACCTTTGTGGAATTCCACTGTATAGATCTCTTTAGTGGCTTTATCGAGCTTCTCCTTGTCCTTCTGGCTAACAATACCATATTTCTTAACAGCATCTCTTGCAGGAACACGTGAATAGCCCTCAACCTTAATCAGCGGGATAGGTTCTAGAGAGGCTACAATAGAGGGATCTATACCGAATTCCTCAAGAATCTCCGGAGACTTCTTTAGATCCTCTAATGCCACGAGATCAAACGGAGCATGAGCCGGCACACTCATAACTATACCTGTACCTATATCTGGGTCGACGAAGCTAGCGGGAAGTACTGGAACCCATTTATCCTGGACAGGTGACTTAACTGTTCTACCAATAAGTTCTCTGCCAGAGACTCTTCCAAGTATCTTTACATCATGCTTCTGATCGGCTAGCTCCCTAGCCATATACTCACTTATATACCAGGTCTCTCCATCAACTTCCGCAATAAGATACTCTGCATCCGGATTAACCCAGATATTCGTGACTCCAAACACTGTTTCCGGCCTATAGGTAAGCGCAGGATACACGTATCCATCCACGTCTTTAAACTTGATAATAACAGCCTCAACAGGACTAATGCCTGCGTACTCGTCTGGGCGGTCATGATCTCCTACAACTTTTTTCTCGCGGGGACACCAAACAACAGGATGCTCTCCTTTAGCAACCAGTCCCTTCTCCTTAAGCTTGTAGTACTGCCACTCGATAAACTTACTATAGAATGGGTTCAGCATAGTAGTATAGAATTCTCTCCTCCAATCTATACTCATGCCATAACGGGAGAGATCTCTCTTCCATCCCTTAGAGAAATATCGAACCCATTCCGCTGGATCAGTAAATTTATCTATCTCACTCTCAGGAACGCCCATCATTAAAAGAAGTCGTCTAATCTTCTCGTCTCCTTCCCTAAGACGAAGAGCATTTGCAACGATAGGGCCTCCAGTCGCATGCCAGCCCTGCGGGAAGAGAACATTATATCCTCTCATACGCTTGTAACGAGCCGTAACATCAACCCTAAGAACAGTAAACGCGCTCCCTAGGTGAGGGAACGCGTTTACATATGGATACGGGAATGTTACGAAGAACTTCTTCTTTGACTCGTCTGGATCAGCCTCGTAGACTCTATGCTTCTGCCACTCCTCTTGCCACTTCTCTTCTATCTTCTTGAGTCTTTCAACCAGTTCCGGATTTACACGTGAGAGTCTGGTAGCCAACCCTTCCCACACCCAGAAAGTAGAGTAAAACCACTATGTGATAAGTATTAGTCTCAGCCCAACCAATAGTTCATAATAGAATAATAATGTAAAAACCACCACACACATGAAAGGGAGAACAAGAATGGACGAAGGAATAAAGAAAGAGTTCCAAGGAGAAGCACGCATAGGACGAGTAATGAAAAACATAGCTGCAATATCATTAAAACCAGAAGATCTAAGCAACCCCATAGCCATGCAGATGGCCTTCTCAAGAATCTACGAAGCCATGATGAAGATAATAGAAGAAGGAGGACCTAAACCTACATATGTCGCAGAGATCAGATTCACAGACGATCTAGGCAATAACGTCGTATTCGCGGTCGATCTAGGTAGCGACCTGCCGCCGTTCTCAAGAGACAAAGTAAAAGCGAGGATAATTGTCGAAGTATTCGAAGAAGAAGACTAAGGCACAAACATTAGGAAAGAGAGTCAAGAATATCAGGAAAAACACGAGATAAGATTATAATACCTCGCTATTGTCACTTCTTTCTTCGCTTCTTTCCAGGCTTAGCCTCGTCTTCAGACTCGTATATTATCAAACCCGAATTGAATACTTTCCTAAAGAAGTACTCCATGAACTTAGCATAGTATCCTTTCTGGCCAACCATAGGACCTAATTCTCCTTTCTTAACGACAACAACAATATCACTACCAGCTATATCTGTTCGCAGAATATGCTTATGAATCCAAGAAACAGGATGTATAGCTCTAAAGTATACTTTAAAGTCCAGCGAGAGTTCAACGGCGCGAAGGTTTAACCCGGTATCTTCTTCAACAGATTCTATTCTTTTACCTTGAGTCCCAATAGTTCGGCCCAGATGGCCAGGTTTAACAATTACAAGAGCATCGGGTACATGTTCCTGATCAATTCCATAAGTCTTTTTTGCATCAATTAGGTTTACTACTGTGATTATATCAGCGTCGGGTGCATGGATTCTGAAAGAGTCAATTATCCTTGACTCGATATCATCCAGAGCACGTTTCCTCATAAGTAGCTCTATGAGTAATCTAACTCCTCTACGAGCACCAGGCCTCACTATATCGTTGAGTCCCAGATCAACTACTACTGCACCGCTCTCCTCGCCCTTAAGGATATTTCGTGCTAGGACTGCGCCGTTCTGTGGATTATGTGCTTGGAACACGGGATCGCCTGCAATCACTAGTTTACTTGAACGACCTAGCCTTGTTATAACCTCGACAATTATTTCCGGATCCAAGTTCTGGACATCGTCTAACACAACATATGCTGAATCGAATGAACGTCCCCGTATATGATATGGGCTGGCTATAATGATTTTCTCCGAAGACACGAATTCATCTATAATCCTGGTACTCTCGGGATCAACAGACACGACCAAGTCCTTAAGATAATCGATTACAATTCTGCGATAAGCATCTATATCGTATCGTGACCCGCTATTGTCGGTAGATCTCAATGATTCCACAGGCTTACTTATGACAAGCCTCTCATATTTTCCTTCCTGGACAAGGCTTAGACCAGTGATAACCGATAAGAGGCTTTTTCCCGTGCCAGTAGGCCCGAAGACACCGACTATTTCTTTGTTTGTATCCAGTAGGGCTTCGAGTAATGTTTTCTGGCCTTGGCTCTCAGGCTTAATCTTATCCAGTAGCTTGGCTTTCGCCATATCTCCTCACCATTAACGAATATGAGTCTAAGACAAGGGGAATTATACTTCATTCGTTAATCAATGTGTCTCGAAGATCCCTATAGATATGAGATAGCTTGTTTACGAGATCATCATAGAAAGCCCATCTTCTCCTCTGCTCCAGGATCTCAGATTTATCGAGACTAGTGATGTATACTGTGGATGAAGATCCAGCGACCTCTACTTTTTTCGAGCCTGGTGATATTATGATGCTCTGTCCAGGCGTTAACCTTCCATCAGGATAAACATTTCCTACACCATTAACACCAATCGCATACACAATGTTTTCGGAGGCCCTAGTCTTTAGCACAGAGTGCCACAGATCTATTCTATCAAGGGGTATCGACGCTGGATTATAGATAATATTAGCTCCATCAACGACAAGTAATCTACTAGTTTCCGGATAAAATATATCAACACATGCAACGCATCCAACTTTCCAGAACTCATCTATTTGTATGGGAGGATGGTATTTCCCACTAACAATAAGGTCTCTCTCGCCAACGGCCCTCGAGGGAAAAATCTTCTCGCAGACAACACGTTGTTTACCATTTAGAGAAGCTATGCCGAGGCTGAGAACCTTTCTCTCGACCCACACATATGATAAACCAACGAATACTATCGGAGCGTACCTAGACAGTATATCTCCTACATAATAATAATCTTCTAAGAACATAGGTTTTCTAGACAACCAGTTCTCTGGAAAAAACAATACATCAACACCAGAAAGATCTCTAACACTATCTAATAATGAAAGCACCATACCCAGCGAGTCTCTCCAAGAACCATCCCTACGGCCTACCTGAACGATACCGATAGTTAACTCGTTAGCCAAATTCACCACCCATAAACCGAGAAGCAAGCAAGAAGAACTCCGCCAAAGCCATCGCGGACAACGGAGCAAGCTGAACAGCATAGAAACTGTAAAACGTATGGTTACCCAACAACCAGATCACGCCATACATAGCAAATACAAGTAGCAACGTATACCCGCCAGGCACGTTGACGAGCCGTTTCTTCCATATAGCACTAATCAATGCGACTATAACACTAATACCGGCAGCTATTACTCCAAACAACTCTATAATAGTTGTAGTGACAGCGGCCGCATTTACAAGTGAGAAAGAGAAAAAGAACGGGTTCGAGTTAAAGATCCAACCTATAGGGGTAGAAGTAGGAGGACCCTCTGGTCTCGAGGAAGTATGCCATCTGAGGGCAGCAATGGTTTCTTTTACAATTTCACTGGGCCCAAAATAATTAATGAGGGGAAGATAAAGGACAAGAGAAACAGCTATAACAATGAATATAACAGAGATCCAGTGCTTTACCATGTCAAGATACTTTCTCTGAGAGACACCACGTATAAACACATAAAAGAGCACGCCACCTATGGCTGCCAACCCACTCATTTTAACCATAAATGCAAGCGCCGATGAAATACTTGCAGCAATTAAGCGATCTCTCGCTAAAAAGAATACCGTCAACGCGGTGAAAAACGCCAAGTGTATATCAAGCAATGCTACACTCGCATCACGATAAATTATCCGATCACTACCTGCAGCAATCGCAGCTATTACACCAGCAACAATATATCTAGTGGAGAATCTATGCTTGTCACCAAACCTAAGGAATGCAAGATAAAGAAGTACAGGAATTAATCCAGCTTCTACTATGCCAGGAAGCCTCCAACAAAGAGGACGATCTCCACAGACAACCATAGATAACGCTATTATATATTTACCGAGGGGAGGATGTTCGAGGTTAAAATAGTCGTCTCTAGTCTTGCCACTCATATCATAATAATTAATGTCGACGTGAAATATCTCGACGAGATATCGCCTAGCAACATCAACGTAGTATATCTCATCACTTACATAACTTCTTCCATGAGTAACATATCCCGTAGCCAGCTCATAAGCCCTATACGCCTGAAAAGCACCAGCAATGACAGCCAAGATCAAGCCAGCTACTACTAATACCATTATTAAGCGGGTCTCCAAGCCACCCAGCACTCCTTTGTTCACGATTCATTACCATGCAAGACCCAACTACTATAAAGTGTTTCAACACCCACAGCGTCTTCAATTAATCATATAGAGCATACAACAACATATAAGTCGTGAAACAACCACTCCAGTAATTGCACAGCGGGGATAAGTTTGGTGCGTGCAAGAAAAAGAAAAAGAAGCGATGTTTACCGGACAGATATGAATAGACTAAGCGTTTATCCATCCTTCCGTAAACCAAAAGAAAACATGGGAAGAAGACACATGCGAGTAGGAGACATTGTAAAAATCAGAATAACCGGTGTCGACGACGATGGAAACCCAATAGGAGTATACCAAGGCTATACGGTCGTGATAACAGACTCGCACTTTGAGCCAGGACAAGAAGTCACAGCACGAATAACAGAGGTTCACGGAAGAACACTTTACGCCGAAAAAGTAGAGCAGAACTAGGAACACCGATCACTCATAAAATAGACTTTTAGAGCTTGATCCGACCGAAAATAGACAAAATGGTGTTTCAAGGTGACAGCGGTCCAGCAAACAAACGGAGTAGAGGAGTGCTACGTAAAAAAAGACTTCATTAGAAACATTGCTAACAAGATACTTGCTGAGGCGCTAGAGAAAATTCCAGCATCCGCGATGAGCGAGTTAAGAAAACAGCTAGGAAGAGCAGAAGACAAATACAGGTTCACAGTATACGGCGGTGATCCTAGAAACCTAGTAAAGTACTTCGAGAGCAATGACTGGCGAGAACTCGTAGAATACGCCGAGAGATCAAACATCTTATGGGTTCTAGAAAAAATACTAGCAAAGCTAATAGAGGAATACAATGATACATGTCCCGAAGTGGTAGAATATGCGAGAAAAGAACTAAAGAAGCTACAGGATAAAACCAGCGGAAAGAAAACCGAGGATATTTCTATAGATGTAATATACCGGACATTGAAGTTCGCCGGATACAAAGTAGAATACATTGATGCTGAAGACGCTGTAGAGGTTAAAGAACCCTATCTGACGGTCAGAATATATGTAAAGGAAGGAAAAATCGAATACACAATATGTAAGTCAGGGAAAGCTTCTACACTCGAAGGAATAATGGTAAAAATAAACAAAATACGTGAACTATAAAATACCTAGAAATAGTTATTTCCTAGAAAGGAGATACAATATGAAGATGCAACATATAGCACTAATAGTAATTATAATGCTCCTAATTACAATACTAACTCTATCACTCAACACTAAAGCAGACGACGAATACAACGGAGAATACGAGGAAAACGAAGGAGAAGAAACACTAGGATCGATAGGCTTCTACGGAGGCTTATTTGCAACATTAATCTATATCATACCAAAATACGCTAGACAATATCTAGGAATATCTCTCCCACCGAAACTCTACAAATACGCCCTCGACATACATAGCATAGGAAACCCAATAGCAGCAACAGCCGCGTTTATCCACGGATATCTAAACATACAATATGCCACAACACTCGAATACGTAATGGTAGCACTCATAATATTCCTAACCGTTTCAGGCTTGATAATGAGATATGCAAAATGGAAGAAAATAAAACTGGCAATGAGACTTATCCATTCGCAAAGAATACTCGCAATAATCCTACTTGTACTCGTTCTACTACATCAAGGATTAGCAGGAGGCTAACACTTCATTATTACTATTTTATTTAAAGAAAAATCCTCTAGCCTCACAATGTGTAGACTCCAGACGCTTCACAAATTGTGAGTCCGCGATTTTAAAGCTGCCAACAACAATCCTAAACAGAACCCAAAAAGAAAGATAGGTGATATGAAATGAAGTATGAGATCATACTCGGAATAATACTCGTATCAGTAGTAGCAGGAGCCTTTGCACTAAACCAAAGCTACCTAGACACGGTAACAACCACTGACATAAACGAAACCGATACAACTACTGAAACCACAACAGAGCAGACCACAACCACCGATACAACTGTAAACTATACATTATCACAACAAGAAATAGATAGCATCCTCTTCATGAGGGAAGAAGAAAAACTAGCCAGAGACGTATACCTAACGCTCTACGACATGTACGGACTCCAAATATTCCAAAACATAGCTAGAAGCGAACAAAACCACATGGACGCGGTACTAACACTAATCGAGAAGTATAATCTAACAGACCCCGTAATAGACGAAGTAGGAGTATTCACAAACGAGACACTACAGGAACTATACAACCAGCTAATCGAGCAAGGAAGCCAGAGCCTAACCGACGCAATACTAGTAGGAGCCCTAATAGAGGAAAAAGACATAATCGACATAAACAACCTGATAAACGCAACAGATAACCCAGACATAATACAGGTATTCAGCAACCTAGTCAACGGAAGCGCCCACCACTTAAAGGCGTTTTCAAACGAATACGAACAAATAACAGGAGAACCATACCAGCCACAGCTACTAACACCGGAACAATACGAAGCAACAATCTCTAGTGTGTTAATGGGTCCAGCGAATGCACATGGACCTGCCTGGGGCCAGGGCTAATTTCCCCTCCCATTAACATATATTGTTTTTATTATTAATATAATTAAAATTATTTAGTTATGGGTGAGCGATGATGAGTTACAAGCTCGGTCTAGCAATCTCCATAATAATAGGAGTACTAGTCGCCGCATTCCCGCTCTACGCAGACAATATATCAAGTTACATATGGAACCTAGATACAAGCTCATCCAGCGAAGGATCAGAAACAACCTACTCTCTTCAAGGAACAGTAGAAGAAGTCGACATCAATGAATCAATAATAGTAGTAAACGGCGTCGAGATCAAAGTATTAGGAACGTGGATAACACCAAACGGTACCGAGATAGAGTCACAAGACCTGCTTGAACTGATTAAACCAGGCGACCAGGTAACAGTAGTATACAGCCAGCGTGGAAAATGGGGTTACAAACTCGAGGAAATCACGATAGAATCCACCGGAGAGCACTACGTAAAGTCGTCATAATGAGGGGGTGAGCGATAATGGGAAGAAACGTCATACTTGAGGCCAGAAGAGCAACAGTCATAGTGTTCGTAGCACTAGGACTCATAATACTGATATCAGGCATGATGCTAGAGACAGCTCCCTCCGGACCTGGAAGCGGAGACGCCACAGCACTAGGCATATCAAAGGAGACATGGGAAGACATTCACATCTATGCCAGCTTCATAGCTGCTGGAGCCGCAATAATACATGCGTATACCAACTATAGAGGCATACTATATCATCTGGGGTTGCTAAGGCTCAAAAGAAGAAAGAAAACAAACTAAAAACCATGATATAATACAAAAATCTTTGGCGCGGGGAAAATAAATGGACTCTCAAACATTCATTTTACTCTCAGCAGTGATCGCGTATTTAGGGGCATTTGCAAGCCTCTATATCGGCCTATCACTATTCAAGCTAGGAGATGTCATAAAAGACAAAGGGCTAACACTCTCAGCTATAGCAATGACGATATTTGGTATCTCACTACTTATCGAGGCTACCGTAAATATCATGGCACCATCATACATTAGTGGCCCCGGAAGAAGACCTCAAGAACTTCTATCTATACTAGTCAATCGAGGAACGCTTATCGCTATACCACTCTACACGATCTCCTATGCGCTTATGGCATCTTCGCACTATGTATCAGGAGTATCGATAAAGGAAACGGCAGTCTCTCTCAAAGAATTCTCTATCATACCGTTATTCGTATTAATGTTTATAGACTACAATGTCATAGACTTACTCGTACTGATAGTTGCAGCCGCAATAGTCTTAGGAAAATATGGTTCGGCGAGACTGCCAACTGTAATCTTCTATATAGTTCTAGGAATTAGTCATCTCATACCTGTAATGCTCTTGTTCGCAAGCTCGTCTTGGTGGATTGTACCATTATCAACGCTGTTACGAGGCCTTGCACCCCTAGTACTGTTCGCCTCGTCGCTACTGAGAGAGTAGGGGGCGATAACAACCGATGGTGCGTAGAAAATATAGAAGCCAGGCGGGGATAGTCCACGACATACTCGAGGTACTGCAACGGGAAGGAGCCATGCCAGCTACGAGAATTGCCACATATGCTAATCTTCCCTATGATAGACTTAAACTAATCCTACTCTCTCTGGAAGAAAGTGGCCTGGTAGTAAAAACCGAAGATGGATATGATATTACTGAGAAAGGCCTAGAGGCACTTAATACTCTCAGAAAGAGCAGGAAACTTCTTGAGTCACTAGGATTCAGGCTATGAGAATTGTAAGTACCAATCGTGTAGTCAGCTTTTAGCTTATTCTATCAGAGTAAGTCTATAGAAGTAAAGATTTATTCTTAGCACGGTTCATTTCTCAGAACAAGAACAGAGAAATCATACTGGTGCTTGCTATGACTACAATAGCAAAGATTAACCACAAAAACAGCATGCTGGCCCTGATAGGAAAAACAGTGGTTCTTTCAACCAGTGGTGCTCTTAGCCCTGGACCTCTCTCGGCCTCAGCACTAGCTCTCGGCGCCATATATGGATGGACAGGTGGAATTCTACTCGCGATAGGTCATACAATAGCAGAACTACCTTACGTTATACTCTTATTTGTAGCAATGGAGCGGGTCTCTAGGAAGTTAAAGAAGTATAATAACATAATGTCTTTTCTAATAGGCGTATTTATGTTATTTTTCGCAGTAGGAGTCCTCAGTCTAGGAATCAAGGGCTCCGAAATCTCAGCTTCAGAATCCATTGCTATGGGTTCACTGTTTTTCGCAGTGATGATAGGAGCATCGTTAACTCTGCTAAATCCCTACTTTCTTGGATGGTGGTTGACTGTAGGAGAGCCCATTATTAAAAGCTCAGTAGAACATGGTAGAAAAGGCCTTGCAGTAATGTATGCGAGTCATGTCTGGATGGACTACGCCTGGCTCACATTTCTAGCAGTTATAGGAACAGGCGCTGTTCTAAGCATGACAGTATACCGAGTAGTAATGATAGGAGTAGGAATAATCCTGGCATATTATGGCATTAAATATGTTGCACACTCTCTAAACATAACTCTACGCGGCAAGGACCGTACATGACTCGCTACAAACTTATTCGATTCAAACTACACTATAATTAATCATGAACCTGGGGGTAGAGACAATGGTAAACATTGTAGCAGTAGAAATCCCTGTTCCAGACGGAACAAACGTCATTATCGGTAAATCACATTTCATAAAAACAGTAGAAGACCTATACGAGGCGCTCGTTACCACATCAACATCTATTAAATTCGGCCTAGCATTTTGCGAGGCTAGCGGTAAAAGACTAATAAGATGGGATGGCAACGATAAAGAGCTAATCAACTTAGCAATCGAGGCCTGCAAAAGAATCTCCGCCGGCCACGTATTCGTTATATACATTAAAAATGCTTGGCCAATAAACGTCCTAAACAGAATAAAGAACGTAATGGAAGTAGTCAGCATCGAGGCTGCAACCGCTAATCCCGTAAAAGCGATTATCGCCGACCTAGGAGATCAAAGAGCGCTACTAGGTATAGCCGACGGCTTCACTCCCTTAGGAGTAGAAACGGAGAAAGACCAGAAAGAGAGAATCGAATTCCTCAGAAAAATAGGATACAAACGTGGCTAGATCATATATCGTAGAAGACCCGGATTCTTCAATATGATTTTTACCAGATACCCAATCGTTATTTTGCTCTGTAGATATGTATACCAGAATTCTTCAGGTAGGGATCTAGAGAAATCATAGAATCTACTGCCAAGCCTAATAGCGAGCTTCAAGGCATATCTCGACGCCTTGGCCTCAGATACAAGTGTCCTTACTCTACGAGAATATCCTTGAGCTATTTCTTCGGGGGAGCCGCCTTCTATTATCGCATTATATAATGCTTCTGCTGATTCAAGACCTGGCCGGTTACCTTCTCCAGCCGTTGATATAATAAAACCGGCAGATTCTCCTATCCTGAGTTTCCGAATCTTCCCCGCGTTCTTCTCCACGGGTCTTATAGGCGAGAACACAGCAATAGGAGATGCCCTCTTGTCGAGTAAGTCATAGCTACCTAGGAGATCCTTGACGTATTTCTTAACGAATGCCTCAGTATAGTTTATAGGCCTATTCAAAAATCCTCCACCAAAATTCACAATACCTTCCCGAGCATTAGCTGGAAATATCCAGAACAGTCCTCCATCTCTTGGATAAAAATCTAGTAAAGCATGTGTCATGTCCCAGTCTGCACTAGCAAGGTATCTTATAGCTATAACGTATTTCGTTGTTTTAACATGTGGAAATGGTCCCCGGGCGTCAACCATAATGCAGTCTCTTGATCCATTACATGAATGTCTCTCTGTATCATGTGATCTTAGATACTTTATTCTAGCCCCATTATTTGTCGCACGATCACGTAGCTTTTCAACTAGTAATGCTTTATCGACAATATACCAGTATGGTCTTTCCAAGGAGGTTTTGAATACGGTTTTCCCTTCAACTTTAACCGTGTAATTTGTCACGGACGCTCGAACTACATCTAGCTCTTCCAAGAGATCACGTATCCAAGGTCTAAGAGTAACAGCATCTCCGCAGGGTTTAACATACTTCTTGGATATATCATAGCCGTATACTTCGATATCGGGCTCACGTGATAATCTATAGAGTAAGTATGATCCCGAAACCCCTAGCCCTTTTACTATTACCTTCACCCTCTTCCCCGCAGGGTTATTAGCTCGACAAAGAATAAGAATTACAGTAAAAACATCAAGTAAGAGGGGACAGCTCCTAGCGACAAAGTCATCATGGAGACGAGTGGGACCAAGCATGAGACTCATAATAGAAGCGTCCAAGAGTAGAACTGGCAAGCATGCCTCTAGGAAGCTCGCCGTAGTATACTACAAGAACCGTAAAGAGGTAGTCACAAAGCCTACCGGGACAGGAGCAAGGCAAGAACAAGGACAAACAGTATATGCTAGAGGACAGAGCGTCATAGTAGAACTAGATGCTCCCGACATAGAGTATATTGTATATGTTGAACTAATCCGAAATCTACGAGGACACGTAAAAGGGCGACTACAGGTCTATGATAGAGACGGCAGGCTTCTTTATGAAGCAGTTTTGAGGAAAAGAAAGATTAGGAGAGTGTCTGGAGACAAACAGTATTCATGGCTAGTTGAAGACGCGATTAAATCGATAGGGCTAGAAGGCTATGTTAGACGATATAATCATAATACAGGTGCTTAACTATAATGAGGAGCAATAACAACAAACGGTTAAAGAACATAGTCCTATCGCTAAAAAAGCTTCTCAAACAATACGGCGCAACGATATCTTATATCTATAAAGAAAAGCAAGGAGACCCAGAACCAGGCCCGAGCATAGAGGAAATAGGATTAAACGAATATCTCACGAATGCTTTAAGAAGCTACGGCATATTAAGACTTCACTTATTCCAATATGAAGCCTATAGACTATACATGGAAGGAAAAAGCCAGGTAATAGTCGCTGGGACAGGTACCGGAAAGACCGAGGCTTTCATAATACCTATACTTGACGACATCATAAAACGAGGACCATCAGTCGAGAAACCCTATGCAATCATCATGTATCCGACTAAAGCCCTTGCAAGAGACCAGCTTTATCGCTTCAAGCTTCTAGCCGAGGGAAAACTAGGAATAAAGGTTGCAGTTCTAGATGGTGATACTCCTCGAGACGAGAGAACAAAAATATATGCGGATCCTCCCCATATACTCGTTACAAACCCAGACATGATGCATTATGGTCTAGCGTTTTCGGATAGAATAAGGAGACTTGTGAGCGGAGTCAAAGTATTAGTCCTAGACGAGATGCATGTATACCGGGGAGTTTTCGGTACGCATGTTAAGTGGGTTATTGAAAGACTAAAACACTATGCAGACGATAATATGTTGATTATTGGAGCAGGAGCAACCATAGGTAATCCAAGAGAGCTAGGAGAAAAACTCTTCGGTGAAAACCCACAAGTAGTTAGGGGACCGTCTAGGAGAAAAGGGACAGCCTATCATGTATTCGTATCTTATGGGACCACCAGTAGATGGACTATAGCTTCGTTCATTCTCTCGTTCCTTGTAAAGAACGGTTTAAAGACGTTATGTTTCGTGGACTCGCAGCAAATGAGCGAGCTTATCGCGAGAATAGCACGTAGAAGCTATAGTGCTAACGTAGCAGTCCATAGAGCGGGCCTTGATCCAAGCTATAGGAAGAAGGTGGAAGATGACTTCAGGGAAGGGAGAATTAATGGATTAGTAGCGACGCCCACAATGGAGCTCGGAATAGATCTAGGAGACCTCGACGCAATCATAATGGCTACACTACCTAGAAGCATCTCAAGCTATCTTCAAAGAGCGGGTAGAGCCGGCAGACGAGATAATCCTGGAATAATATTCACCATTCTAGGCGACGATCCAATAGAACAATACTTCCTAAGGAAACCCCAGGAATTCTTCAAGCAAGAACCTGATCCATCATACATTGAGCCAGACAACATGGAAATAGCAAGAATACATGGAGCAGCAATACTGTTGGAGAGAGGTCTTGTAGAAGCGTCGAGGCTTCCTACCCCTATTAGACGTGCGCTCGACGAGCTGTCCACTATTGGTTATGCCAAGAAGATTGGCGATAGATACTATCCTGATTGGCAAAGGGTTAGAGAGATAGTAAAAGGAAGCGGTCTGAGGTCGGCAGGTCCCCAGGTATCAATAGTAGAAGATGGGCAAAAGAAGATTGGTTCAAGAGAGCTTCCGCAGGCACTCTACGATCTATATCCGGGAGCAATATACTATCATGCTGGTAGATCATATCTAGTTACGAGCCTTGAGCTGGACAAATATACTGCAGTAGTAAAAAGAGTCGGAGCAGACGTACGATTCTACACGAAACCACTCTACACGGTCGATGTAGCAAGTATAACACCTCTCGAAAGAAGAAGGCTCTCATCGATCACCCTGACATACGCAGAAGTCGATCTTCTAATAACCGTCACAGGATATGTCATAAGGGAAGAATACACTGGTAGGAAGCTAGGAGAAGTATTCTACGATGATCCTATAACTTGGAGAATGAGAACAAAGGCCCTAGTAACCCAGTATCCAAACCCAGGTATAAAGGATGCCATACGCCTCATAAGCGGATATCACGCATTAGAACACGCACTCATATCGGCCTCTAAGCCCGTGGTAGGAGCCTCAGACACAGATCTCGGAGGAATAAGCTATCCTAGCGGCCATATTATAATATATGACTCGACTCCGGGAGGAAACGGTGCATCAAGACTCATATACGAAAGACTAGAAAAAGTACACGATATAGCCGAAAACATTCTTGCATCATGCGACTGCGATAACGGATGTCCTAAATGTGTCTACTCGCCGTATTGTGGTAATAACAACCAGTTTCTATCCAGGAGAGAAGCGTACAAAATACTACAGGCGGTCTATAAGCTACCAGTAGCTAGACCTGTAAAAGATAAGGGGATCGAAGGAAAGCCTCTCGTATAAGGATTCTTCTGAATATTGGTAATTTACTTCTATTGTACTCTATACTAGACAGGTAGAATATTAGGTGATTATGGTGCGGCGGCCGGGATTTGAACCCGGGACCTCCGGCTTGGCAGGCCGGCGTCCTAGTCCAGGCTAGACGACCGCCGCATCCTCCCCAGACTGTGGAGTATATGGTGTGTTGGATATAAAGGTTAGTGTGTCGGATTTGTCTGTTTAATATATGTCAAGATTTAAATAGCGATTTCTACATAAAAGTAATTTAGAAGAAAGAGGTGATAGAAATGCCCGGACAAATACCTCTAATAGGCGAAAAATTCCCCCAGATGACCGTAGTCACAGACCACGGCCCAATTACACTTCCTGACGACTTCGCAGGAAAATGGTTTGTACTATTCAGTCACCCTGCAGACTTCACACCAGTATGTACGACAGAGTTCTACGCATTCGCAAAACGATACGAGGACTTCAAAAAACTAAACACAGAACTAATAGGACTAAGCGTAGACAGCACATTCAGCCACATCAAGTGGAAGGAGTGGATCGAGAAAGAACTCAACATGAAAATACCATTCCCAATAATAGCAGACCCACAAGGCAAAGTAGCAGAAAAGCTAGGCCTACTACATGCTGAGAGCGCAACACACACGGTAAGAGCAGTATTCATAGTCGATGATAAAGGAACCATAAGAGCAATACTCTACTATCCACTAGAACTAGGAAGACTAATAGACGAAATACTAAGAATGGTCCTAGCACTACAGGTCGGCGACAAATATGGAAGAGCAGTACCAGCAAACTGGCCAAACAACGAACTCATAGGAGACAAACTAATCGTACCACCAGCATCAACATACGAGGAAGCAATGAAGAGAAAAGAACAATACAAGTGCTACGACTGGTGGTTCTGCTACGACGACAACGCATCAGAAGAAGAAAAGAAGCAGGCCCAAGAATTCCTAAACAGGGCCTGCGCAAAACAATAACAATAAAATAATTCAATAATATTTTCTTTTTTATTTAATAGGCAAAAATAGAAAAGATTTATATATAGAAGGCAGACTATATAGAATACTATATGGAATATAATCAATATGTTAATAGGTTCATTAACATGATTATTATTAAAGGATAGGACAATTGTTTATACTTTATTTAATCTTGGTAACTCCTTTTTATATAAAAGGAAGAAATAGATATTTAAGATAGTCGGATACTGCGGTGTCATGAGATGGAGTACAAATTCAAAACAGGTATAAAAAGCATAGATGAGGAATTACTGAAAGGAGGATTCTATAAAGAATCGCTAATAACAATAGGAGGACATCCTGGCGCCGGAAAAACGACATTTGCAGCAATGATAGCATATCACAACGGTCTTGAGGGGAAAAGAACGCTCTATGTATCATTTCAAGAGAACAAGAAGAAGTTCTACAAACACATGAAAAACTTTGGAATGGACCTAGAAGCACTTGAAAGAGAAGGAAGATTCATGTTTGTAAAGCTACCGCTAGTGGCTACCCAGGAAGGAGCAGAAGAAGTAGTAGCAAAAATATCTGGAATGATCTATGAACTAAACGCCGATATAATAATAGTTGATTCTATTAATCCACTGATCGAAGCATACACACCAGATGTAGGTAGAAGAGCAGTAGTACAGAACTTCTTCTACACGCTTCCAGAACTAACAGGAGGGCTCGGCGTATTAATAGCCGAGATACCGTTTGGTCAAAGAGAACAACCAATACTAGGAAGCGTAGACTTCGTCGCTGATGCAGTCTTTATACTATACCATTACATAGAGCAGGGCCAAATAGTTAGAGAAATGGAGATAAGAAAACTACGAGGATACCCGCTAAACTATGCGAGACTACCTTTCTTCATAAGATCAGGCAAAGGAATAGTCGTATGGACACCGCCACGGCTAGAACTAGTACCCGGAATAGACTCAGCGAAATACTTGGAGCCTCCATGTTCGGTAATAGAAGACTATTTCGGAAAATTGTATAAGGGCGAGATAGTTCTACTCTCGTTCCCCTCCGATGCACGGCCTGTCAGGCCAATAACATACACCTTTGCAGTTACCCTTCTAAACAACGCTAGAACACTCATTCTATCCTATGATATGTCGCCAGACGAGATCAAAAAGATACTTGAAATACAGCTAGCAGAAACATTTAACTTCGACGATAAGGCAGTCAAAAAACTAATAGAAATATTTGAAAAACAAGTAGAAGTAGTCGGAATTAACCCAGCAGCATATAGTGCTCAAGAGCTTTACTCACTATTCATGGATATCATCACAGAAAAGAAGCCGGACGTTTTACTCGTCTTAGGAGTACACAAGCTTCTCAGGAAAATGATATTCAAAGAAGCCGGAGATATAAAGCTATTCGATAACATCATACTATCGCTGAAAGCACAAGGTATATTTACAATGTTAGCGGCAGCAACCTCCGACCCTTACGAATATAACGTTCTCTCCGAGCTTGCAGACGGAATACTGAGATATAATTATATAATGAGCGAAGGCGAGATCAAGAAATACATATATGTCTGGATGAAAGGAAAGGACCCTGCACTGTTCGATACCGACATCTCAAGAAGTTGCTGTAACGACATATTAGAAAGACTAAATAAATCTCTCAATCTATAGCAAGAAAAGCACTCTATACCACTACAGAAATAGAGCGGCTAGTAATATAAAGATAGAGATCATTATTGACAATCTCGCCATGTAGCCTATAAGAAAGAACACCTACTCCATTATCTCTAAG
This sequence comes from Desulfurococcales archaeon, assembly GCA_015521095.1. Next base: position 16,366 of record WAOU01000100.1, on the reverse strand, counting down.
TTTAGGAACGATATCCCTTAGTCTGGGATCCACCTTATAATTAGGAGCAAACCGTTTTACATTGGGAAGACCAGAGATAAAGATCAAATAAGGTCTGTACCCTTTTCTCCTGAGATCAAGCAATAATAGCATATGTCTGACTCCCCTGTCGCTTGGAGTATCCGGATACTGTGCCGTAACACCGTCTTCGCCTCTCATAACTGCACTTTTAAGTTCAATGTAGACGGGTTTTCCTCTGCATTCCAGTAAAAAGTCCAGCCTTGAATTGCCTATTCTAGGATTTCGCTTAACTACTTTGCATTTTTTGAACTCGTGGAGATATCCTTTTTCGATAGATTTCATAAAGATTTTTTCTTGTAGATTCGTGTCTACAATGGCAATAGAGTCATCAACATCAATTACGCCTATTAAGTTAAAATGAGTCTTGCCTTGTTTCTTCCATGTACAAACGGCATGCTTACCTGGTTCTATGATTCCATATAGTTTCCCAGTGTTTCTCAAAAGAGCTCTGTAGATATGATTGTTATGCTCAACTAGAACAACGAACCTATTCAGTCTCTTTATTATTTTACATAACTCAACTCCATTAATTGAATCTACGAGTTTTTCATCATTAGCCAACATCATTTACCCACTGGCTTAAGAGGATAGATGTAGAAATTTAATGGCAAGCCTTATATGGCGACTTGGAATATCCACTATGTGGGTGTAGAGGGAGAAAAATATGAACAAGAAAAGGGATAAGGGCAAGTCAGAGTCTACAAGGCCAGCACGCCCAGTACCACCAGCTTGGCTCGTATATAGTCCAGAGGACATAGAGCTCATAATAGAAGAGCTAGCAAAGAAGGGCTATGGGCCCAGCATGATAGGTATAATTCTAAGAGACCAGCTAGGTATTCCTCTCGTAAAACCAATTCTAGGAAAGTCAATAACCCAGGTATTGAAGGAGAAGGGCCTAGCACCACCACTACCGGAAGACCTAATGACCTTAATTAGAAAAGCCGTGAACCTTAGGAGGCATCTCAGCGAGCATCCAAAAGATCTACACGCAAAGAAGGGACTAATGGATCTCGAGTCGAAGATAAGGCGCCTAGTCAAATACTATAAGAGAAAGGGAGTCCTACCACCGGACTGGAAATACAGTCCAGAACAGGCAAAGCTCCTCGTCGCAGAGTACGGATAGCGTTAAAACCGTTCTCTTTCCCATACCTCAATATTTCTCGGCACTTTCAGATGGTGCCAGAATTCGCTTGGCATTCTATATTATCTATTTCTTTAGAGGATCAAAGACTACATTGACCCTATAAATTCGCATCTACTCTCTATAATATATCGCGGTGTGAGTATTTTGTTAAAGCTAAGACTAGAGCTAGGGGAAAGTCTAGATAGACATCTTGATGCAGCATCTCGTCATCTATCCAAGCTGTTGGAAAAGTCTGTGAGCTCTGGATACTTGCGCATCTGGAGCTATCCTAGATTCGACTCTGTACTTGCAGCCTCTGTACTATACAGTGTCTCGGCTTCTCTAGGTACCAGACCTGTTTTGAAGACATCTATCACGCCTCCAAGCAAGATAGAGATTCCAACGATACTTCTCGGATATCAGCAGGTAGATTATGGAACTAGCCAGGTAGAGGCTCCCCTATTCGCAGTAGCCAGGCGAATATCATCGAGCCCCCCACCGGACGCGGTCTTTTTAGATGGAGATGGGAGCGTTCCAGGTATGGTCGCGTTACTACTTTTATCTATGGGAGGAATATTCACGAGAAGAGAGCTTCTGGCTCTTCTTCTCTCCGCAATGTATAAGGGAGATAATATTGATCCCAGGGGACGGTTCTACGGTGTAGATGCTGTAGCGGTTGATCGGATGCTTCCAACCGATAGGTTAGGCTTAGATTCTATAACTACTCTCAAGGCGTATCTGCCACATGAGTTGACGATATGTGAAAGTATTTCTATAACCGTGAATCCGTATTATCCGACTTTTACTGGTAACAAAGAAGAGTGCGATAGGTTTCTTCAGGCCTCCGGTCTCGGAAGAATATCTGATAAGACGCTAGAGACGATCTCGAAGAAGGATCTCGAGAATCTAGCGGTATCATTGCTGTCCAGGATAAAAGAGTACTCTTCGCTAACGGAGCTCGATGCTTCATATTATCTAGGAGCTATTCTTGTCTCACGGAATGCTACTGGACACATAAAGGACTATCGTCTTGCAAGCGATGCTCTTCTATATGCCTCTGAGGTATTTAGATCGCCCGCACCTCTCCTAGCAAGCTCGCTTGATTACGAAAACGAATACAGGGTTATAGAACAAATGTTATTGTCGTATTCGAAAGAATTTCCGGAACAGGTATCTGAAGCAATGCCCAAGAGAATAAAGAAGATAACCTGGGCAAGAACCTATTTAGTAACACTAGCTCGTCCGACCTCGCTAACATTATTATGGATGGCTCTTTCATTCCTAAAGAAGATAGATAGAGAGTCTATACTGGTTCTAGAGAGCGATGAAGAGTATGTAGCATCGTCGTATCAGATAGAGTATGCTCTTGGCGAAGGTTCGCTGAAAAGACTGAAGGACGCTAAAGTTCTAGAGGGTGATGGAGTATTAGTAAAGATCAATACGGAGAGACAATGAGGTGTAAAGCTAAGATAGAAGTTGAAACACGTTATCCAAGAGATGTACTAGAGTCGATCGAGCCAGATAATCTCGTATCGCCCCAACATATATCTATAGAGTGTAGGGAAACAAGAAACAGAATCGAATGTGAAATAATAGTAAGAGGATGCGAGGATCCTAAACGAGTCCTTACGTTACGCAACACTATAGATGATATTCTTATGACTCTCAGGGCATCGTTATCAGTTATAGATAAAATAGATAGTTTAAATGCTAGAAAAGATCTTTAAACTCTATAAGCTGGCAACACTCTAGAGGAGGATGTGGTAGGATTAACGAGGTTAGGAAAGGTAGGTGAAAGGCTTGGCGAGGAGAAGACGCAGTAGAGTAACAGGAGACAAATGGAGAATGAAAAAATGGTACACGGTTATAGCACCCCCTGTCTTCGGAGAGATTCCTCTAGGAACTACACCAGCCGATGACCCGCTTAAACTGATTGGACGTGTAATGGAAACAACACTCTTCGATATCACAGGAGACTTTGCACATGTACATATCAAACTTTACTTCCAGATTATCAACGTAGACGGTGATAAAGCATACACGCGGTTCAAAGGACATGAACTACTAAGAGACTACATGAGGTCTCTCACGAGGAGAAAAAGCAGCAAGATAACAGGTATATTTGATGTGTGGACAAAAGACGGATACGGTCTCCGAGTAACAGCAGTCGTATTCACTAGATATAGATGCAACACCAGCCACAAACGCTTGATAAGAAAGAGAATGAAAGAAGTAATAGAAAAGAGAGCATCAGAAAGCACACTAGACGAGTTCATCCAGGCAATGGTATTCAGCGACCAGGAAGGAAGCTTAGCACTCGACATAGAGCAAGCAGCGAGGAAGATATATGCGATAAGGAAAGTCGAGATCGCTAAATCAAAACTATTATGGGTTCCCGGTCCTAATGGCCCCGAGAAGGCAGTTGTTATTTCACCATTGCAGAAAGGAGCCTAGAGTAGTAAGATTGTTTTATTAATCTCTCAAACTTTCTTCTTGTCAATAATTATGAATTCAGAGAATTTCTTAAACTAGTATGTTTGTATGTGCTAGTAAAAGGGTGCTCCGGTTGCAGAGATCCACTGAAGATCCATGCATCTTGATAAAAACGCCGCTAAACATGGAGAAGATAGCGGCCACACTTATCACGGAGAAAATACCATGGCTCAAGGCAGTACCCGAGCCAAGAGGCTACAAGGGCCTGGTCCTCGTCTATGGATGTAGGGATCGGGAAAAGGAAGCTTCAATTATATCGAGCGAGATACCAGAAGCAGACAGAATAATATTGATCGAGGGCGTAGCCGAGGCTGATCCGCAGAAAATAGCGGAGACAGCTTCAATGATTTCTAGAAACAAGATAGATAGAAAAGAGTGTTTTGCGGTTCGAACCGTTAGAAGAGGAAAACATAACTTTACAAGCATTGATGTAAACATAGTCGTAGGCGATGCCGTAAGGAGAGAGACAGGAGCTTGTGTAAATCTTTCTAACCCCGATAAAATTGTATTAGTAGAGATCATAAGAGATAAAGCCTATATCTCGATTGTGCCAGGAAACTTCGTGCTTAGAAAACTCCCACCCGGCAAGAAGCCTGTGCACAGGATTCTTAGAAAAATAAGAGTGGTGCAGATGCCTTACCTAGGTCCTCTTGATGCATGCAAGAATATGGGTATCCGTGTAGGTAGAGAAATTCAGAACTTCGAGGTCGGAGAACTCGTAATCGCCCCTATAGGAAAGGTGCCCGCAGATGAGCTTGAAACATTTCTAAGGGGGTTAAGAGAAGGTATAGAGTCAAGATACAGAGTGCAGAAGAAATCCTATAACAATAGGAAACCGTGGAAAGTCCCAGTTTATGTACAAGATCTCTATGAATTCGTTAGAGCACATAGCAACGAGCCAATAATTGTTCTCGAGCCAGAAGGAAAACCAGTATCAGAGGTAGGACGAGATCTCAAAGAGATATTCGCTAAGCCGGGGAAAATAAACATTCTAGCAGGATCAAGAGAAGGTATCCCTCTAGGAGTCTATAGGTTCGCCGATCTAGTAATTGATATAGCTCCCGGAATAACATTATCAACTGAATATGCGGTCTCAAGTGCGCTCATTGCGATAATTACAATGCTATATGATGAAATCGACGATAATGATGGGGTAATGGATTGACCAGACGGATCGGTATAGGCTACCTGGCTCCCAGAAATGTTGCATATTCGAGTTTATTTTTTAGGTTTCTAAAACATATGCTGAGAGTAAACAATGTGTATGCGGGAACTTATTTTTTAGACGATGACATTGAACTAGAAGACACACGTTCATCTCCCGCAAAGCTAGATGCTCTTTTTGTAAGCTTACCATATGAGATCATGTACCGTGATTTAGTAGAATTCTATGATAAGACGTCAATAATGCCATATCGGTCGAAGGCAGACGATAATCTTATAGTGATAGGAGGGGGCCCAGCAGTAACTGCTAATCCTCTCCCCGTACTAGACTTTTTAGACATGATCCTAGTAGGAGAGATAGAAGAAGTTTTTGACGATATAATATCGATACTCTCTGAGAAAACCTCAAAGACCACTAAACTGAAGAGATTAGCAGAGCTAAGGGGAGTTATAGTTCCAGGACTAGAAATGGAGAAACAAGTAGAGAGAATCTACACTCGAGACTTGGACAAGCACACGGTGATATTTGACCAAATACTTCCACCGGGAGTAGAACCAGTCTGGGGACGAAGCTATGCTATAGAATCTAGCCGAGGATGCGGGCGCGGATGCAGATTCTGTATGGAGGGCTTTATATTTAGGCCGAAACGCGATAGGAGCTTCCATACATTAAAAAACCTAATAGATAACGCTAGGGAGCAAGGATACAACAAGATTAGCTTCTATAGCTTAGCCTTTTTCGATAATCCAGATGCAGAGAAGGCACTGGAATACGCGGTATCTATGGGGTACGAAGTATCTGTGCCAAGCATACGTGCAGAAACGCTAACCGAGAGAAGACTAGAACTGATCAAAGAAGGAGGACAAAAGACCCTAACAATTGCGCCAGAGACTGCTAGCTGTAGATTATGTAACGCAATAAATAAACGAATAGGAAAGGATCTTGTATTAGAAATAATCGAAAAAACGCTTGGAGTAGGCCTCCGACAAGTAAAAATGTACATCATGGTCGGTTTTCCAGGAGAAACAGAGGATGACATAAGTGAAATTATAAGTCTAATACGAGACTCGTCGATGCTACTCGCAAAAGCTGGCGGGAAACTCAAAATTTCCATCAACCAGTTTATGCCAAAACCCGTAACGCCATTACAATGGGCACCTCTAAAAGACTACCTTGCTACACGGAAAATAATTAGGCTAATAGGGAAAGAAGCGAGGAAGGTAGGAGCAGAAGCATCATGGTATGATCCAAGATGGGCAAGAATACAAACTATATTGTCTAGAGGAGATAGAGAGGTTTCTAAGATAATCTACTCCTGGGCACGCCACGGAAAGGGCTTGGGAGCGTTCAGACGGGCGGTTAGAGAATCAGGCATTAAACCGGAGAAATATCTAGCAGAGTGGCCAGTCACATTCGATCCGCCATGGCACAAGATAATACGTCATCCGTATGCAAGTCTTAAACTTCTTCGAAGAGAGTATGAGATATTCCAAGATATTATCTCGCAGAATAATGGATCCTCCCTAAGACTCTTGAAACGTTAGTTATCCAAGACCTGGTAATCTCCATCGGAACATCAAATAGCGAGGCAAAACCCACTATCTGCATAGGATGCCATAACTCGAAAACACTCTCAGCACAACTAGATACCGTCGCTGGAATCATGTATCCCGAAGCTCTCCTTAAGCTTTGATAATAATACTTCCAGACGCGTATATGTGATCTATTCTCCTTATTCCTTGCAATATATGACAAGACGATCTCAATACCGCCAAAACCCTTCTGAGAAAGCAAGGTTCTAGTGCTTTTGTCCACGGCTTTTTCCAAGCCAGGAACTAATGTAAGTAAGTCTACCTTCTTCGAGACAGCGGCTAATCGTGCAACCTCTAATGATCTGGTTTCAACCGATACAATAATATTATTATTGATAAGCTTCTTCGAGACTACGCGATTAAACTCTTTCTTATTATTGACTCTTAGCGTGATCCTTTGCAGGATTCCCTCTCCAAATTCTTTTCTAAGGGACTCGATATCGATATCGTTTCGAGCTTCAACACCTATTATTCGATACCCAAAGCCTATTAGGGTTCTAATCATGTGGACCGCTTCCTTATGGGAAGCAGGACGAATACAAAGATCGACGAAAAACCTAGGAGTCCTTCTTTCTTTTTTCTGCACTCTCCAACATCCTCCTATAGTACTCGATGGCATCCTTCCTTTTTCCGCTAAATCCTATAGATATCCTGATAACATCATCGGTCTCATAGATCGTTATCGATCCCATGTACGCGTCTTGCTTGCTGATTCTGAAGAAAAGCGATCCGCCCTTATCAACGCGGTCCTCGAGACTAGAGGATAATATGAGTCTACCAGATGTCCCTAGCTTTTCAAGGAGATAATTGAGAGTTTTTTCCGCTAATCTCGGGTTATTGATTGTGACCGTAATTACGGTTATCGGATTTCCATAATGTCCGTGATAGGTCTCTTTTGTGATCTTAGCTTCTCGTAGAACCTCTTCTGGCAAGGAATTCTTTATGCTCTGAAGCACTTTTTCCTCATCTTCAGTAGCGTGGACATATACTCTTAGTTGGGCGTGTTTTATCGGCAATCCTTACTCACCCACTCTACCAACTATCTATCGTTTCGCAGAGTATTCTAATTTTATTCGAGGATTCTCTGACGGTGACGGGATAGCTACTCCTATAATATTGGTAGAGACAAAGGGAGATTTTCAGTAGAGGAAAATTATAGGAGGGCTACTGGAGGTCTCCCTTATGGTATTTCTCTCTTATGTAATCGGGTTCGATGAGTCTTGCGCCGCGGCTTGCCTCATGCCTCTTCTTTAGTTTTCTTTCTTTCGCCTTCTTCTTCCACTTGTACTTGTGTGTTCCTCTTAGTCCTCTGCTCTTCCTTAGTCCTCTCATCTTCTTTCCAGCGCTTGTTAGTCCTCTGAAGGGTCTGCCCTTATGCTTGCCAGAAGCTACCCATGATAGCTCGGGATCAGATCTTATAGCTGGATGATGTGGGTCTACAAGGATTACCTCGTACCATTTATAGAGACCGTCTTCTCCGACATAGTAGCTGTTTAGAACTATCATGTTGGGGTATTTGCGTTGAGCCCTCTCCTCGGCTATGAGCCTTATACTCTTAGCAGGTGCAAATCCATAGACACCCATCCTTTTAGGTCTTCGACCCTTGTTTGGCCTGGGCTTCCTCCTGCCTCCCTTCCTTACTCTCACTCTTACGACGATTACTCCCTGTTTAGCTTTGTAACCGAGGTTTCTAGCCCTATCAAGCCTTGTGGGTTTATCGACTCGGATTATAGCAGGCTGCCTACGCCACAGGATTAGCCGTTGCTTCATCAGCATGCCATGGACTCCGTCGTACGGCCTCTTCCAGGCTTCGGCTATATAGTGGTACATCGACTTTGCCATCTTTCACCATCCCTCTTCTCAAATCGGATAGGCCAAGGTTTTAACTCTTATACCTGTCCTAGTCCACGAAGTAATACAGGAGAAATAAAATCTTGTCTATTGAACCATCTATTATAGGCGTAGAGATTAATGCAAATGTTATACCTAGATCAGTATATGGTGGATGACGAGGAGTCAGGTCATGGAGCCTAGCAATATACTGATAGGGATTGTAGGTAAAACTAACGTAGGAAAATCAACGTTCTTTGCGGCGGCTACAGAGACAACCGTTGAAATAGGCAATAGGCCATTTGTAACAATTGATCCAAATATAGGAGTTGCATATCTTAGAAAAAGATGCGTACATGTTGAACTGGGATTAGAGAAATGCGACGCATCAAACAGCATATGTCTCATGGGCTGGCGCTTCATACCTGTAAAGGTTATGGATGTAGCCGGCCTTGTTCCAGGAGCTCATCAGGGTAGAGGCCTCGGAAACAGGTTCCTTGATAACCTTAGGAGAGCAGATGTTCTCCTTCTTGTAGTTGATGCAAGTGGATCAACTGATCCCGAAGGAGTCCCTGTAAAACCGGGAACCTATGATCCTGTAGAGGAGGTAAAGCAAATCATCTATGAAATAGATGAATGGATGTATTCTATAATAGAGAAAGACTGGGACAAGGTTGCTAGAACAATAGACGCCAGTAAAACCCTCGACATAGCAGGAGCACTGGCACAGAGACTAAGCGGATTAAGTATAACCAAACCGCATGTCGCCGAGGCTCTCGAGAGAACAGGTTTGATAGATAAGAAACTGACGAACTGGACAAAAGAAGAACTCAGAGAATTCATGCAAGTACTAAGAAAAATATCTAAACCAATAGTAATTATTGCGAATAAAATTGATTTGCCTAGAGCCCATGAGAACTATGAAAGAATGAAAAGAGAGTTTCCAGATTATAAGATCATACCGACAAGCGCGGCGGCAGAATTACTTCTAAGAAAACTAGCAAAAGAAGGAAAGATCAGGTATATTCCCGGAGACGACTCATTCGAGATAATCGAAGAACTAGACCCGAAAACGACAAGAATCCTTGAAATGATAAAGAAGAACATAATGGAAAAATATGGAGGGACAGGAGTCCAGCAGGCTCTTAATACAGCCGTTTTCGATGTCTTAGAAATGATCACAGTGTATCCCGTGGATGACCCTAACAAGTTCACCGATAAACAGGGTAGAGTGCTCCCAGACGTTATTCTCGTAAAGAAAGGAACGACTGCTAGAGAATTCGCCTTCAAGATACACACGGATCTAGGAAAAAGTTTCATCTATGCAGTAAACGCGAAGACAAAACAACGAATAGGAGAAAACTATCTCCTTCAAGACGGAGACGTTATAAAGATAGTCGCCGCCAAAAGGTAGGGTACTTTATAACTACTTCATATCAGCGATCTTCTTTGCACGTTTGATTGTCCCACTAGTACCTAGGGGTGTAACTAGCACTTGGACACCCGATATCTCTCTAAGCAAGCCAAGCACACCGAGTGCCTTTAACTTATAGGGTTCTCTTACTCTTATGATGCCTCTATTCGTATTATTGTTAAAATAGACAAGTTGAAACCCACTCTTTATAAAACCAGATTCACCCAGCACATCCCTAGCTAGTTCATACAGGGATCTACGGATGTCGGCTTCGCTCAGGTCTTGTTCGGCTACGATCTCGAATACAACGTAGCGTTTCCTAGGCCTCTCTGCAAGTTCGGATAATTTACGTTCTAGCTTTCTAGCATTTAAGCCAAACGTCAGTATCTCTATTGATCTCTTAAGGTTTCGAGTCTGCCGAAGTAGATAGATTGATATAATGATCGAGGCTATTGCCATAGTAATCGCGAGCACAGTCATCAATAGTAGCATATTCACCTAGCATCCCTCAGGGGAGAGATAGATTAATCATCTCACTCATTGGTCGGTCTCTTCATCATAGGGACCATGAAGAAAGAGTAGTTTTCTAGAGACTATTAATATAGTATTAGTCTAGGAATGGCAGAGTATTTGAATAGATCTAAATAGCCTGCAATACACCACGAGACATGGCGGTAAAACTAGGTGACAAAGAGTGGCACTAGGAGCACCACCAACGGCATACGATAGGGCTACGACAATCTTCTCCCCCGAGGGAGACCTATACCAGGTAAAATACGCGTTCGAAGCAGTAAGGAAAGGATGGACCAGTCTAGGAATAAGAAGCAAAGAAGCAGTTGTTATTGCTGCAGAAAAAAGACAGATAACGAGGCTCCTAGACCTGGAGAGTATCGAGAAAATCTATCTAGTAGACGACCATATAGGCGTAGCGTTCGCAGGCATGGGGAGCGACGGCAGAATACTTATTGACCAAGCAAGACTAGTCGCAGTAAGACATAGGCTCCTATACGGAGAAAAGGCAAGCGTCGACTATGTTGCTCGAGCTATAGCAGACATAAAGCAAGCATATACACAGCACGCAGGTGTTAGACCCTTTGGCGTTTCGTTGATTTTCGGTGGAATAAACCCAGAAGGAGACACAAGACTAATTAAAACAGATCCAGGAGGACAATTCTTTAGTTATTATGCGGTCGCGATAGGAATGGGAGAAAGATACGCTACGGAGGTTCTAGAGAAAGAATATAATAAGGAATTAGACTTCGAAGGACTAGTTAAACTAGCCCTCAAAGCATTGTTCAAAGCAAGAATAGAAACTGGCGAGGAACAGCCCGCCGCGTTAGTGGATGAATTCCATAACTTTGTGGAGCTCGGGTACATAACAGTTGAGAAACCAGTCTTCAGGAAAATGAGTGCTGACGAGATACGGAAATATGTTGATGCAATTAGCAATGAACTAACTAAATAACTTACATAACTCAATTATTTTAATTTATTTTTAATACAAGATTCGAAATTGATTCTCTAAAATTTAACTGGAAACAATATCAGATAATCCTGGGGCCAGAGTATGGGAAGAAAACAAGACTATATAGTCGCATGGATAACGATAAAAGGAAAAAGATTCGAAATTCTAGTAAGGCCAGATCCAGCCTTTAAATTCAAAGAAGGCGAAAAAGTCGACTTAGACGACGTCCTCTGGACAGACACAATATACCGCGACGTTAAAAAAGGATTAAAGGCGAGCCCCGAAGAAGTCAAAAAAGCCTTCGGAACAGACGACATCAAGAAAATAGCGGTAAAAATCCTAAAAGAAGGAGAAATACAGCTTACAGAAGATCAACGCCGGAAACTAATAGAAGCCAAAAAACGCCAGATAATCACATACATAGCCCGTAACGCGATCGACCCAAAAACAGGAAAACCCATACCAGAGGCAAGGATAGAGACCGCGTTCGAGCAACTCAGGATAGGCGTAGATCCATTTAAGAGCGCGGAGAGCCAGGCTCTCGAAGCAGTACGCCAAATAGCCAGACTAATGCCTATACGCATAGCGAAAGCACTTGTACGAGCCCTTATCCCCGCCCAATATTCTGGCAGAGTATACAAAGAGCTCCGCAGACTAGGCGAGGTAAAAAGAACAGACTGGCAAACAGATGGAAGCCTATTAGTAGAACTTGAAATACCCGCAGGATCCCAAATCGATGTAGTATCCAGACTCCAAAACCTAACACGGGGATCCGCGAAAATCGATGTGAAGGTGGTAAAATAATGGACAAGCGAAGAATAGTGGTACCTGGAGAGAGGCTACCGCCGGAAACTATTGTTAGAGACACGAATTACGTGTACGAGTACAACGGCGAGAAGATAGCGGCTGTAGTGGGCCTACTAGACGAGCGGGAGAAGCCGGTGTTCCTACCACTCCAAACAGTATATGTTCCAAAGCCGGGCGACGTTATAATAGGACTCGTAAGTAGTGTGGCAATAATGAACTGGTATGTTGATATTAACAGTCCATATGTGGCAGTGCTCACAGCACAAGACTTCCTAGGGAGACCATTCAATCCCCAACAAGACGAACTCTCCAGATATCTTCAAGTAGGAGACTATATCAAGGCAAAAGTCGTCTCGTTCGACAGAGCAAGGAACCCGCTACTAACAGTCAGAGACGAGGGTCTAGGAAAAATAAACACCGGTAAAATCATTGAAATACAACCTGCAAAGATTCCTAGAGTAGTAGGAAAGAAAGGTAGCATGTTAGAGATGCTTAAATCACAAACCGGATGCGAGATATTCGCAGCTGTAAACGGCAGGATCCACATTCAATGTAAAAACCCCGAGATGGAGCCCATACTAGTATTGGCTATTAAGATGATAGAGGAGCAGGCCCATCTCACAGGTCTCACGGACCGAGTAAAGAAATACATAGAAGAACTCAAAGTGGTAAGAGGTGTAGAGTAATGGGTAAACAGCCAGGCGTTAAACTAATAAGAGAAGACGGCTTAAGGCACGATGGCCGAAAACCCGACGAAATGAGACCCATCAAGATGGAGGTAGGAGTACTCAATAACAGTGACGGCTCCGCACTAGTCGAGTTCGGTAGAACAAGGGTAGTAGCAGCGGTATATGGTCCTAAAGAACCAATACAAAGATTCGTATTGCTCCCCGACAGGGCAGTTCTAAGAGTAAGATATCACATGGCACCCTTCTCCACTACAGATAGGAAGAGTCCAGCTCCCAGCAGGAGAGAGGTAGAGTTATCAAAAGTTATACGAGAAGCCCTAGAAAGCATTGTACTAACAGAGAAATTCCCAAGAACAAGCATAGATATATTCATAGAGGTTCTCCAGGCGGATGGCGGTACAAGGACAGCTGCAATAACAGCAGCAAGCCTAGCCCTAGCAGATGCAGGTATACCGATGAAAGCCCTAGTAGGGGGAGTCGCAGTCGGAAAAGTCGAAGGCGTACTAGTACTAGACGTTGATGAACTCGAGGACGGAAACGGCGAGGCAGATATGCCAGTAGCCGCAGCCCCGGACATAGGCGAGATTACTCTATTTCAGCTCAACGGTGTCCTGAGCAGAGAAGAACTAGAGCAGGCTCTTGAGATGGCTTTGAAGGGAATAGAGAAAATTGTCGCGCTCGAGAAGGAGGCGCTTAAAAGGAAATATGAAAAGATAGAGGTGGAGTAATCATGAGTCTCACGCCGTATAGGATACCTATTGTCTCAGAGATAAGGAAACAAACCATCTATTCTCTACTCAAGAAGGGCCTAAGAGACGATGAGAGAGACCTGTATTCGCCGAGAAAAATCGAGATACAGCTCGGCGTAATAGAAAAGGCCGAAGGATCAGCCCTAGTAAAACTAGGAAACACGCAAGTACTCGCCGGAGTAAAAGTCGAGGTAGGAAGCCCCTTCAGAGACACCCCGGACGAAGGAGTGCTAACCGTTAACGCAGAATTCGTGCCGCTAGCCTCTCCGTATTTCGAGCCAGGGCCACCAGACGAGAACGCCGTGGAGCTCGCAAGAGTAGTTGATAGGAGTCTTAGAGAGGTCATGGCGGTCGACAGAAAGAGTCTCGTACTGATACCAGGAGAAAAAGTATGGGTCGTCTTTGTAGACCTCTACATACTCGATCATGACGGGAACTTATTCGACGCCAGCATGCTAGCAGCAATGGCAGCACTACTAAACACTAGATTACCCGAATACGAGGAGCTTGAAACCGGGGAAATCCAAGTAAACAAAGATAACAAGAAGGATCCGTTAAAGATAAACCATATAGTGGTATCGTCAACAGTCGCCAGGATAGGCGACGTATACGTGGTCGATCCCAACCTAGACGAAGAAGTAGTAGCAGATGCAAGGCTCTTCATGGCCTTTGACGAGCAAGGAAGAGTTGTAGGAGTACAAAAAGTAGGTACAGGAGGCCTCAAGCCAGAAGAAATATTAAAGATAATAGATATAGGCAGGAATTCGGCAAGCGTATACTTTAAAGCCCTACAGGAGGCATTCTCCGATACAGGGCTACCCGTGGAGATACGGCTGTAAGGAAGGTGGTGATAGGATTGGCGAGAAGAACGAAGATAGTGGGCCCAGTGGGAAGATACGGTCCAAGATACGGAGTCAGCGTGAGAAAGAGAGTAAGAGACATACTTCTAAAAAAGCAGGGACCGCATACCTGTCCATTCTGCGGATCACAAGGAACAGTTTACAGGGTCTCGGTAGGAATCTGGTCCTGTAGAAAATGTGGCAACACATGGGCAGGAGCAGCCTATACGCCTAGGTCAGGCCTAGCAGCATACTTCAAAAAATACGTTGTCAAAAACTACTAAAATCAAACTCATTTCTAAAATCAACAGCTTTCAAAGATATTTTCAAAAATATTCCTCTACTAGACTATAATGATGTATCAACTATATGAATAGGAGGAACCATTATGAGAAACATAATAATAACAACAAGCAGGAGGCCAAACAGAAGGATAAGATCGTTCATAAAAGACCTCGAATTAGTTATACCGAGAGCAATTAGGCTCACCAGAGGCCACTTATCGATGAAGGATCTTTACTTCGAAGCGTTAAACATGAATGCGGACAGAGTAATAATAGTATCAGATAGACGGGGAAACCCCGGCATAATACGTATCTATAAGCCTGAGAATGAGGAGCTAGTAAACATCGTTTCATTTATAGTTAAAGGCGTCTCTCTATCCCGGGAAAGAAAAGCACCACAAACAACTGACGTTGATAAGGATAAACTCAGGCTTATCGCGAAACCAGTCTCCGGGGTAAAGATAGAATTAGAGTTTGCTGAGGCATTCAATATAGGCTTACATGCACAACTATACTATAAAGAAGAACATGAGTCGATTATCGCAGAAATTAAGGCTATAAACGAGCGCGACGTCCAAGCCGAGTTTAAATACAGAGACAAGTCAATCGGCCCCAGAATAAAGCTAGGCGCGCCACATAGAATGATTAAAACAATCCATACTCCTCCCAGAGGGAGCCTGTAGAATGAGAGCTTTACTCGAATTCTGTCTAGGAAAAGCCTCAAAAACAGTCTATGAGGCTCTACTAGCAGAGGCAAACCAGCCTTCTCCAAGCAAAGGAGAAGCCCGAGTCTCAATGAGTAGTGACGAATGCATTAGAATAGAGATAATAGCAAAGGATCTCTCAGGTCTAAGAGCTCTGGTAAATAGTTATCATCTCCTAGTATACGCCTCGTACTCGTCAATACATAGGTTACAGGGACTAGAGCGATAGGAACTAAACCAATAATAATCTCTGAGTTCTCCAAGGGTTATGGAGGCCGGATGAACTATGGTAGAGAAAGTTTCCAGAGAAGCAGAAGCCAAGTATCTAAAATACATGAAGCTAAGAGAAACACTCGCAAAAATACTACAAGAGAAAGCCATAGCACAGGGCGCACTAGAGGAAGTAGAGGCACTACTAGGACAACTAAAAGAGCTATCAGAAGACACCGAGCTCTACAAGCTTACAGGATACGTTTTAATCAAAACAAAAAGGGAAGATATACTCAAAGAACTAGAAGAGAAAAAAGACGACCTAGAAATCAAGCTCAAAGCCTTAGAGTCGCAGGAAAAGAAGCTCAGAGAAGATATCGAGAGACTAGCCGAGGAATTAAAGAGAATGCTGGGAGGCGCGGGTGTCGCTTCAGTTGGAGGATAACGATAAAATTACCCGCGCCATAGAGAAAACCCATGAATGGCTCGTAGCATTTCTCGAAAGAAATCTTCCAGGAACCGTATCGTCATTTCTCATTACTCTCCACGCAGACTACGATGAGGAAGGAGTCATAAACCTAGTAATAGATGTCCAGGCGTCGAGGCCGAGGACAAGAATAATATCAGAGATAGTAGAGGAGGCGGTTGCAGGTGCACGAAGAATATTTGAGAAAGAAGCTGGAATACCGGCTCACGCTAGAATTCGATACGCTCCTACACAAGCTAGGAAAAAGAAACGTTATCATAGCACACGCAAACGCAGATCTCGACGCGGTAGGAGCGGCCATAGGCCTCGCAGAGATTCTGGAAACATACGGGGTTAATTCAAAAATAGTATTCCCTGAGGGACCTTCTAGAGTTGCCCGTGAACTCCTTGCAAAACTCGATATAAAGTATCCGTATTCAAGCAAAATAACACCAGGCGTTATAGACTCGATAATT
>WAOU01000099.1 GCA_015521095.1 Desulfurococcales archaeon | reverse complement strand
ATATTTATATTAACATTAACGAATGATTAGATAATGCATATTGTAGTTTGAAGACAACAAGACCAAATTCGTGCTAGGTTTTAGTACCGTACTTATCCTTTATTTCAGATATTTCAGATTTATATTATAATTTATTCAACATATTGATATTCGCCAGACGTAGAAAGTGTTACGACAATTGGAATCTATGTAATAACCACAGTAGGTAGCACAATACAGGGTCTATACAGAGGCAACCGTAAAAGAAGTACGTACGCAACGAGCATGGCAATTAATAAAATTAATAAATATGTTAAGTATTCATCCTGCTGTGGCGATTATCTCTCTTAAAATAATATCAAATAAAATCACAGGGGAACTTGAATCATCTAATGAAAATAAGTTAAATATTAAGGTCATTCTTTCATATATATATTATATTGCCAAATAGGTATATTGATCTTATGTCCATACATTTTTTACAATCCAAACATATAGGACAATTTATGGAATTAACAGAGATACAATCAGTCGAATACTTTCTTCTCTAATGAATCTCAGCAATCTTTTACTACAGAATTACTTGAAGATACCGATAGATATTGGGTAAATGCAGAGCCCGTAAAGGAAATAACAACAACGTACCCAGTGTCGAGACTAAGCTATATATTTGGATCTATTTCGGAAACCTTATATCAACTCAGCATACCTGAAACAAACGCTGTAACGTACTCATTTAGCTACACTAATAATGACGGAACCATCATTAATATCACAATAGAATCCATACATTACAACTCGTAATATACTATAAAGTATTAGTACAATATCTCTTATAACACATAATATTTTTCTTCTAAATAGCTTACCTAATATTAAATTACAGATAGCCAAATTAGGAGTTTACTCTGAGTACTAGACCAGACGATTATAGAACTTTACATACAATATCGTGGAGATTTATCTCGTATCAAAGAGCATAACTCCAAGTACACGTACTGTTATGATAGTTTGAACACGTATAATTCTCGCTAAGAAATCGGAAGGCTTGACGTCTATCCTCATACCTAGACGATATATGGAATAATTCACTAATCGCTTAATCGGATTATATAACAATTAAGAGAGGTGACTATGAAATATGTCAAATCTGCCCTTTAGGCCTTGGAAGCCGAGGGATGTTGAGTTGAAGAGTCTTTATCCTTCTCCGGTCGATGATCGTAGTATGAGTGTTATGGAGTATTATAGGGTTCCAGAGGTTAGGATTGATGATCTCCTGGGTCTTGGAGATGCGAAGAGGGCTATGAAGGAGGCAGTTCTTAGGGGAGATAAGAAGATTTTGATAGTTGGGCCTCCGGGTACTGGTAAGAGTGTCTTGGCTTTGGCCGCCGCTGCGGAGATCGGGGTTAAGATTATTGATGTAGATATGAGTAAGGTCTCTAGCAGGGAGAAGCAACTATTATCTGACTTGCTGGACTATATCTCTAGGGATAAGTGGACTGTCCTCTTATACAATATTGACGACTTCATTGTTAAAAACGTGTCACAGATATCTGACAGGATTATTATATATGACCCATACACGGACGAGCCCAGCAGGAGTACTCCTCATAAGATTATTATATATGATCCATACACGGATAACACAGAGCTATCAAGAGAGAAAGCGTTTTTAGAAGAGTTCATAGAGTCATTTGCCTCGGCTTCTCACAGATTGATAGCGACCGCATCAAATTCCCTAGTTCTCGGAAAAAAGGTGGTCTCCCTGTTTGACACAGTTATAAAGGTAGATTTACCTAGTCTAGAAGAAAGATACGATATCATAAGCAATATTGCAGGAAAAGAAGGACTAAGACAACTGCCTCTCGACGTTATAGCCCATGGTACTAGGGGATGTAACGTTAAGGATATACAGATTATATTGAACGAGATACTAGGCGGAAAGAGTTCGGAGGAAGCTTTGAAGAGCCACACCTGTTATGCTGAGGCTCTGGTAAGGTCCTATCATGGAGTCTAGGATCATACTGGTTTCTCATTAGTATTTAAGTCTCTTCTGCTCATAATATTTTCTATGAACTGGTAGGGTTCCTCTCCTCGGAGGAGCCCCCGCCAGTCTAGGTACACGTGGCCACTTCCCCGGGGATTATTGGTGCAGAGGAGACAACGAGCACGCACTAGAGAGATAGCTCAGGAGCTTCTTAAACTTGTTAAAAGTGAGACTAATCTCCGTATATTGGCTCTTCTCTCTATGCGGCCTAGTTATCCGCGGGAACTGGCTCTTCTATTGGAAAAGGACGAGACGGATATATCTCGGCGGCTCAAGCGGATGGAGAATCTAGGGATAGTGGAGGGGTTCTGGGCTAGGATAGAGGGGAAAAACGTCAAGTTATATAGGCTAGCCAGGGCAGGATTCAATATCAAGTTCGAGAACGGCAAAATCATCGTAGAACTAGGCGGACAAGACGTACGCGGCGAGAAACCTGTTACAGTTTCACGAAGCATCATACCCGAAGTGGATCTCCTTATTGGGAGAGAGACCGATCTTTTCTCCCTTTCTAATACTTCAGCACAGGTTATGCTAGTGTGGGGTCCTCCTGGCGTAGGGAAGACGAGTCTCGTCGCCAAGCTTATTGAGAGGGTATCTGGAGAACAACCCGTTTTATGGTATAGGTATACCCCCGGTGAAACAGCCAGTAGCTTTAGATTAAAGCTAAGAATGTTCATCGAAAACTATATTGGTTACCAGCTCCCTGTTAACCCAAGCGATGATAACCTGGTTAGTGTTCTAGATTCAAATAGTTCAATGATTGTAATAGACGATTACCACCTGTTAGGAGATGATATTAAGAAATTAATCAAATGGATGTTTCTAAAGAGCACAGATACAAGATACTTCATTATTAGCAGGACTAGGGATCCTCGACTCCCATATGCCTCGGGGAAGATCTACAGCCACTATCTATCTCCCCTAGCTCTAGAACATACTAGGGAGCTAGTAAGAACATTATATACGCTTCACAGATTAACACCTAGCAGTGACACCGTGGACTATGTCGTTAAGACATGTAAAGGGATACCCTTAATGTGTAAGGGAATAGTTAGTCTGCATGCAGGATCGAGGATAAGGCTTGAAGAGGCCGCAAAGGCAATACTGTCAAGCTACTATAAGGGAGAAGTGCTAGAGATCCTTGACGACGTGGAAAGGGATCTCGTAGAAATGTTAGCCGTAGCACGGTTCTCTTTACCCCTAGACGTGGCCTGTGCAGCCTTATCCAGGCAAGGAGCACGATGTATGAAACTCCTAGCTAAACTCCAGAACCTAGGAATAATCGAGCTCCAAGAAGAACAAGTTGTTCTAAGAGAATTTGCCTACGGCATTGCGAGAGTTATGCCTAAAGCGAGAAGAAAAGACCTTGTTAGGATGTTAGCCGGATATCTCTATTCGCATGGATCCTATAGGGATAAAGTGCTTGCACTTGATTTGTTGGCTGAAGAGTGTTTGACTAGGCAGGCGGCCACAATAGTGTCTGAGAGGCTAATGACTGGGTCCAGTTGGATGCTCTGTTGCAGAGAATATTATATCGAGATACTTGAAAAGTTATCAAAATGTACGATAAGTAGCATGTATGAAGCAGCAGTGATAAATATAGAGAAGGCATTAATAAAACATATCGCTTTCAATACCGAGTTTGAAGTCGCGTTTAAATTATTCGACGAGTACTTGGATGCACTAAGAATAAATTATACATTGTACGCTAGGCTTGCCGCCTTGTACGCTGGATTGCTGTTAAAGACCGGTAACATTGAGAAAGGGAGAAAATTGCTCAAATCTGCTGAGGAAAAATACAGGGAATTACCGTCTAGGAGGAAGCGGATAGTGGCTCCGACAATTTATAGTACTATGACTATTGAGCGTTATCTTGAAAGGGATCTCGCTAAAGCACTTGAGTATGCAGAGCTTGAGGCAAAGGCGGAATTAGAGCTGGGCGACATAGTAAACTATATAATGGCTAAGATACACGCAGCTGTAATATATCTATATATAGGAGACATACCTGGCCTCAAAAGAACTATAGACACAATAACTCCCCTGCTATCAATGCAACCCAGGAGACTAAGAATCAGACTCGATGAATACCTTCATATCCTTAACGCCTGGATAGATCTAGGAGAGTCACGTTATATGGATGCATTGGAAAAGGCCCAGCAGTATCTTGAGAGGAAGGGATGGAAATTATTCCGCCAGGAAGCCTATTTGATAAAGGCCATATCTCTATACAGATTAGGAAAACTGAAAGAAGCTCTAGAAGTTGTTGAAGATGCTGTCGAGGATTGCAATCAGCCTGCAGGTGATGAAGATCCTGCCTTATGCCTTATAGACCGTCTCGCCAGAGGTAAAGAGCCAGAAGAATGGTTGGTTAACAGTGTATTGCCAGGTTTTAGACAGCTTATAGGTATAGAGAAATAACCCTTATAATTCATGAATATAGTTCATCTACTCATGTTTATTTTAATCCAATAGTATTACGCATCTGATAAAGTCTGTCCAGTACTAAATCTATGCTCTTCCATCTATCTTCTTTTTTCTTCCTTAGGCATTTCATTACTATCTCATCTAACCATCCTGGAACGCTCGAATTATAGTGGCTTGGCGGTAATGGCTCCTCATTAATTATCTTGTTTATAAGTGCGAGAGGATTGTCTGCGGTAAATGGTGGTCTTCCTGTGAGTAGCTCGTAGAGGAGTGCTCCATACTGCCATATATCTGTTCTCCAATCAGGAGAGCCGTAAGACGCAGGATCGACTTGTTCGGGGGCCGCATATAGTATTGTGCCTTTGAAACCGCTTGCAGAGCTCATGCTTGCTTGGAGCATTACTTTAGCTAGTCCAAAATCTGTAAGTTTGGCTCTACCATCCTTTGTGAACAGGACGTTTTCCGGCTTCAGATCCCTGTGTACGACGCCCATGTGGTGGGCATAACTGAGCGCTTCTCCTATGTCTATGGCTATTTTTACAGCTTCACCTATTGTTGGTTTTCCTTCTTTTTCTAGTCTTTCCCGTAGACTTCCACCCGGCATATACTCCATTGCAATGTATGGTAATGGTTTTATCCCGTAGTCTATTACCTTGACTATGTTTTCGTGGTCAAGCCTGCTCCATGTCTCTGCTTCTCTCCTAAACTGTTCTGAGAGGTTTCCTGAAACTGTTGCTCCCAGCTCGAGTTTAGGTATTTTTAGGGCTACTAGTTCTCCTTGATCTTTCTCTGCTAGATACACAGTGCTAAATCCACCGCTTCCCAGTGGACGAATTATCCTATAGCCAGGTATATACGTAGATGGAATATGTAGTGCTTCCTCCTCACGTTCAGTTGCCCCAGTAGGCTGGGTGATCTCTACAGAGGCGGTTGCTAACGAATCACCAGGCTCTACCTTAAAGTATACCGGATAGCTACCAATCGAAGCATTGTGCAATGCTTCCAATATAAATAATACATTGCCTTCTCCTCGAGCCTCCACATATGGAGGACTGACGACTATCCAATCTGCTCCCGCAGGACGCTGTGCTGTGATTCGACATCCCTCTGGACAATTATATCTCACCGTGATCTCAGCTCTTTGACCAGGCTCAATCCTGACACGCGGCTTTACCAGAGATATCTCTGCGACTTTACCTATTGATGTATTATTAACAGTTTTTGCTTCCTGGCCGTAGTGTTCTTGTAGTATTTTTTCATGGCGGTGTAGTGCTGGGATAGGTTTCTCGGTATGGTCGGGTTTTCCTCGTCTTCTACGTCCTATATAGTATGCGGGGGCTCCTATGACGAGTATTAATGTGATTAGCCCGAGTAGTAGATCTATTGGAGAGGATTCTTCGGTCGTAGTATTGTCACTGGTGTTTATCTCTTCGTTGTTTCCTGTGATTATGGGTTGCTCTTCCTCTATTGGAGGCTGTGTTATTTGTGGGGAACTTATTTTTATTATTCCTGGGATGTATAGTCCGATTATTGCCTGGTAGTCTGGAGCGTAGTATAGTTCTATTTCGGTGTTCCATGATCCATCGTAGTATGATTCGACTATTATTTGATATGAATTGTATCCGTAGTAAGATGTGGGACCCTTGTAGGTGACTTGTAATGGAACAGTATCGCTGTAGATTAATCCTGTCTCGTCGTATATATCGATCGTTGTTGTCTGTGTTGTTTGCTCCCCGGATGTGGATTCTATTGAGGAGAGTTTCAGAGGAACCGAGGGTGTAAAGTATACTAGAATATAGCTTCCCGACGAGTATTCATAATAGAATCCTTCAAGCATGTAGTTGTTGTCAATATATAGTTCTAGAATGCCAGTATATGTGTTTGAATAGAGCTGGAGTGTAACCATATAGATGTTTTCTCCATTGTAATATGTTTGAGTTATAGATTCTTCCGCGTACTGCCAATTTACTCCTAGATTTGTTTCGTCGATGACTTCATTGAATTTAACATACACATCAGTGCTGAGATTTGCATATGCCACAAGCATAATATTTATTATTATAAATAATATTATTATTTTCCATATTTTCATATCTCACCACCTTAACTGGGCAAGGCTCTTATCTTAAGATCTATGGCTCTTGCAAGAGCATCCACTTCTATTATTAGACGTTTAACCTGTGACTCTCCAGCGCGCCCTTTTAACACTAGATCGCTAAGTGTAGAGATATCATCGATAGTCTCTCTATCTAGTACTTCGTAAAGTATCCTCTTATACTCATTCACCTTCAAGAGCGCGTATAGCTTTGTTGCCGCTTGCTGTCCTTTTGGTGGATCCTTATGTAGGTCTAGCTGTACGTCTTTTAGGTATATGATTATGTTCTGTAGGATCCTCTTCTGATATTGTAAATCTGATGTCTCCTCCTGTTTAATCCTTACACGTATATCATTAGTTGAATCAAAGCTTGTCCTTGTATATTCCATGTTTTTAGGTATATAGACCAGGTATCGGGACCTATCTAGGCGAATACTTGTCCTCAGGAGATCCTCTGGTAGCTTGTCTATTTGTTCCGAGTCTACAGTGACAAGATCTCCTGGACGTGCTAGCTCTATTGTCTTGGTTTTCTCCTTTATTCCAATTTTGAAAACCGTATATAGACCAACTCTTATCGTGTCTCCCGGCCGTGCTATTGCTAGTTTACCTGGTGGTATTCTGGCCTCGTTTATGTAGGTTCCATTAGTGCTTCCTTTTCCTGAGGATCCAGCATCTTTTATTTTTAGGCCTTCAAGCGTAGGCTCCAGCAGTGAGTGCTTTCTGGATACCGTGGGGTCATGGATCCCTGTTTTTACATGGTTCTTGTTCTCTTGTACCAATATTACCATGTATGGGTCTTCGACTGGTATGTTGAATCCTCCAGGTCTTCCTATCCAAGTGGTCGATGTTATTGGCTGGCTTAGTTTAACTCCTGTATCTGTCGTCCATATTAGTACGTAGTGTCCTGGACTCTGGGATTGGATGTTCAAGGGTCCTTACACCTATAATTGATAATTACTCTTGGGAAAAACGCTTAGAGTCTAAATTTATTCTTCGTCTCCTTTCATCTTTTTGATTATAGACTTTGTCCTAGTATCTACCGCATACCCGCCGATCTCGGGGCCAAGAGCGGCGACTACAGCCTCGACACTCTTATCAAATGCCTCTTTCTCAAACTTTACCTCGGCCAGAACATCAAGTAACTTCTCGGGATCTGCTTTCTTGAGTTTCTCCCATATACCTTTCCTCTTTAGCTGTGCCTCGAAGTTCTTCAGCCTTATCAAGTTGACGAGAGCCTGTCGTTGCCGTAATAGGTCACTATATTCTTGCTGTTTGGTAGCTATTTCGTCTTCGATATTCTTGATCTTCTCTGCAAGCATTATTTGCTCTCCTTCGCTTACATTCTTACCATAATCGTAGAGCCTCTCTTTTTCCGCTTCAAGCCTCTCGATCTGTCGTAGAACCATGTTGGCTCTTGCCTCGATCCTAATCCGCTCTTTCTCGAGCTCATCCACCTTTACTTTGTCGATCCAGTCACGGCCCTTTCCTCTAAGGAATCCAAACACCATCCCCTTACACACCCCTCTATAGCTATCTACTCATTATTTCCGAACACCTCCAGGCCCTTTCCTCAGGGCCTGCAGACAACGGGAAACAATTCTTAAGGTCTCTTCGGAAAACTCCGCCCCTTCCCTTAATGACTACGCTATGGGGCTTCATGGCTATGGACCTCCAAGTATGAGCTTAAGGTTTGCGATGCCGGTCTCTGTCTTATCGATTTTATCCTCGACTTTTTGGAGAAGCTTGTAGACTTGCTCTCCGGGCTCCTCTCCTTTTTCGACTCTTTGTAGGATCTTGTCTACTTCCCTAGCAGCTTTCGGACCTAGCAGGGTCTCGATCCTTCGTCTCGCCTCTAGAAGAGTATTGTAGAGTTCCAATATGTCCTCGAGGTCCCTAATCATACTATCTGTATTCCGCAATGCGTCCATTAGCATTCTTCTCTGAGAAGGTCTTTTTGCGGCTGATATTGCTTGTTCTAATTCTTCTCGTCTCTGGTAGAGCCGATCAATCTTTATCCTAAGATCTATTATATTGGCTTCTTCCACGGTCAAACCTTTACTGGCTAGTCTCTTTTTACGCCTGTATATTAGATACGCGGCGGCTAGTGCGGCTCCTACTGCTGCTCCTGCAACAGGACCTGCTTGCATGCCGACGACGACTGATACTAGTCTCTTACCTGTCTCTACGAGTATCTCTCCTATCTCTCCAGCGTCTTTCTCAAGTCCCCTGACGTCTATATCATCTAGGCTCATAGATATTCACCCAAATCTTATTGAGCATAGACGAAGACTAGGTCGCCTTTGTGCACCTTTACAGAGCCGTAGCCTTCACGCTGGAGCCTTTCTGCTGCAGCCCTTATGGTTCTTAGAGGCAGTCCTGTCTTCTCCGCTATTTCTCTCAGGAGGAAGTGGGGCATTGCTGGAGAGTTGGCTAATGCTTCTATTTTAAGCTCCTTTATCTTGATTATTGCTTTTTCTAGCTCTTCTCTAGGCGTTAACGGTTTTAATACACTGGCAAATTTCTCTACGATAGGATCAGCGGGATGATGGTAGACGTTTCCGGTGACAGGGTCAAATAGTATTAGAGTGAGGTTGCTGCTTAGGAACATTTTATGGAACTCTGTGCCTGAAACGTATTCTTTAAGCTTTGATGCATATCCGGTAGGGCTCATTATTAGGAGTACATGGTAGTAGTTGTTGGCTCTTGCTTCGCTCGCCCTTTCTGTAACAAGTTTAAAGGCCTCGCTGAGCTGCATCGGTATAGTGTCATAGCCAGACTCTTCGTATTTACCTGGCCTAACGTAGCTTAATGCTTCGATGACTAGATGCCTCTTTTTCCGTATGAGACCTTCGTAGAGTATGTATTTCGAGTATCTTCCTAGTGGTCCTTTGCTCTCGGGATAAAGCATTCCATCTTCTTTACTAGCACGTCCCCATTTCTTGACCCGTACTTCCTTCTGGTTAAGGGGATCGTACAGGACTAATGGGAATCTATTCATGTGGTAATTGAATCTTTCAATGAATATACTCTCGTATGATACGGCTTCCTCTAGTGTTGCCGGTCTCTCCTCGGAATCCCCTCTTAGAGCTGTATCTAGCTCTTCTAGTTTAGATTCAAGCTGCATCTTCTCCATTTCTAGGCTTGCTCTAGCAGCCACATACTGTTCTAGGAGATCCTCTAGTTCACTGATACGTGCCTTAAGCCTCTCCGCTTCTGCCTCTAGGGCTTCTTTAGCGGCCTTGTCTTCTCCGTATTCTTTCGATAATTGTTCTAGTTGTCTCTGTTTTTCTTCCAGCTCTAGCCTAGCCTTCTCAAGCTGCGACTCTATACTTTCCAGCCTCTCTCTTAAGTTATCGACCTGTATCGATAGGCTTTCCTTATCTCGTTTAACATAGTCAAGCTCAAGCTCAAGTTTCTCGCGTTCTACTTCCCTGGCGGCAAGCGCAGCACTGAGCTCCTCTACTCGGGATAGAAGTCGTTCTCTTTCTTCTTGTACGATTTCGAGCTGCTTTTCTAGTTCTGGAATCCCTAGGTCTCGGATTATCTTGTCTCGGACCTCACTCTCGATTCTCTCACGTAGCTCAGCACTCTCCAACAGTGCCTGCTCATAGTCGGTGAAAAGCCTTAACAGCCATGCAGGTTGTTGGTCGAGAAGCCTCTTTACTGCTTCGACAATATTCTTGAATCTCCTCTCATACCGTGCCTGGAGGGCCTTGCTGACCATAGCACGGATCTTTCCTTGCGTCGTCCAAGTTTTTATTAGCGATGAGAAATCAATGTACTGTTTTCTTACAGCTTCTGCAACTAGATCATATATCTCGCCTGTACGTGATACTAAGAGGTCCGCGAGTCTATCGGGGGGAGTTATTTCGGGGTCGAGTTTGTTGAACTTTTCGAATTCTAGAACGAGGTTTACCTCGTCTTCAGTGAACATTTGTATTATTTGGCGGGCTACAGGGCTCTCCAGATTCTTTTCTTTCAATGCTGCTGCGATTTTGAGGAGGGCTCCATTAATAATACTTGAGATCTCGTCGAATTCTTCTTTGCTAAGGGTTCGAAAACATTGTCTACGGAACTGTATCATTATATCCATGACTCGTTTGGCATCGTCTAAAAGGATAAAGTCAGGCATGCTTTCTAGGCTTATGAGGTCCTCGCTTTCAAATATCCTCCGTGCATCGCTTACTAGCCCTTCGACACATTCATGATATGTACTCCTGGTCTCCAATTAGGTGCACCCGCCCAGCTCGAATTCATAGACAGGGACAGTTCCTCCTCTACGAGGCCCAGACATTCCTGTAGCTATGGACCTACGGGTCTGAGGTTTTCTAGTTCTAAGTCTCATCGCCAGTCACGGTATTATACTGTGGTTTTGAATCCAGGACTCAAAGCCCATGTTAAAGACCCGATTCCTGCCAAGTATGTTTAAACCGAGACAGTGCCAGCGATGAATCAAACACTCATATGGAGGCGAAGAAAAATGGCAGAGCTTTCTCTTTTTAAGAAAATAAGAGAAATTCTAAATAAGATAGCAGGCAGAAGCAGGCCTATGCAGAATGTAGCTCGTGAAAAAGTTATAGAATCATGGGAATTTAGCAGAAAAATGGCTGAGGAACTACGCCGTGAACTGTTTGGAGATACCGTCTTCCAGGAAACAGTAATGGTTAGCCTAATAGTTTTAAGCGTAGTCATTCTCATAGCAGACTATACGTTTCCCGCTGAAAGTATTCAAGCAGAGAGCATTTACAGAGTGGATCTCCTCATATGTATAGTACTCGGCCTTGAATTCTCATATCGCTTACTGATGTCCCCCGATAAGAGGATATTCCTAGATAAATACTGGTATGAATTACTAGCCCTAACGCCTGCTTATCTCACCGCTATGGTAAATATTCCATTGCTTGCAGCATTTTTGAGATTACTCAGGTTAGTCAGAGTTTATAGGGTGTACAAGGTACTGGGAAGGAGGAACATTTATCTCCATATGGTTGTTGATATAATAAGAGAGGCCAGAATCCTACAGCTCCTTATAGTGTTTCTTGTTGGCCTCTCCTTCACGAGCGTACTAGCATTCATTGCTGAGGCCCGTAATCCAGAGGCCCAGATTAAGACTCTTGGCGACGCTTTCTGGTGGAGCCTGGCAACAGTCACTACAGTAGGTTACGGAGATCTCGTCCCAGTTACATCACTTGGAAAAATAATTGGGGTAGTCCTAATGCTCTTCGGAATTGCGATACTTGGAGGCTTTATCAGTTTGACTAGTACCAGTATAATGCGCGTTTTATCAAGGTATCAGTATATAATGAGAGAGACGGCTCTTCAGACTAATTATGTGAAGTTAAGATATCTAGTTTCTAGGATTACGGAACTAGACGATGAAGAATACGATGAATTATTACGCTTGATTAATGATCTTAGGGAATATAGATAACTTTATCTTGCTACTTTCTAGACTGGTTTTAGTATATACTACTTGTTCCATTCTATAAGATCCTTTCCCAGGTGTTTGGCTAAACGCTTGTTGTATTCTGAGTAATATTTTAGAAGACGAACTCTAGTTGTCGGCTTCATTTCTGGATAGCCTTCTTTCATATTTATCCGTTTTAAAAGGTAGCGAATCGCAGAACCCGGCGGCTTATTGATTCCCACTAATTGTGCTATTTTTATTCCAACCTTATTTAGCAAATAAGACCTAGGAGATTTTCCTGTATTTACTGGTGCTTTAAGAGCACCACTTTTCTTGTAATATTCTAGGATGTTCTGGCCTGATTCGACTTCGAGAAACTCTAGCACTCTTTTTAGATTTGTTTCTGGGTCCCTAACAAGTTCTTCTAGTATTATTACCAGCATTTGGTCCTTTGAGAAGTATTTTTCGAACCTTTCTAGTTGTTCTATGTATTTTCCTCTGTCTAAATATGAATAATGTATCTTGTGCCAAGTATCTATGCTAATTCTTTCTTTTTCTAGCTCCAAGGCCTGTTCGAATGGTAGATATTCTACTACCCATTTTGTAACAGCATGCCAATAATGGGAGTATGCTCTATCAACTGGATTTCGCAGGATAAAAATCAATTTCATGTCCGGGAACATGCTATGTATCCTTTCTGGTATTTCTTCAAGGTACATATAGCTTGGAGTCTTTTCTCCTATTGCTTTATAGTTATTGTACTTTGCTTCAGCGAAGAATTTTAAGTACCAGTCTAGGCCTTTTTTATAGTTAATATCGAAGAAGTGGATTTCCTTGATTTTGCTTCTAGGCGTATATATTTGTGGATGCATGTCGACTAGTTTATAGAGCCATGTCGTTCCCCCTTTCATTGTGCCACATATCAGAAAATTTGGTTTTACCTGGCTCATTCTAAATCCCCGTATATTGCTATTGTCATAATATTTAATAATTATGGTGATATTAAACGATAAACTTTTAGCAAGAATGTTCCTGTTTAAACATGTATATATGGTACAGGATAAAGGATACATGGAAAAATATATTATGAATGAAAAGTGGGAAACCTGTGAACTTTCCGATAGTGTCCTTTAAGGGGACCTACATAGATAATTAATTATAGAGATCTATGGAAATATTCTCAGACTAAGAACCTTTCCGGTCGTTATCAAGTTTCTCGGCAAAAATCCCCGACAATACCTCTTTACTGAATCTAGACCGTTCAGGGATTATAGAAAGAGAATGACTTTTGCCAAGCAATAGCACGCCACTATAGATAGTCCATGCTACTCGGCATAGAGGATCTCGCTTGTCCATGAGCCAAAGTGGTTCTAGGCCTATCAGAGCATCCAAAACGTTTTCTTGACGATAGCATTTGAGTAGGACTATATGCTCCTGATAAGGAAAGAGGTGCTCGACTAGATCAAGCTGTATACCCAAAGGCATGCCGAGTTACAGGGGAGTCTCCGTGTTCCCATCAACCGAGGAAGTGGCGGAACCCGATGTGATACTTGTATATCTAACTCCCGGACAGCTATCCAAACTTGCGACTGCAATTGCCTATACCACCGGAGAACAATTAAAGATTGAGTGTGTAGGAAAAGCGAGTAGTTGTGGTGGTGTTGTGAAAGCACATCTCACGCATAGGTTGGTGAGAATACTTCCAGATCTAGGCGATCACACTATTGCTTGGAGAATGGACGATGAAATGCCGTAGCCGTACCTGTAGAGTTATTCTCTCGAATAGCTGAGTCATTAGAAGAACAGCAGAACTAAGGGATAACAACCTATCTTCCAAAACCTTTCCTCTTCAATAAGCTCGAGTTCAAAAAACATCTTAATCATAGGAGCCTACTATGATCACAAGGATAAATACATGAATACATGTGATGGTTATCTTTGCTTATATTATCCCACAATCTTTACACTATATCACGTTTTTGTATTTATTTTAATAATCCAGTCATGTGGTCTGATTATATGGTGATTTCTAGTGCCGCTGGCCGGACCAGAAAAATTATCAATGATCTCCGATTTGAACCATTTCTCTATTGACAAGCCACTACAAGATACTCTAAAATACTATATGGGAAAAGTCGCCAGCCTCGAACCTCTAGGAGAATACATTGGTAAGGTCGTATACGAACTTGCTTATCACGTCGACCGCCGTGGCAGACCAGAGCTCATAATGTGGGATCTCCGCGGTGATCGAGCCGATATTGTATGGCTTGACCCAATGGAAAGACGCGTTGTAGAAGATCTAATGCTTGTATATGGGTTGAACAAGGCCCCGTTCAGCGACGGTAGCTGGCACGAACACTATGCTGGAATAAATCTTGTGGGGGATCCCGGTCTGGCTTGTATATTCACGATAACAATCCAGACCGCGTATGCATTATGGAAGTATGCTCCGGAGGAGATCCGCGACTATTATAAGAATTTGGCCGGATTAGAGAGGCCGTTGATGCTAGGTGCTACTTGGTTCACCGAGATACAGGGTGGAAGTGATCTAGGAGCCAATACTACAGTAGCTGAGTATAGGAATGGAAAATGGTGGCTCACCGGGTACAAGTATTTTGCAAGTGGTGCAGGAATCGCGGATATAGCGCTTGTAACAGCTAGGATCCCTGGATCTAGGCCTGGCGCGAAGGGATTGTCATTATTCGTGGTTCCCCGCGTTAGAACGGATGGATCCCTGAACTATTATGTGAGGAGGCTCAAGGATAAGAGTGGTACCGTAGCTGTACCAACGGGCGAGGTGGAGCTAGTAAACTCCGAGGCATACCTTGTGGGAGACCCTGATAAAGGGATCTATTACACGCTTGAAGACCTCATGGTATCAAGGCTCTCTAACAGTGCTGGCGCTGTTGGAATAAGCAGGAAGGCCTATCTCGAAGCATACCATTACGCGCTACACCGTAAGGCATTTGGAAAACGTATAATAGAACACCGCCTAGTACGACGAGACCTGCTCGAGATGGAGATCCTTACATTGGAATCTCTAGTGATAACCCATAAGGCAGTCGACCTCTTCGAGAAATCCATCGATCAGCGTCCTCCATATAGTCAAGACTATCACTATGCAAGGCTCGTAACCCATATAGCGAAGAACCTTACAGCAATGAACGCCGCCCGTGTAACAATGCTAGCAATGGAGCTCTTCGGAGGACTGGGCTTTTTGTCAGAGTACATGATTGAGAGATGGCACCGGGAAGCACTCATAACACCGATATGGGAGGGGACGAGCAACATACAGGCATTAGATATGCTTGAAGCTATACACCGGAAGAGGGCTCACGAGCCCATGCTAAGGGAAGCCAAGGAACTAGCCAAAGAATCATACAGTAAAGAAACCGCACAGTCTGCGCTGAATTACATAGAGGAAACCCTGTCAAGAATGGCGGGCATGACGCCCGAGCAAGTAGAGTTCAACGCAAAATACCTGTTAGAAGACCTCGGCCACGCATACACCATACTAGTACTAGAGAACATGGCAGAGAAACTGAGAAAACCAATATACCATCATGTGGCAAGCCTAATACAGAAGAGCCTCCTCGCCAGGAAACCATTGCCAGATCCCGGCACAACAGTGCTCGAGGAAATAATAACAATGCAGGGAGCCCTCCCACTCTAGACTCTTCCAATTTTCCCTCCATTATAGGCTTCGTACAGGCCTCCTTCGCCTCATATTTCATAAACCCCTATGAACAACAGGCAACAATAGCCAAAGCCAAGCCAACCACTAAACAGTGAAACGGGAGAGGATAGGATACGATGGAGCAACTAGAAAACCTCCTGACAATATCAAGGAGCACAGGCTATAGGGGACTCATCATAATAACCGACGAGGAACCGCGCGAAACCCTAGAAACACTTGTGGATTTATTGGATCGAGACTGTCTTCTTGTCGCAGAGAAGTCTCTAAGGATAAGAAAGTGTCGACGTGAGCTATCACCAGCACGCTACACGGATGTCCTGGGCGGAGAATACTCTTATTCTATAATAGCTACGTCGGGACTGTTAAGACCCAGTATAGTTGCAGCGGTTGGCGAGACTGTTAGACGAGGAGGAGCACTGATAATAGTAGCTCCAGACTGGGAAAGCTGGGAACCAGGTCTAGGAAAAAGACTATACAAGCAATACCTCAAGAAAAAGATTCCAATGTCCCGGCTCCACATCTGGATAAACAACAAGAGAACTCTCTCTCATAGGATAGAATTATCATCAAAACCCTCAGAAACCACTCGGTCAAGGAAGCCGATATGCAGGCTTCCACGCGAGATAAGAAGACTCATAAAGACAAGAGACCAGGGAGAGGCACTTTGCAGGATATACCGGTTCCTCATGGATAAGCGGTCACGAAGCTTAATGCTGAAAGGTGATCGTGGACGTGGAAAGAGCTATACCCTAGGCTTGTCACTTGCACTGTTGGCATATAACCGGATAACCATAAACGTGTCCGTCGTTAGCCCTAGCATATATGGAATAGAAACAATAAAACGAGCCATAAAAATAGGAGCACAGAGTCTAGGTCTAAAAGTACAGGGAAACAATACGCATTTAAGGGTATCCGGGTTAAAGGTAAGCTTCCATGCCCCCGGTACTCCGATAGAAGCAGAGCTCGTAATTATAGATGAAGCCGCTTCAATGGGTATAGCCAGGCTAAGACGACTAGCTTGGAGAGCTAAGAAGATAATTATCTCAACTACGATTCATGGATACGAGGGGTCAGGAACCGTCATAGCAAGGTTCATGGAGAAGATTCTACCAAGCCCAATACGAGTCTATGAAATGGA
Source organism: Desulfurococcales archaeon (assembly GCA_015521095.1). The sequence continues at coordinate 11,067 of WAOU01000099.1, read as the reverse complement.
GACTCCCGTGAGGTACCTGGTCGGAGATCCTCTTGAGGAGTGGCTATATGACACCTTTATGCTTAAGATCCCAGAATCTGTGATTAAGATTGAAGAAACTAGACAGATGGATAATCTGCGTATAGTAGAAATCTCAGGGAATGTCCTCGTAAATGATACTGAGTTGCTTAGACGCATATACTCACTTCTCCTAATTGCTCATTATAGGAATCAGCCGGATCACCTACTCCTCATCCTAGAGGACCCGCACCGGGCTATATACACTGCATGGCTTGACAATGATCTCATAGGTGTCGCCGAGATAATAAATGAAAACATAGAGGAAAACGAAGGTCCCTCAATGACTGTAGATATACTGGAGAAAATTCTTCCTCTAAGATTCTATCAGAGCAAGAGTATAGCTAGGATCTCAAGGATAGCAGTGCATCCCAGGATTCAACGGAGAGGAATCGGAAGCCTGTTCCTAAGGAAATTAGAAAAGGAACTGGGACAACGAGGTATCAGCCTTATATCAGTCGTGTTCGGACGAAACGATGTCCTCAGATTCTGGACTGCAAATGAGTACCTACCGTTCTATATGAGTCCAAGATTCAATAAGGTTACAGGAGAGAAGAACATAGCAGTCATCAAGTCTATTGGGAAATCTTCAGACGACCTAGTTGTCTTGTTGAACTGCTTGTTCAGACGGAGATTACTCTACTCGGCTCGATCACTGTACAGGGATATCTATGCCGAGACGATACGGGAACTCCTCAAGGTCGGTACGCCGTGTAGCTTCTCCGAAGTAGGACTTGACGAGTATGAAAAGTATCGGCTTGGAAAATTCCTAGAGGGTGACGTTGGATACGAGCAGGTAGAAGACATATTGTATAAGATCCTTGTATGTAGGGTTCTCACAGGTCGATTGGACTTCGATGATGAAACACTGCTACTTATCTCTGCTAGTCTCATCCAGGGAAGGGGACCTGTCGATGTTTCGAGGATAACCGGGCTTTCTATTAGCGAGATTAGAAGAAAGTTGGAGGAAGTTGGTCATATATTGGCAAGTAGGGTCGTTGAGTGATAGCGGTGTCCATGGTCTTGTTAAGTAGATTACATGATGTATATTTTGTTGCCCTGGTAGTCTCCACAGATTATTTTGTGGTACATGCCTGTGTTTCTAGGTCTTGTATTGTGTTGTATAGTTGTGTGACGTTTCTTAGTCCTATCATTGCGACCTGGTCGTCGTATTCTACGATTAGTGTTTGGTTCGAGTCTTTTGACCATATTATTAGTTGGGCTTTTCTCCCGTCTTCTAGCTTATAGTATCCCATGTATATTTCAGATGTGGGGTCTGCTAGTCCATTGGTTCTTATTTTGAGCATGTCGAGTGCTTTGCTTGTTGGGACTAGTGATATGTTTGCCTGGCATATGTTGATTGTTATGGTTTCGGTTCCGTAGAATGTTATTGTGAGGTTTTCTCCTTCTAGTGTTGCTCCGTAGATTGTTCCTGGCCTTATGATTATCATGTTTACTGCTATTACTAGGATTATTGTGAGGATTATTGCTATTATTGAGAGTTTCTTTTTGGGATCGTATGGTTTTCTGCGTGTGTAGTAGAGATATGCGAGTGCTCCAGATGCTATTATTATTAGGAGTACTGTGAGGATGAGTGGGCTTTGGAGCTCTGCTTTGAGTAGGGTTGCTCCACTTATTGTGGCAGATGCCGTCACAGGTGCTCCCTCTCATTGATGTTAGTTGGTGGTGAAGAGTTATAAATGTCATCTTTGATATTATCTAATACATGGGTTATACTACAAGACTTGAGGTATAACTATGACGAGCCACCACAGCATAACACGAGACATAACAATATACCTCGCAATAGCCTTTATTCCAGCCTACATACTAGACTACACGTTCCTCCTATCATTACTAGAATCAACAGATCCAATAGACCAAGTCCTTTTCATGATAGGAGCCGTTGCACGAATGATGCTACCACTAATAGCATCACTAACAGTCCTATACTTGAATAACCAACTCTCAGAATGGAGAATCCGGCTCCGCCTCATAAATCCAGGTCTCCGAGGCCTCCTCCTAGCCGGGCTAAGCGTCATCACCCTATACACAATCGCACTAGCGCTCTCCATAATGTTTGGCTCGAAACCAGCATCCTGCGGCTTCCTGGCAGACATAACGTCCACAGCCACAAAAGCATCGTTGATACTGGTGATGCTAGTCCTAGGGCTAATTGCAGGATCCACCATAAACATGATTGTAGCGGTAGGAGAAGAAGCAGGCTGGAGAGGACTACTACTAAACATGCTTTCTCCCAGAATAGGAATAGCAAACTCAGCAATAGTCATCGGTATAATATGGGGGCTCTGGCATGCCCCACTAGTACTAGCAGGATACGATTATAGCCTACCAGGAGTAGAATCCTGCATAATCCCCGCAAGAGGCCTAGTAGCTCTAATAGTATTCACGCTCACAACAATATCGTTCACCCAGCTACTCGTATTGCTACGAGTCAAGACAGGATCCACACTAGCCAGCGCCGCCACACACGGAACAATCAACGCTGTAGCTGGACTATACTCCCTCCTCATAGCAGGATCAGCGCTAATTACTCCCCCAGCAGGATTATCCGTAGCGGCATCAGCAAGTATACTCGCTATAATCCTAGATCTAACGGTCAGGGAAAGAAGATGATTAGGAAGAAGACACTGGACTGGGTGAGGAAAGGCCTCATGTCACTAATAGTATTAGACCTACTTGTAGAGAACGGCCCACTCCACGGGTACTGGATAAGGATTAAGCTAGGCGAGAGATTAGGCGAGGCCCCTGCCGAGAGCACTGTGTATACTGTCTTAAAGCGGTTGGAGAAGCAGGGCCTCATCAAAGGCTATTGGGCTCGTGGCCCCTCTGGCAAGCTACGTAGATACTATACGATAACAGAGGATGGGCGCATGGCCCACAAGGAGATCCTCGGAGAGACCAGGCGCTTACTAGGAGAGATTATTTGCAAGGAGGGAGATTAAACATGGCTGGAACAGGAGAGCTAGTATTGGCACTACTCGGAGCCTACATTTCAGTTCTAGGAGCATTGATACTTTGGACGAGAAAGTATCCTGTACCTGGAAAGGATCTGCTACCTGCACATGTATATTCCTCCAAGAAACTATATGAGACGGGCATATTCTTGCTAGGTGTTGGTCTCATCTTAACGGGCTCCATATCGGCGATCACGTCGCTCCTAATGGGGCTAGATATTGGCCTCTTAGCCATTGTGGTCGGTCTAGTAGGCTCAACAATGGCATCTATACTAGCTCCTGTACTTCTAGCAGAACGTTACGTTATAGACGAGGAAATAGGTGATGAAGACAGAGCTGAACTCGAGATAATTACTCCCCTTCCACCTATTACTAGGACATTCATAATTGTCATGTTCATTCTCCAGCTCCTCGCCTCAATATCATTATTAATTCCTCTCTCAGCATTTGACAAGACCGCAGTTTATGCTCTTGTACTATTGACGGAGTCGTTACCCGTGATCATAACTCTCCTAGCACTATTTCGACCGGAGAGCTTTGCTTACGTAGGAAGCAGGCCAGGCATGTACCGGAAAATAACAATATTCTATTCGATAGGAACTAATCTTCTTCCACTCGGGATAGCCTTAATAGTTACAAGGTTCCTAGTCCCAGGTATCGTTCTGATATTATCCTCAGTACTCATAATACTTGTCACCAATCAAAGTATGGTACACGGATCCTGTAGCCAGGAATAATCTAGTTTTCCCTGGGTGTGATGTTCCTGTAGTGGAGGCTCGCCGGGATATGTACTTAGAAACATAGGTGTCCTACCCCTCGTCCAAGTAAAATAGAAAGTGGAAACAGGACAGTACCTGTAGTCTTAGTCTAAGGAGGGGTTCTCAGCCATGGGTAAGGGATATAGAGTGGAACTCACAGCTACAGCAGCATCTACTTGTACCGAGAATCCTCGTGTAAGACTTTCAAATATTCTGCTTAGTATAAAGAGTGGCGATGTAGTCGAGATTGTAGGTGAGGAGACCTATTATCCATACAATAAGCTAGTATCGATACTCAAGGGCTCAGGGCTGGTGATAAGGAGCGAGTCCTATGACGGGCTAACCTATACGGTTGTTGCGGAAAAGCCCTAGGCAGTATATGCCACGATTATTCCCAGGACTCCTAGGGCTCCGCCTAATACATGGTTTATTCTGACTTCCTCCATTAATGCTTCGCCTGCTATTCTGCTGAGGTATATTGTGTGTATAGGGAAGAGGCTGATTAGTATCACTGCTCTGGCGACGGGTAGGTCTGTTAACGCTATGTATCTTGACATCTGTGCGAGCGCGACTATGGCTGCGGCAGCAATTGCTGCTTTTAGGGCTGTTCCTAGAGTGTTCTTGTCTCTTATGGATCTTGACAGGTCTCTCCAAGTGTATGAGAGAACTATTGGTAGTGCTGAAGCATATGAGATCGTTGTACCCCATAGGGGACTCGCTCCTTGAACACCAGCATATCTTACTAGGATTGCTGAGGAGGCGAACATGAATACTGAAGCGATCCCTGATAGGAGGCCTAGCTTATAGTTGACTCCTTGTAGCTCTACTCCGCTCGGCCTGAAGCTGGCTAGGAATACGCCTAGGGTTGTTAATGATAGTCCTGCCACTAGTGGTGGAGATAGTGGCTCTCCCAAAAGTATCGCTGCTAGAAACGCTGAGACTAGTATGGTGGGGCTTGTGAGCACGCTTGCAGTAGCTGCTCCCAGCGCTGATACTGCCAAGTAGAATAATAGTCTTCCGGCGACGAAGTTGAACATTCCTGCTAGAACATATGCTAGTACGGCCTTGGCTGGTGGGAGAGGATCTTCCGAGACTATAGCGAATAATGCTAGGAGAGGTGTTCCTACTAGGAGGCTTATTGCAAGCATTGCCCTCGGCGTGAGTCTTGTTACTGCTTTTCTTACGAGTACGTCGCTTCCCGCGAATAGGAATCCTGACATGAATGCTGCTATGTATCCCGTTGTCTCCGGCGTCGCCACTCCCGGTAACCTATTATCTCTACGATAGATATAACTCCTAGATAAATAATCTGTGGAGACCCAACAATACTAAAATACAGGGCTCATGTCGCCGACTAGTTTATCACTTCAGAGAAATTCCTCATTAGAGTCCGGTAAGTGGAGTTTAACTAGTTCCTCTACCTCCTGATAGGCACTACTAAGCCCTTTTAGGCAACGCAACAGCACTACTACAGCCTTTCCATACCCGTACTCGATAACGGGCCTATATGGGTCAAGGATCCTTATTTCGCCCTTGACTTCTTCCTCTAACCTGATACACTTCCGGGTAGGCTTGTTCAATTTGAAAAATTTCCTAACTGTTCCTATCTTTTTTGAAAGATGTAGGCTTAGACTTGCTAGCTCTATTATTGATTTCGCATTCTTTTCTTGCCGTGGAACGAATTCTTTTACTATGACTAGATAGAGCCTTGTATTGTCTGGTATAAGCATGTAGACGATTTCCCCAGTCTTCCGCTTAGCGGATATGAGAGTATAGCCTGCGTGTCTGAGGATTCCGTATGCCTCTGGCTCTAGTAGCTTTATCAGATTCGTAAGGAACTGTCTTGTCCTTTTATAGTATGAGGATGATAGTCCGTAGATTATTGCTATATCTACTGGGAGCATTGCTAGGACCAGGAACAATGCCATGAGAATTATTTTTTCACCTGTCATGTAATAGGCGTAGTATATTGCTATCGCGACTAGTATGCTGGTTACTATTATGAATTTGAGTATTTTCTTGGGGAATTGTACTAGTTTTTCTAATGCGTCTTTTCCATATGTGGGTGGCCTTATATCGCTCATATCATGGCACCTTTGCCTATATCAGTGTATGGGTATGCATAGTTTTGCTTTCTAGTTATGTATCTTAGTTTTGACCGAGATTTTTCTTATAGTGATTATTCGAGGATCTCGGCTAAGATCGTGTCTGGTTCAGCGTCTATTAGCTTATCTAATACTGCTTGGTCTATGGGTGTCATGTACTTTTTGAGGCTCCTTGCTTTGTTGAGTACCTCTACTATGTTGTCTCCTCGTCTTGGATCTCCCTTTGGATGAAGCACTGTCTCGCTATACTCTTTATTTCTTATCTTTATTGTGACAGTTGATGGTTGTTCTTCTGGATACCTGGAGGTGTAGTCTTTGTCTTCTACTAGGACTACTTTTCTTCTGAGCGATTTTATTCTGGGATCGTTTAGTGATTTGCTAATTGTTTCGAAGTCTACTGATCTATACACAAGCATAGTTGCAACTAGGTGTGGTATGCTGAACCTGGCTTCTTCCACGGATACGGGATCCTGTTTTCCTGCCACGTTTATGGCTTCTTTGAATACCCTTACTTGTATTTCCTGGATCCCGTCGGGATAGACTTGTGTTTTTTCTAGTATTTTTTCTACTGCTTCGATTGTAGTATGGCTGTGTCTGCATGTTGGGTAGAGCTTGTAGCCGTTGAGGAGTATTCCTCTCTTATCAAATGTCTTCACTGTGCACTCTCCTCGCAGAAGTCTGCAGGATTCGTGTAGTGCTCCCGGTATCCTCGCAGGTTCTGTTTCAGCCGCGGTTCCTGCTAGTAGGCCTGTGAGAACCGCGTTTGCCGGAGATAGGGGCTTATATAGTGCTTGAGAGTTGTTTACTGTCCACAGTCCTCCTATGTATGCTGATGCAACATCTATTGTCGATTCGAGTAGTTTTCTCTGTGGCCCATGTCTTACAAGTATATAGGTGGTTGCCGCTACTAGTGCTCCTATACTCGAGGTCGAGTGCCAATATGTATAATGGCTTCTACCATAGTAGCTCCCCAGGTATAGTGCTGCTTCATATGATGCTATGATGGTCTTTAGAATCTCGCTCATCTGTCTTTCTCTACCATATGCTAGTATAATGGGTATGGATACACTACCTACGTGTATTAGGGCTTCTGCTAGCCAGTCATCATACTCTATGCTGTGCGATAGGAAGGCCATTGCCGCGGCTACTCCTCTAGGAGTAGACATATGGCCTAGTCCCGGTACTCGTATGCCTTCCTTCGTACCTGTTTCCCCGAGGCGCGTAGCGTATAGTGAAGCCTTCTTGTATACTCTGGGCGCCGCCGCCATTACTGCATAGGTATCTATTAGAGCAGTCCTAGCGGCTTCTAATTCTTGTCTGCCGTTTTCATTGTATGCCTCGATTATTTTATCCACGATGTCCGCTACCACATCCTTTCCCACTATTACTCGCCCTCCACGTTATTTACAGTCGAAAGGTATCTCGAACCCTAGTAGAGGAGCGTGTTGTTGTGCACCATAAACGTCGGTGTCGCCAGGGTGACCGGCTGGTATCTTGCGCGGAATATTGATTTTGACCGCGTTAGCCGGCTCATAAAGGATTACTTCTATCCTTGAGGGATCCTCCTTGTATAAAGATGCTATCCTCTCAGGTGTTAGATAACTATAGGCTTTAACAGCGCATTCTTTCTCTCTAAAGAGTATATCTATAGTTATGGTGAATGGTCCAGCGTTTTTACTCCTGATAATACTCGCTACATCAATGAGCCTAGCCATATCTTACACCTCCAGGACCTTAATGGATGAGAATTCTAGGGGATCATGTTCTTCTATCAGGTGCCATATGCTCCACTCGTATGTCTTTCCAGCATATAAGTCGCTGGGACTGAAGGGTAATGCCAGGTTCCCCGCCGTCGTTATGCGTCCTGGCCATCCCAGGTGGAGTAGCGTGCTTCTCACCGCGCCTGCTATCGTCTTTGCCAGCTCCCGGTCCCTTGAGACCACTTCGATGATTATACCAAGCTCATGGCCTGGTACGGGATTTGGCTCTCTGTCACCCATAACGGCGTTAGCCCCGTAGAAGTGGACATATACGTTGTATTCTCCGCGTATTCGTTCCTTGACAGCTTCAATGGCTTTATCTACTAGCTCTTCTCTCCTCGATATGAATAAGGGATCACGTACTCCGGCGACAACAACATATCTATGGCCTGCCAGCCGTGCACCTTCTAGCTTTACGTATCTCTCCCCTAAATCAACCCAGCCCGTTCCCTTTACGACAACATGTCCCTCGCCAGCCTCCTCGTATGTAGCCTGTGAGAGGTCAGCGTATCCTCCCGGCACATATTCCCTGAAGGGATCGGTCCTCTCATATAATGCATGTTCTGCGACACTCAACACTGTAGCTCTCCTAGAAGGATTAACCGGGTAAACCTCAAACTCACCGTTTCTAAGTACACCCATCATACCGTCGCTACCACTTCCGGGCTCAGCTGCTATGGCACCACACTCTAGGACCTTACCGAGGTGAACTGCTAAGCCCTTGTGTTGCTTCTTTATCCATGGGAGTGCAGCGAATACCGCAACATCTACTACTCTTCCGGCGACAATAATATCTGGCTCCTTTTCCAAGGCTTTCATTATAGGTTCAACGCCTAGCTGGGCGACTATCCGTGTGGATTCTCTTATCCTCTCCTCTGTTAGGTCTCCTAAAGGATTGTTTTTACCGAGAGAGAAGTGTTTCCTTTCCTTGAGGAACTCTATGAGTTTCTGTTTCTTGACATCGCTGTATATCACGGCTATCCTAGCCTTGTAACTTTTTTTGTTGAGTATTCTTTTTATTATGGCAAGGGTTTTGTCTACGTGGGGTTTTGCTCCTGCACCACCGGCAGTACCTATTGCTAAGGGTATCTTGTGCTTGTATGATGCCTCTATTAGTAGCGTGAGGTCTCTGTGGAGCATGGAGTCTGTTACGAATGGTACTCCTTCTCCTAGATAGTAGGGTCCTGGATCAGTGGATCCTGCATCTACGGCGATAATATCGGGTTCTTCCAGGAGAGCCCTTTCTAGGCTTTCTTTGGGAAAGCCGTATCCTAGTATGGCTGTGGGAGCATATATCCTAGTTTCCAATCTAGAACCACACCACTCACGTATTTGTACATGGACTAGAAGTTATTTTTACAATATACAGTTTTCTTATCATCAGAGAATACTTATAGCCTCTTAATAAGGGCTAATGATTGTTCTAGAGGCGAGTATGAGGACAGGGGAGTTGAAAGGGGTCGAGATAAAGGTCGAGAACCTTACCAAGAAGTATGGCAATGTTGTGGCACTTGACAATGTGAGCCTCGTAGTGGAGAAATCAAAAATAACAACGCTCCTAGGACCCAGTGGATGTGGTAAAACCACGCTCCTGAAGGTTATCGCTGGATTGGAAAAGCCTTCGAGTGGAAAGGTCTATTTTGACGGCACAGACGTGACAGGGTTGCCTCCGGAAAAGAGGAATATTGGGTTTGTATTCCAGGACCTCGCACTCTTTCCCCACCTAGATGTTTATGGTAATATAGCGTTTGGCTTAAAGATAAGGAGATACCCGAATGCTGAGATAAGGAGAAGAGTCCGCGAGGTTCTCGACCTGGTAGGTCTCGACCCCGACGTATTCATGAGGAGAAAAATAGACGAGTTGAGCGGTGGACAAAAACAGAGGGTCGCGATAGCTCGTGCCCTTGTAATAGAGCCAAGCGTGCTCTTATTGGATGAACCCTTCGCTCATCTGGATTACAAGATCAAGCAAAGACTCCTAAGCGTTCTCAAAAGAATACAGAAGGAGACAGGTACAACTGTTCTATACGTTACACACGACCAGAACGAGGCAATGGCCGTAAGCCACTATATAGCCGTGATGAATAATGGCCGTATAATACAGTATGGTCCTCCCGAAGAGGTCTACGAGAAGCCTAACTCGTTGTTCGTGGCTGGGTTCTTCGGCGAGATTAATGTTCTAAGCGAAGATCCCGAGTACAAGATTCTTATCCGTCCCGAGAAGTTATTGCTCGACCCAGAGGACACTGGGCTTCCAAGTATCATGGGGCGGATCGAGGACGTTGTTTTCCAGGGAGCACTCCTCCACATATACGTTAGGAGCAATAGGAGACTGTACAAGGTAACTGTTCCCAGGAACGGAAAACACTACTCGCCCGGAACCATTGTAAGAATCGCGTGGAGGCCTGAGGACACGGTCAAGGTGCGTGAATAGTGACGAGATATAATCACCTATTAACACTGTTACCGATGGCTCTATTCCTTGTCCTATTCTTCTATGCTCCCTTCATAATACTCTTCTATGAAAGCTTCTTGGGCTACGGTGGAGAACTAACATTAGAAAACTACCTAGTACTTGCAACCGATCCAGCTTATAGAAAGGTTATAGTATATAGTCTCGTCATAAGTTTGGAGACCGTGGCTGCTACGCTCCTCTTGTCGTTCCCGGCCGCCTACTATGTGGCTAAACAAGCTTCATCAAGGGAGAGAAACCTGCTCCTGCTACTCTTCCTTACGCCGTTCTGGATCGACGTGCTCCTCAGAGCTCTAGCGATAAAAAGCATAGTGTACGCGCTAGGCGGAGCCGAGGGGTACCCAGCAATGATGCTTGGCATGGTATACGAGTATCTACCTTTCATGTTCTTCCCGCTCTATGTAAGCATATCGAGACTACCTGACAACGTCATAGAAGCTGCAAAGGTAATGGGTGCCTCCAAGGCTCAGATTCTAAGATCGATAATTATCCCGTTAAGCCTACCAGGCATAATCGCTGGATCCCTCCTAGTAGGTCTAATGAGCATGACTGAATACGTTATACCTACCCTTCTAGGAGGAGTGAAGGGATTCATGGTAGGCACGCTGATCTACTACTTGTTCCTTAGCGGCGGAATGTGGGGAGTTGGCGCAGCTTTAACTATATTACTTGTACTTGTATTGATGATTGCGTCCTATATCATTGCGAGGAGGACGGGTGAGGTGATCGAATACTGAGAGTTAGCCCCCTTAAGATATACACCATAGTACTATTAGTAGCACTATATGTGCCGTTAGCTGTTATGGCAGTTTATAGTTTTAACAACAGTTACTACTTTGGTGAATGGAAAGGCTTTACAGTCAAATGGTATGAACAACTATTTCATGACGCTGAAGTCGCTATCGCTCTAAAGAACAGCCTCTTGGTAGCGGTGTC
>WAOU01000098.1 GCA_015521095.1 Desulfurococcales archaeon | reverse complement strand
CGAATACTTGTATTCCTTTTTCTTCAACGATCGTGAATGGCATTTCTGCCTCAATGATTGGAGCTCCTCTGGCCTTCCTAATCTCCATAGTTCTAACGAGTCGTCCCTTGTCTATCTTGTGTTTGAGTATTATGATGGTATCTGCGACGAACTCCAGGTGTCCTAGCAGTATATCTTGTCTATGGAATGGAATCTCCGAGACCAGTACTACAAGGCCGTTGATGACCCTGGGTAGATTATAGAAATAGTTCTGTAATACTGCTCTCGCTTTCTTTGTCTCATCTTCCATACTAGCAAGTAGTGCGTTAATACTATCAATAACGACTACTCTCGGGGAAAGCTTCTCCATTATCCTATTCATGGTATCAAGAACCATTGGCATCGTCGAGCCCATTATCGGTAAGCGTGCAAAGTGATAGTAGCCTTCCTTCTCTATGCTTTCGAGATCCATACCTAGTCTTTTCATAGTAGCGAATAGCTTCTCTTTATCTTCCTGAAGAGTTAAATAAGCACATCTTCTTTTCTCAACTGCATTACTGTAACATATTTTTGTAGCAAATGTTGTTTTTCCGGATCCAGGATGGCCAGCAACTACAAGGAGGCTCGGCATTTTAAATGTATGCTTCATAATGTTATCCAGAACGGGAATTCCTAGTCTATAGAGCAAATCATCGACCACCATGAATATAATATGTAATGGAAATCTAAAGGCTTTAAGGAAGACTGGGAATCTAACTTACAACTAATCTATTAAAGTATCTAGAAATCATTATCAGAAACCCTAAACGTATCCAAAGCAAACATAACATAAATATAAAACTAGACGCCAAAAACCCCCATCTCAGATCCCTTAGGAAACCTTCGAGGCTAAATACAGTATCTGATAATGTGCTAGTGGTCTGCTGAATATCATCAATCTGCTACCCTTCACAATTCTTAATTTACGAGTGAACAATGCCTTTGTAGGAGTGGTCTTGAACCTAATTATTTTCAACCAAGTATAAATATCAGCTTCCAATATTATATCCGAGTTCCTCGGAGTCTTATCCAATCGTTCATTATAAGAAACTCCCATACATTTGCCGTCTTCTATAATGAACTTCAAGGTCCTCCGCTCATTGTCTCTATCGTTGATTATTATAGTTATAGTCTCGCTGAACTCTTTACCTATTTCCCGCAGATACTTGTCCATGTTCGTCCTCCTACAAAGCTCCTTAGCCCATCCTAGGCTTGGGAATACCAGTTTTTTCCGGCTGATCATTGGCCATAGCGGAATCCACTCCTCCAACCATGCAGTGTAAACTCAGATTCTAGTATGGACGCATCTTCCGGCTACTGCTCCTTTGTCTGGTATATAGAGTACTGGTTTCCCCACGGATCCTTGAAGAAGGCCTCGTATCCGAAACCCCAGATCAATTACCTCAGACACGCTTACTTTTTCGCCCTTAACTCGTTCCCGACCCTACGTATGTCTGTTGTAGTGAATACTATACCGGTATTCCTGGGCTCCGCGTTGGGATCTCTATGTATCGCGAGTACAATGTTATCTAGTCGTATTTCGCTCCATGAGTCGTCCAAGAACTCTATTCTCAAGCCTAGTTTGTCGCGGAAAACTCGGCGAGTAATCTTACGCTAGGTGTATAGATTATGATGTGGCTTATCCTACTAAACAATAGAACATTACACCCCATATAGATATTCAAGGGCATCAAAGTCGAGACTCCATCAATATATAGACCTATATAGACGCCTAAGGGCATAGTATCCTATACTGATACACGGCATAAATATATCATTCACGAGATAGGAGCATAGGAGGTGACATAGAGGATTGGATTCGATAAAAGTACCCTGTAACTCTATTGTCAGAATATGGACGGGAGAAACACCACTGGAAAAAGCCGATGAATATGAGAAATTCTTAGCCGAGAGAGCCATCCCAGACTATAGGTCGGTATCTGGCAATCTCGGGGTAGTTATTATGCGGAGAGATCTAGACAATAGAAGTAGATTCACGATACTCACATTCTGGGAGAGTCTAGAGGCAATCAAGAGCTTTGCAGGCGAAGACTACGAGAAAGCTAAATACTATCCCGAAGACAAGGAGTATCTTCTCGATTTCCCCGAACACGTAGAACACTACAAGATAACCGCCTGCAGTCAATCATGAACTCGAGACCGATTATCTAGGCTATTCACATTATTGCGTATATGAATAACCAAGTATATTGGGAACAGCTGGGAAGAGAGGATGGCCAAGCATGTACTGGGAACACGCAGCAAGGGCTATAACACTAGCCGAGCAAGTTCTCCCAAGCCTCAAGGCATTCCAGATAGCAAGACGTCCCAAGGAGCATGGCCCTATAGATGTTATAGTAGTATATAGTGGCCTCGCAGTAGATGTAGTCCACTATGATCCCTATACCAAGACTCCCTCGCCGAAGGGAAGACCAGTCGAATACCTTGGGGAAATAGATCCGAGAGAAGCTCTCTCCCACATAAACATGGCTCTAAGAGAAGCATATATCTTAAGAGGAGCAGAGTACCGGAAGCCTGAAGACGCATGGATAGTCCCTGTGGCTTGGAATAACATGATTATCCTCCACTTGAAAATCTCTGGCGATGGAGGAAGACTCATTGCGGATCCAGGTCTCCAACGTAGGTTACGTGAAGCGGCTCGGCCATAAAGTAAAAACTATATTGTTATGGGATATCCTTTTAACAATAATAGTTATATTGCTCTTAATAGAAGCGATAATTTATCCTCAAAGAGCATCTCGCTGGATAACCAGCATAGACTGGACTAGTATAACTGTGATAGCAGGACTAGTAATAGGATCTAGTCTATTGGAGTCCTCCGGAGCTCTTCACTCTATGATGATTAGCCTGCAGAGTAGAATAGGATCTAAATACATATACCCAGTAATAATCATGTCATCGGGCCTACTCGCCAGTATAGTATTAAATGATGCTACAGTATTCGTCTCTATTCCGGCAGCCTTATCAGTATCGTCAAGAGATAAACATGATCAGGCCATGGTTCTTGTCCTGGTTCTAGCTGCGATTAATATAGGATCGGCTTTAACGCCCTTTGGTAATCCACAGGATGTCATAATTACTCATTACTATAACCTACATTTGTTAGGCTACCTCGCATTTACGATACCTATTTATTTACCAATTCTACTCATAATAGCGCTTTACTCAAATTAAGACCTCTCCAGATCAGTCCAGCAAGTTTAAAAGTCTACAAGCCGATTGCGGTACTAGGCTTAGTCATTATCGTGACCGCTATTATATCTAGCTTAACAAGGCAACCCATTATACTGGTGCCATTAATAGTGCTATCAATAATAATGGCGCGAGATAGTATTTCGGCAAAAGACTTATCTATAATACCGTTGTTAATTGGAATATTCGCGATTATAACCACAATAGATTACACTCCTCATATATACAATAACTATACTGTTACCTACATAGAAGGATATACACTTAGTTTAATCATAAGTAATGTTCCCGCAACAATAGCGCTCCTAGGGGCGCCATGGAAACCGTTACATTTAGCTGTGAACCTCGCCGGAGCAATGCATCCATATAGTAGCCTCGCTAATCTAATAGGCCTGAGACTTGCAGGTCAAAAATGGAGCACTTATATGAGAAAGAACATAATTCTGGCAATGCTACTTCTGTGTTATGGTTTTATAGTAGTATGTCTATTGTTGTGATACGAAATATCTCTATAAGGAAATTTATTTTCTATATTGCGTGAGGTCTTCTTATTTGTTTTAACAAATAAATAGAAAGTCTTGGATTAGCTCATAATATAATTAATTATTTTCGTTTGTGTTCGATTATTACTGTTTGGCTGGATCTAGATTTTAATTATTGTTTTAGTAAGTTTTAGCAACCCAAGTTTTCTACTAGTATAATAGCTGGTTGTCCACCGAAGGGCCTATAATCTTCTATTAATTCATATTCTTTAAACCCTCTCTTCTTATAGAAAGCCAGGGTCTCCAAGTACGGTTCATAATCCATTCCTCCATAAGTTTTTACAGTCAGCACAGGCTTGCCCTTACTGCAAGCATAGGCCTCTGTAGCTTTGACAAGCATGGTTCCTATCCCTTCGCCATGGAAACCCTTCTCCACTGCGAGCCATGCAATCTCGATACAGCACTCTTTCTCCTCTAACAAGACGAATCCACGAACAACATCTCCAACCCTCACGACAAACCCCGGTAACCGTCTAATAGCATTTCTAACCTCGGTTACTGCTTCAGGTGTGAACCATTCAGGCAAACTATGTAAGATATCAATAACTCTGTCTGAGTCTATCTCCCTAATTTTATCTATCCGGTAAGCTCGTTTATTCATAGATACAATCAACCTCTACTATTTGTGTACAATTATTCCTCTAAATTAAAACGCTGTAATAGTATGGTCCTCGATTGCATACTAAGATTAGGAATTATTAATAGTAGGCTCATTTACCCTAATGTTTTGCCTGTGCCAAGCCTTGGAGTTATGAATCAAAAAGACAATAATTTACTTGAGGTTTTCGGTTTTTGTCAGCCTATCGCCTGTATCTGCCTTTGAAATGAATAATTGGCCAGGTTTGTCGTCGTGGATCAGACTCGATTCCTTTAACCTTTGATCAATGGTTTGATTAGAATCCGTGAAGGAGGTAGAGTGATCGTGAGATTCCCTGCAAGCTTCATACTATTATCATTAATACTTTTATTAATTCTGATGCCTATGACGCTTCCTCTGAATATCCATAAGGCTAAAACAAGCATTATACTAGTAGAAGCGGAGGAAAATAGTGATAATAATCCGCCTCTTCTTAAGCTAATCTATCCATGCTGGGATGTATGGGGTACAGATATTATAGATGTAGTGGTAAAGGCTTATGATCCAGACGGATTAGTCAACGTCTCCACAGGTGTCCCCCCGATATATATGGTGCCCTTAACTCCCATGGAGTATGGAAACACTACACTCTACCAGGTTGGCCTCGAGGGAAACATCATCTTCTCCATCTACGGTGAGATGCTGGGACACGTAGCTGAAAGTGCAAATATAACGGTCATAGCAACGGATTCACATGGGAGTAAAACTACAGTATACTTCGTCCTTCACCGGCCAGATCGCACAAATCCCCCAGTTATTATAGCTATTCCGCGGAACGGGAGTCATTACGTATGGGGAGAGAGCTTCTATTTCGCCGGAGGCTTCCCAGTAAACTACTGGCCATGTCCTGAATACCTAGGCGACCAAACATCTACATATACCCCCTGTAGCTATAACGGGACTCTAAACTGGACTGTCACAATTTCCCTAGACAATAGAGAACTCTTAAGCTATAGTGGGGGAGGCTATGGAGGAGGTTGGATCAGCGGAACATACGAGGCTCCCCACGTGGAAACCTCTGAGCTCGAGCCAGGGACCCATAACTTTACCTACGCGATTGACTTTGACCCTATCAACGTAGTCTTCAAAAGAGTCTCAGTCTTCTATGTAGATGACCCAGGCGCACCCACCGTTTATAAGATATTAGACAAACAAGACAGAACAGTATCGATAGAAGAACCAAACATCACCATAACCACGCCTCAGCTAACTGCACCCACGAAGATATGGGTCTATACCAATACTAGAAATCCCGGTACCTCTCCACCCTACACCACCATAATGGAACAAATCCTAATAGTAACAAATAGCACGACACGCCCCGGTGTTTTAAACATATACTTCCACCTCAATCCCGAAGACCTACAGAGAGTGGGCATAACCATGAGGGATCTAATGCCGCTTGCATGGGACAGAGACCTAGACATATGGTATCCTAAGGGAACGTATAAGATATACGAGGAGAACTACACGATCAAAATGCTTACACCATATCCCTTCTATGGAGGAGGACTATACATAGCACTAGTCTCCAAGGCCTCCCCAATAGTACCTCCAAAAATAACTATACTATCGCCCCAACAAGGCGCCGTCATAGAAAACGAAACAGTACACATAAAGTGGACAGTCGAGAACGGAACCTCTAAAATAACAAAAATAACGCTAACAATAGACGGACAACAAGCCATAAACCTACTACCATCAACAGACACATACACACTCCAACTCTCACCAGGAACACACGAAATAATACTACAAGTCGAGGATGCAGCAGGACTCCACGACGCCGCAACCCTAACCATAACAATAGCAAACAAGTCCTCCCATAATACAACCACATACACGAACACAACTAATACATCTCTAATAGCTGGGACAGTTATCGTCACTATCGCTGTAATCATAATTATAATAGTCAAATTAGGACTGCCAAAATTGGGCATCAGACAATAACATTAATTACTAGTCTCCACGATGACACTATATTTCCCATTCTCTGATCTAGATCCTGTAGTATGTTAGCAAGAGGTTATATGTACTGTTTAGTCATGTTGGTTATATGATCGTGTCTGTCCGAGATACAAATCCCATGTTTAATTTCTGGGAGAAAGTGGTCTAAATGAAAGGTATAGCAGTGATGAGTGGAGTTGGATTGATATAAACAATCTATTATTGGCACTACATAGAGATACTAATGCTAACCCTAGGGATGAAGGAATAGAAGTTACAGACCGACAAAAACATGATGGTTTTAAAGCACTATTTCTAGACCCGGAAGATAATAAATATCGCATCTTCTAGCCAAGAAGCAACTCGTGAAGAGGATTTAGTTTTAACCCAGTGGCGGTCTGTAGCGATTGGAACTGGTGGGTTTCAGTTCTACGGGTCTAAACTATTGACTAGGAGAGTTGCATAATTTCACCATCTGATGCAACATCTAATCATAAATTACGAGCAGCTAGGATATTCATAGTTGATAATAATGCGCAACATCTAGGGGGTAAAGGCTTAGAAGGCCAAACACAGACTATTCCATCGAAGGGACTTTGCTTGTTCAAAATTGTTAGATCAAGATATGAGAAAGGAGTACTTAGGCTATTGGAGCCCGTGGAGTTAAGGGAAGGCGAGGAGGTTTTGATTAGAGCGGAAAGGATTGAAGATAGGAATAATCATAATGGAATATTATTGGAAACGAGGATCGGCTCCCAAGTAGTTGCTCGATAGATTCATGCTTATGGCTGAAGCCCAGTAATATTGTTAGATACTAACGACCTAGTGTATTAACTTCACCGCGTCGAACTCTGCTTCTAAAGTAAAGTTAGTTTTGCGGAGAGAGGATCTTGTAGCAACTCTAAGAATAGTTGTCGAAGTTTAAAGAATATATGATAACCTCTATTCCAAATACTGTTGTAACCTCATCGAGGAATAGTCCTTGTCGAAGTTTTCGAAAGTTTTCGTATTTGGAGTAATTATAGCCTATTGTTTACTTTTTCTTATCGCTTGATCTCCATGTAATGAGATATTCGGGTTCTCTGCCGAGCCATGTTTTAATTTTTTCTAGGTTATTCACGAGCTCTTTCTCTGGTTTTAGAAAGAGGGGTTTTAGATTGTATTTCTTTGCTGTTGCGAGTGTATAGCAGTCTCCTAGGCTTACTGGTATTTTGCACTTACAGTTTGCTGCATAATTCCACACTTGATCGTCTTCTATTATTGTGATGGTCCCGGAGTCTATTAGGATCTGCATTCTCTGTAGTGCCTTATCCCAACCCCAGAGCCTGCATGTTACGTAGAGGGCTTCAGTAAGGCCGAGCCTTACGGTATACGCTTCTATATCACCTGCAACGATTGAGTCCACGAGCCCCATGGTTAGCTTATTTCCAGCCAGTATCTCGATTAAGACGCTGGCATCAAGTACGTAAGAGCCACGCAACTGGTTCAAAATCGCGTATCCCTCCTTCTATCGCTTCTTAGGAGGCGCTGAGCCTTATCCATATCATGCTCCTCTACGGGGTTTATTATGAGCAACTTCAGCAACTGTGGCCTCGCACGCACACTACGTGCAAGTATGCGTAGGAGTTCATCATAATCCAGCCTTTTCCCAAGCCTGGCTTCAAGTTCTATGAGAGTTCTCTCAAGAAGCTTTTTCGTGTCTTTTCTAACCCTTATGCTCGTATATTCCGGCAGGTCTCTACACCAATGTATACAGTGCATACAATACATATATATGTTATGACGGCATCAGCGTACAACCACGTTCTTAGACAAGCCTCCTCAACGAAGATACTACTAAGAATAATAGCTAAGTTCATTGATAGTCACCAATTGTCTTAGTAAATTCCTAGATATTCCTCATTGTTAAATTTCATTTCAACAACTGTTGAGATGACAGAGCTCGTAGCTATGCTTCAACGTTACGTTCCTCACCGTGTACTCTTTCTCAGCCTGCTGGAGCGTTAGCAAGTCGCTTCGCTCTATCATTTTGAAGTATGCACTAAGCTCTCTCCGCGACTTATAGATTCTATGGATAACAACTATTACTCCATCACTATACCTATTGTTAGGTGTGACCTCATTTGATTACTTTATGGCAAGGTATTTTTCTATTCAATTCCAGTTGCAGATAGTACGGGGAACTGTTTGACGACATCTATCATTCTATGAGTAGCCGGGCTTCTAAACATGCTTTTTCGATATTATGAAAGTGCGAAAATATAGTATTATGACGGGCCCGCCGCGAGTTTGAGCCCGGGAGCCTCCGGCTCCGCAGCCGATACAATAAATACCAGGTTGCATATTTACATGATAAAATGCAACGTTCCCTCCAGCATGATAATTCGCTCTGAATCACAAGTCCGATAAGAATGCGACATCTGAGAGGATAAAGGCTTAGAGCCTTTATTAGTTATATTAGGGATGGGGAGAAGGGTTGTCTAAGGTTATACGTGTCAGATATGAGAAGGGAGTACTTAAGCCTCTAGAGCCCTTAGAGCTTCGAGAAGGTGAGGAAATTAGAATCCAAGTATTACCGGAGGAGTTTCCAGAGCTGGTGGATAAGGTAAGCGTAGAGGCTAGCGAGGACGTCGATAAGACTCTTAGGGAGGCCCGAGAGCGTTGGAAGAGGTGGTATTAGACTCCAGTGTTATAATCAAAAGTATTCTGAAGCCAGGCCGTTGGCTACCCGAGGAGATATATAGGAGAGAGCTGAAAACCCATAACAAGGCAAAAGCCCTTGTGAAGAAGCTCAAATCAAGCGATACAATCGTTCTCATACCATACCCAGCTATAGTAGAGGTTGCAGCCGTCATATCAAGACTCGCGAGCAGAGAACTAGCGGAGAAAGTAGTTGAATCACTCAAAACAACCAAGAACTACACTATCGTATACGAGGAAGAGTACAGAGATAAAGCATTGAAGGTTGCGCTGCAAACGGGCTCCTCAGGCTTTGACGCCTACATCATAGCTCTAGCATGGCACCGTCACGCCCTCCTCATAACTGACGATGAGCCCATGAGTAAGCATGCAAAAACACTAGGAGTGAAAATAGTTCTAATACGCAACACAAACCTAAGAGACATAATGAAACAACTCCACTAAATAAGCAGATCACTACATTAATTATAATTTATATATGCAGACATGGTAATTGGACCTGCGAAAGAATCGGAAGAATCGGCGGGGGTATACGGTGTCATATAACGATACATTCTTCACCTAGCTTCGCGATGATTTGGAGTGGTTTGTGACGGGCCCGCCGCTAGTTTGAACACGGGGACCCCACGGCTCTGCAGACCCAAGCAATAAAAACCCATGTTGCAAAGATCCATGATGGAATGCAACATATACTCAGACTCGATCTTCAGCCCAGCTTCTCACAACCGATAATAATGCATCATCACAGGGGTAAAGCTTAGAGCCTCTATCCTACCATATTAATGATGGGGGACAAGGTTGTCAAAGGTAATCAAGGTCAAGTATGAAAAGGGAGTACTCAAGCCTTTAGGTAACGTAGACCTTGAAGAAGGCAAGGAGTATAAGGTTATAGTGGAAGAGGATATAGACGAGCTAATCAAGAAGTATAGGGGTGTTCTCGGGAAATCCTCTGTTGAGGAGTTCCGGGAGCTTGAGGAGGAGGCTCAAGCCCAATGATATGCCTCGACACGAACATCATCTATCACTTCCTCTTCGAGACAGAGCTAACCAGTGACTCAGAGAAGGTTATCAGGGAAGCAATTGTTGAAGGCATGGCCGTCCCCATGATAGTATACAATGAGCTACTCTACACTACTCGTGCGAAGATTGCCCGGATAAAGTATGGTGTTAAGGGAAAATATTCATTCCGGAAACACATTGCTAAACACGGATTTCCCGAAGAAGCCATAGAGAAGGTGAACGGCTTCATTAGGGACTTCAAGGTAACCATACTAAGAGATTACCAGGATCCAGAAGAACTTGTCGAGACAATTAAGACTTACAGGCTAGCACCAAATGATGCTCAAATAGCCTTAACCTGCAAGCATAGAAGTATAAAAACGCTAGCATCATTCGACGAAGACTTTAAAAGAGTACAGTGGCTAAAGGTTATCCCTTAGTATTCTCTGTTGCTGATATATATAGGTTGATTTATGTCCAATCCCGTATTATGGTTACTGGAGGTCATGCGTCTTGTTTAGTCGCGTTGGTTATGTGATCGTGTTTGTCCGTGATGTGGATTTTATGCTTAATTTCTGGAAGAAGATAGGCCTTAATGTAAGGTATAGTAGTGATGAGTGGAGCGAGCTAGAGCTAGACAACCTAATATTAGCACTACACAAGGATACAAATGCCAGCCCTAAAGACACAGGAATAGTTTTCCAAGTCAAGGATATAGACGAGTATGTAAAGAGACTAAGAGAGAAAGGAATAGAAGTAAACAATCCACAAGACATCGACGTTGGCCTAGAAACACTATTCAAAGACCCCGAAGGAAATCTATATCATATCTTCCAACCAGGAAGAAGCGCGTGAGGAGATTATATATGGTTTGTGGCGGGCCCGCCGGGATTTGAACCCGGGACCTCCGGCTCCGCAGACCGATGCAATAAAAACCCATGTTGCACAATTTCACCATTAGATGCAACATGTAATCAGATTCAATGATCCGTCTGGATTTTCAAAATTGATAATAGTGCAACATTTAGAAGCAATGACTTAGAGGCATACATTCTATGGAAACTGAGACAAAACCTTCCTGAAATTCATAACTAAATGTCAACAAAAATACAACAAGAGTTTGAGTCAAATAAGAGACTAAAAACCATCAATTTATTATGAATTAGGAGTACAATGAGTTTATGG
>WAOU01000097.1 GCA_015521095.1 Desulfurococcales archaeon | reverse complement strand
CCTCCTACCAATAGGGCTGCTATATAAATCATACTTCTACGCTTCTCGCTCGGTAACCTCGAGAGCTTTAGGAATATCCATCCAGCCAAGTATCCCTCTATTGCCTTGATAACTAGTGTTCCGGGAGCATAATGCGAATACCCCAGTATTATGTCTGCGAGAGCACTACCGATGCCTCCAGCTATTAGCCCCACATATGGACCTCCTAGTATCGCGGCGGTATACACCATGGATTCTCCGAGGTTGAAGTAGCCCTCTGTAATAGGAGTATAGACGCTTATCATAGTCGCCGCGAGTACCAGAGCAGCGAACACGGCTGATCTAACGACGATAGTAGACCACTCCACATCCTTCATATAACCGGTGCTACCGGACACCTCGATACACCCATCATATAGTAAGCTCCACAGAAATAGAAACAATTGTTTCCATTTTAAAACCATAAACGCTCAAATAATATTTATAACAATCAGCAGAAACAATATCCAATCATAGACTCTTAGACTATTTACTGATCACATATGTTAAAAGGCTACTGGTCTCAACAATAATGTCTGCTTTCTCGAATCCCGCGCAACTATAGACTTTCTCTCCGTTTATCTCGAGTGTTATGGTGCTGTTGTATTCTTTGAGGCCTATTATTGATAGCTTGTCGCTGTATGAGATACGGCCTGTATAGACCATGTAGTCTCCTTCATAGTAGAAGACTCCCTCTATTTCTTCCGAACTGTATGGATGTCCTGCTCCGAAGCTTTTTGTCTTTGCCATGTATTCTATTAGTCTTCCGTTCTCGACCTTGTAGTATTCTATTATGGGAGTATTCTCCACACTATGGGTCCAATTATATATTATTATTGTGTAGTCTGGTGCTATCGTTTCATATGTTGAACTATCACATGTAATGGTAACGGTTTGGATTGGAAGTAGGAGTAATGTGAGAATGTATATTGCTATGATTATGAGAAAAAACTTGTTCAATCCTATTACACTCCCTTCGGGGAGCCTCCATTATGGATGTAGGAGCGTCGGTTAGCCGGTTGGCTGGAACTCGGCTGGTACCTGGATTCCCTGCTCCTGGTAGTACTGGTAGGCTCCCTCGTGGAGTGGTATGCTTAGTCCTTCTAGTGCGTGGTCTAGGCTGATGTACTGGACGCTCTGTTTCTGGACCTTGTTCTTGAGCTCGTCGACGTGCTCGAAGAGTATCTTGGTCATTGTGTAGACTACGTCCTTTGGCACGTCTTTGTGGACTAGTAGCATGCTCATTACTGCCACTGTCTGTACGTCATTGTCTAGGCCTGTGTAGGTTCCAGCTGGTATTGTTACCTGGGTGTAGAATGGATAGTTCTGTTTTAGTGTCTGGTAGACGTCGTCTGGGACGGGTATTATGTAGATTGGCTTCTCTGCTGCTAGGTTCTCGATTGCGCTTGTGGGTATACCTGCTGTGTAGAATGCTGCGTCAACTGCTCCTAGCTTGAGGTCTTCTACTACTTCCTTGAAGCTTCTATATACTGGCTGTATCTGGTCCCATAGGCCTGCTGCCTCTAGTATCTGTCTGGCGTTCCAGTAGGTTCCGCTTCCCTCCTGGCCTACTGCTACTTTCTTGCCTGCTAGGTCTTGTAGACTCTGGATTCCGCTGTCTGCTAGTGTTACTATCTGTATGGTCTCTGGGTAGAGTACGGCTACTGCTCTAATACAGTCCTGTGGGTTGCCTGCGAATTTCTGGATCTTGTCGCTTCCGTGGTAGGCGTAGTATGCTATGTCGTTCTGTGCTAGTCCTGCTTCTGCTGTTCCTCTGCAGATTTCTTCGATGTTGCTTACGCTAGCCTTGCCTGTTACAGCTGTTGCCTGGATTAGGCCGTCGCTATACTCGTTGAGTAGCTGTGCGTAGGCCGTTCCTACTGGATAATAGGTTCCTCCCGTGCTGCCGGTAAGGATCGTAATCTTATAGGCCTCCTGCTGTGTCTCTTCGCCTCCGCCTCCCATGAAAACGAAGGCTGCTGCAACTATGACTACTATTACAGCTATTGCGAGGCCTATCATTGCCTGCTGAGATAATCCTTTCCTCATGGTTGTTCCACCTTTGAAAGCCTTTGGATTGGATCCTATTTCTACATAGAATAAATATGAGAATAGTATATAAAGCCCCCCTATTCTTCAAGGTAATACCAAAAACATAAACCGGGATAAATACACTGTAAACCCAGCTACAAAACAATCCTACCATAAGGCCACATGAAACAATAACTAATGACTAGAGGAGATCCATACAGTTCTCCACTACGAAGCGAACAATATCCGGACACTCAGGATACTTCTCCCTCAGAGAGATTATCCCCCCGCGATAAGCCGTATCAAGAATATAGTGGAGCTTAACAAGATCCGACGACTCCGAACCATAGAACCAGTCTACAATCCTATAAAGTAGCCGTCTCCCCCGGGGACTCCTCCAATCATGTGTCATTACCCCCTTAACTCTCATACCAGACATTAACGCATGAGCCGTTTGACACTCCCAGCTACTGTTATTGGAGCAGTTCTCTCTTACAAAGTATCGTAGTATCCCTTTGGTTCTTTCAGGATGATCGATTAGCGTCTCTATTTGTGAGACTGAGTCTATTAGATGTGTCTTTCCAGTCATCTTTAGATACTTGTATGCACAGTATACGTGAACGTCCCGGTCCGGCACATTGCATCCTCCTGTGACAGGCCCGCACTTATTCTGGAAACCTGTTACAAGAGATATAATTCTTCACCTCACATCAAGGACTATGCTGTATGATTCTCCATCTATGAACGCAACAGTAATCATTACGGGCCCAGATATGTTCTCTATGTCAAGATGGCTGGATACACCCTTGAGATCAATCGTTATAGTGAAGGATCTCGGACCGAAGTCCTTTAGGTTAATGTACTTTGTTGCGTCGACGATTTTGGCTCCTGATACGAGATAGACTTTGTCGACGTCGAACAGGAACATGTACTCGTGGCCTGAGATGCCCTGTATTGATATGTATACTGTGTCCTCTGGAGAGTATCCTTCCACCACGAGGAATAGGGCCATGTGATCCTTGTCTAGGACAGCTTCTTTCAGCACTGGCTTTGAAGAGACCTTTTCTAGCGTGTGACTTGATTCTTCTTGTGTATACGTATAGCTAACTCCGCTGTATAATGTTGCTATTGTTAGCAGCATTAGCAGCGTTAGTGTTATTGTTGTTTTTTCCATTTTGGTTCCCTGTATTTATAAAGTTTACTAAACTTTATAAACCTTCGCCCTCTAAAATTCACTTCTATAAACTAGAATCCGGGGAAACCGCAGCCAAAAACAATATTTGTGCTCACAAATACTAGAATAAAATGAGTACCAAGTATTCATACACACAAATATACTTATTCACGCAAGGTGACATCCAATGAAACAAACCAATATAACAAGAATATTCGCAGCATACATCATAACACTATATATCATAGCGCTCCTAGTAGAGATAGATACCATATGGAGAGAAGCCCAACTAAAATGGATCTTCTTACAATACCCGACTAGTCCTTGGATGCCCCAGCTAGCCATACTCACATTCATACCTAGCATATTCTACCTCTCCTGCGTACTCCTGTTCATGTGGCTTGCATTCAAGCCGAGTACGATCCAAGACAACACTATTCTAAAGATAACCGTCTATGCGTTAACTCCGCTCTCAACAGCATGGATCGCTTCAGACCTAGTCATTGGAAACCCTCATATCGACACTACTCTAGCACTCCTATACTTCTTCCTTGGATACCCCGGCCTCTACCTGATATACGCATGGCTCGTATACAAGGTATTTGACCCACTACTCGGAGATATAGACCTCTCAAATACCAAGCAAGGATTATATAGGCTATCAAGCATCCTTGCAGTAACAGTAGGAGCCATCCTAGTATTCGTCTCAATTGTCGGACTGATAGGAAGATACATGTCTCTCATCGCAATGCTTTATCCCGGCATAGGACTCCTGGTCGCAGGATACCATCCGGTCCTAAAAAGGAAGCCGTACAGGTTTATTCTCGCGTTTCCTCTGCTAGGACAAGCCCTGAATGTACGCACGATTATCAGTCTTCCCATGGCCACTCCATTCCTAGAAGTCCTAGATAAGGGACTGATCAGCGACGGAGTCCTTGCATGGATAATGCTGATAAGAGGATTATTGTACCCGCTACCCGGATTTGGTGGGGCAGAAGCCGGATTTGCACTCAGCGTATTCTTCAGGTATTTGTCAGGTCTATCATCTACCATGGTAATAAGTGATTTTCCTAGCATGATGATCCCAATTGTCCCTCTATGGTTGCTCGTTGAATGGATACTCGTGTATAAGGCCATTAGTAGTCGTAGTAGTGGTGGCTGGATAGAAGGTTAGGATAATACTATTCTTTTTACTTCATCATAGAACCTAGACCACCAGCCGAGTAAGAATTCTCGGTCGCCTACCCGTCCCTCGAGATCCTTTACGCCTAGCTCACAGGCTATCGTAGCTACTATGTCCATTGTTTTCCTGCTCTCCCATGGAACTGGCTCGGCCTTGGCCTTAATGTTGTATTGGGCTATGAGCTTGTAGTCTTCCATCATTCTCTGCTCTAGGTCGACGTCTATTTCAAGTAGTCCACTATATAGGCTGTCTAGTGCCTTGGAGATCCATTTTCTATGGAATCTACATACTCCTGCGTTATCAATCGCCATTTCGCTGATCGCTCTTTTAATGCTTATTCTAGCGTATTCTTCTGGCTCACTGTATGCCGGGCTATAGTTTGTCCAGTATCTGCCGAGGACGTATAGTGGGGCTATCATGCCTGGGCTCCAGTAGTAGTTCGGGGTCATATAGCCGTTCTCGCCGTATCCCGCGTATACTAGTAGGTCTTTGAACGAGGTGCCTCTCGCTGAGACAATGCTGTCGTAGAGCTCGTCCAGAATTTTTGCCGCATATCTCGCCCCATGCATCGCTACTAGGGAGAGTATCTCGTTTGACCGCTCTACGTAGTCCTTGAGGATCTTCTCGGCTAATACCGCGTTGTTCCTGCTCGATAATGATGAGAGTGATAGTGGATCCATTACTGGCCTAGATGAGAGGCCTAGCTCCTTGTATTCTAGGATGTCTTTGTCGATGGCGTCGAAGAGCCATGCAACTATGTGTCCTGCCTCTATCGCGTCGATTCCTAGATCGTCTACAAGTTCTACGAGTCGAGCGGTATCCCGGAGAGTGATTACTCCGATCATGGGGCCCATTGCGTGAGCTGGCTCATAGTCTAGCTTGACATTGTTCCATATCTTTTTACATGCTACACTGCATGGCTCTCCACACGTTCTCCAGGGCTTTATCTTGGACTCGAAGACTTGTTCCTGGAACGGTCTCCAGAAATGCTCCATTATTAGCTGGTGTACGTGGAGCCTCACTGTCCGGGACATGTATATAGAGTTGTAGGCTAGGACTGGTAGGAGCTCCCTATAATGATAATAGTTTACGCCGAAGGTACCGCCCGTTCCTAGCTTGGGATCGAACCTGTACTTTGTGGTGGCCTCGCTCACTGCTTGGTGGAGGGGTTTGCCTAGTTTTTCCTCAATTATCCTTTTTGCCGACGCAATGGCCTCCTTATTTGGCGCACGCGGCCTGCCCCCAACAATAATTGCCGCTACCCCGTGGGCCTGAGCCATTACTGTGCCCGCGCCTCCCCTACTGGCACTATCCACTATAGGGGAAGGGTTTCCACGGCCGTCGTCTACCCAGCTGAATACTCCTGCCGAGAGCGTTGTCCATGCTACTGGACCGACTAGGAGGATCCTGTACCATGACTTGGGTTTTTCCCCTAGTATCCTCTCAGCAATATACTTATGGAGCGCTCTTGTGCCCTTGTATCCTTTGTATCCCTGGTATATTTTGTCTAGCTCGTGTTTTTCTAGACAATACCACTCATCCTCTAGTCCTTCTCCATTGTCATTTAACAATATTATGCATGGATCACTTGACCTGCCCTCTAGGATTATCAGGTCTAGGCCCGTCGCTGTAAACGCGTAGGCTGCCCCACCCATACTGCTTGCGTGGAGGCCTCCTGTTATGGGGCTCTTGAATATGAATATTAGTCTGTGGCTTCCGAATAGTCCGAGCCCGGTAAAGGGCCCTTTACCGAAGACTAGGAGGTTCGACTCGTGCAGGCTTGGATACTTCCAGGTCTCTTTTTCATAGTGTACTCGTATTCCTGCGTCTAGCGGTCCTATGGCTTGGAGTGCTGTTTGGCTTGTTTTCTGCGAGGAGGAATTGACTAGTAGTGTGTTGAGTGAGAGTGTCAATCCGGGCCTTCACCCATTACGTATATTGTATGGTTCTATGGTTATACAGGTTATACTGTTTATTCTATATTTATTGGTTGGTTAACGAATAATTCCTTTTGCATACACTCATATTATTAATTGGTGGGCTGTATTGGTACTGGTTGCACACATTGTGAAGAAGAATCCTGTGACGGTTGAGCCTTCTACTAGTCTTAGAAGCGTGGCTAGTGTGATGAGGAGTAGGAATGTTGGAAGCGTATTGATAGTAGGAGATACGGGTAGGCTAATGGGCATATTTACGGAGAGGGATCTTGTTAGGGCCGTGTCGGATAACATTGACCTCGATTCTGCACGTGTTGAAGAGTATATGAGTAGGGAGCCCATAGTCGCCAAGCCAGAGGACTCAATTGTATCAGCGGCTCATAAGATGGTTCATCACGGGATAAGGCACTTGCCCGTTGTCGACGATGGTGGAAGACTGATAGGAGTAGTAAGTATGAGGGACGTGCTACGCCACTTGTTGGCAGAGAACGAGTTTCCTTAACGTCTACAGTTCTCGTATGCTAGTTTCGCTATTCCCAACGCTACAGGGTTGCCTGGGGCCTCCTCAATCTTCATATTCTTCTTGTACTTTGATAGTTCTTGTGTTATTTGTCTTGTTATCTCCTGTGAGCGTGTTAACCCCCCGGTTAACACCACCCGATCGGGCACACCAACAACATCAACCAGCAACCTAAAATGATAAGCCACGGCCTCGACAACCGACTCAATAATACCATTAGCCAATGACCCAAGAGAGACATCGCCCTTGTCGAACTTCACAGTTAATGGCCCAGGAGGAAGCCTAGGATAACGAACTCCCCAAGCATATAATAGAACTCTGGCAGGACTACTACTCTTTTCCTCGTCAAGCAACGAGTAGTCTCCGCCTAGCAATCCCTCTACAAGGCGGCGAACAGCTTCTCCTAGACCCGGGATATATGCTTCCAGCCCATAGATCTTCTTCTTCCTAGACCAGTAGACTATCAGTGGAACAAGTCCCCGCCCCGTGCCTAGATATAGTTTTGGGCCTGTGGTAGCATCTATGAAAGCTCCTGTTCCCAGGCTTACCTTGATACATGAATCCTCGCAGTCTACACCATGTATCGCGGCTTGTTGATCGCCCATCACTGCGGTCAGGTAGTCATCCACGGGCTCATCATGGCCTATTAGTTCGGGCGGGTTGAACCGTGGTAGTCTCAAAGCTTGAGCAATGAACCATAAGTGTTTCATGTCTCTTGGATGATAGAGTCCCGTTAGCCCTGCTATAGAGGGATCAGTTACGTATCTCCCGGTGAGCCTATGGACGAGGTACGAGTCTATGTTCCACGCATATAATTCACCGTTCATAAGCCCCTTGCGTAGATCACGTTTCCCATCTAGGAGCGCGGCTAGTCTAACGAGGAAGCTCTCGGGCTGAATAGCTGACCCAATCCTCGGCATCTTCGACAATAACCGGGCAAGGAGCCTCATCTTCTCATAATAATATGTGTGGCTTTCGGTATCCATCCAGGTTATAATATCAGTAACAGGCCTACCACTCTTGGCCTCCCATACAACAAGGCTTCCCCTATATGTGGCCAGTCCAAGGCAAGAGGCTCCCTTCTCCCTAGCCTTATAGTAGAGGGATTTAACGACTCTGTAAAGTCTGGTCGGATCGTGTCTATTAGTATTCGCTTCCGACCATGGAGAAGGCCTTTCTTCCGAATACACAGGCCTCCAGTCCCGGCTATCATAGACCACGAGCTTTACCCTTGTTGTCCCAACATCTAGGCCCGCTACCAGCTCGTCTCCCATTATCATCATGCCTCCTCCGGGATAGGTGTGCCAGCGATAATCGCTGACACAATAGTAGCTATAAGCGCACTCATGATTACTGCACCTGCTAGATCATGACTAAGCACGCCCGCCGCCTCTCCTGCGAAGGCAATCACAGTTGACACAGTTAAACGGGCTCCGAAGACAGCAGTAATTCTACCGGGAGACCTATCCATGAATAGTTTCAGGGAGTAATGAGTCGCAATTATCTTTACCGGGAAGCTTACCAGGAATACCAACGCGGTCATTTCAAGGTAGACCAGTGGATTAGCAGGACTAGCATGTAGTCCTGCATTAACAAAGAATATGGGAGCCAGCACTCCGAATGTCAACGCCATAACCTTGCTCTCTAGCACTGGTCTCCTAACCACCGTCTCCCTCGTGGCCACTCCAAGGAGGAAAGCGAAGAGAATAGCGTGAACCCCGAAATACTCGGATACCAGGCTAGCCGCTACTAGGAATGCGAGTATGAGTTTGAGCTCGACCTCGTGTTCTCCCCCACTCGCCCATTCAAGGAAGAATGCTAGCAAGAAAGGAGACACGAGTATACCCATAAAGTACATGGCCATGCTAAGCGTATGGGCTGAGGCCGCTAATACAAATGCAATAATACTAGTTACGTCTGCTACCATTGCAA
Organism: Desulfurococcales archaeon; assembly: GCA_015521095.1. Next base: position 12,269 of record WAOU01000097.1, on the reverse strand, counting down.
CAGCAAGTATCAGCTGTCCTAGCCTCCTTCTAATAACTCCATGTTTCCGTATGATCGCGTATACTACCGCGACGCTCGTCGTTGATACTCCTATACCGGCAAGCAATGACTCCTCGGCGAAGAACCCGAAATGCGTCAAAGCCACATATGTCGCCGCTAGGGGAGCGAAGAAACTTGTAAGGCCACTAAAGAGGCTTGATATAAGATCCCTCTTCAACACGGCGGGCTCAATTTCTAGTCCTGCAACGTACATTATGAAAATACTTCCCATAAGTCCAAGGATGTCGAGCGTCTCGCTTCTTGGAACGCCTAGTGCCCCGGCTAGCACTCCCAGAGATAACTCGACAATAGCAGGACTTACACCTAGGGGTTCCGCTATGAGTGCCCCGGCTGCGACGAAGCCGCTCACCACGGCGAAACTATATAGTCCGGGGTCAAATGACAGCCTATCGCCAAATACTATTATTGCTCCAAGCGTTAACGCTACTATGCCGAGTCCTGCTATCAGCATCTGTTTATGGCGTCTCTTCAAAACATCGGGGCACCAATAATCTTTCCAGGTCTATGAACTATATAGCTGTCCAGGTACATTCTCTATCAAATACCGGTGCTCGTCTACTGTCTACATAAGCTGGATAGATGCTTCATGCTCTGCTGGGATAGGTTCCTTAGCTTCCTACCCATAGCTCTTCCAATATCGGATACATGTTCTCTATTATTCAGTGTCCTCTTAAGGGCTTCCGCGAGTGAGATCGAGTCGTCGACACTGTATTTTAGGAAGCCTTGGTCGACGTCTCCTAGGAGGTTCACTAGCGTCCTCGTCGATGGATATAGTATTGGCTTGTCGAATAGTGCTGCTTCCCAGACAACACTTAGTATAGTGTATTCCCAGTTCGTTAGTGCTATTGTTAGCACACTGTTCTCAATATACCATAGATACTCGCCGTATCCTATGTAGCCAGTGAAAAGAATTCTATCCGCTAAACCATGCTTTTCTATTAGTCTGGTTAGCTCCTTGTAGAGGCGCTTGTTCTTCATATAGTTACCGGTTATCACCATTGATACATTTGAGCCCTGGTTCTGGCTGACTAGACGTATGAATGCTTCAACTGCCACCTTTATGTTCTCGTCCGCCTCCCATGCAACTGGTAGAACTATGAAGTCCTCTTCCGGTGTGTCTCGTGGCTTCACTGTATTGTACTTGTGTGGTAGCGGATCATATACTATGTGTACTGCTGTGTCTCCGCCTAGTTTCTGTAGGAGTAGTTCTCTTGATTCCGGGTTATGTACCAGGACATGATCGCATTTCTTCAGGGATCCTATGAATGGCCTGTTTAGCATATAGTCCTTGAGGTCCCTGTAATGGAACATTCCGGTGTGGGTATCGCATATTAGCTTGGGTCTGGGATATATCTTTGTGGCCCGATATACTGCTGGGCCTGGGGGAAGCTGTAGTATTATGCACGCGTCTTTTCCCAGAGAACTAAATAATCGTGCAGTTTCACGCCATGCACGTAGATATGGTGGGCGGTCTCCTATATGATAGAGGGTAATACCAAGCGTTCTTGCTATGTCCCTACTTCTCCTAGTCAACCTGCTCCATACTAGTACGCCATCTCTAGTATTTGACAAACTCGCTTCCCCCGCGTATCTTCCTTATACCTGGACAACATATTTACCTAAGGATACATTATTAGGAATACGTTCGGCATATTTATTGCTTAGCGATATTTCTGCTTAGCGATAACTATATTATATTGGCCTACACGCTATATATTAAATGAACAGTAATAGAGCAGTAGAGGTGAGATAGCATGGCAGAAAAGATCAGGTTCTTCGACCTAAAGGCAAAACAGTTCTTCGAGACCGACAAGTATGAGATCATCATCAAGGAGACCAAGAGAGGCAAAATCAAGATGGCAAAAGCGGTAAGCCCACTCACGGGCAAAACATACTATAAGATACTAGGAAAAGCCTAATCACTCACTAAGAAATCAATTTTCTAAAATTAATTCCCTAATTTTTCCCTTAATGTAATCTCTGACAGCTTCTTATAATAGTTAATAAATACACATAATATTTATCCCAATTTTATAGTTTACTAGAGACTTAGCTACCCGGGGGGATCAAGATCAAGGCAAGAAAACATACAGTAGTAATAATCATCGCTCTACTATTATTCGTATCTATGTCCTCAATACCTACTGAAACAGCATATTATCAAATCTTCACCGCTAAAAGTGGAGCACTTCTGTCAAATACTAGGTATGGAAACACATACTATCCAATGTTTAATCACATGACATTAATGGGAGAAAACATAATTCTAGTAGGATCAGAGGCTCAAGATAGAGCAACAAGTTTCGGAACTATAGCCATATTTAACTATACAACTGGTTCTATCGATAAATATATCACCTTCAATTATGATTATATTGACTTCGGTAGCGATAGTCTTAGTTCAATAGGATTCGGATTCCTCCAATTTGCGGCAATTCCATACACGCCTCCAATTAAAATCGAACCCAATGGAATCATACCCCTGGATAATGGCAGATTCCTTCTATCCACTACCATATATGATGCTTTTATACCGCCTAGCGGCGTTGCCCTTGTAGACCTTAACAATTTAACTGTTCTAACCACTGTATTCTTTAATAATACATTCTCTACAGTAACAGGAATACATCAAACTCCAGACGGAAAAGTACTAATTACTGGGTCATCTAAAGGTTTAGCTATGATCTCATTATTAGATCCGAATAACATGACTGTATTCTCGTCAATGCTAATAGATATTGAAGTTAATCCGTCTCCAAACACCGGTTCTAACTATAAGACTCTCTCTATAGTTGACGACGCATATTATGATGCTACTGGACTACTATACGTGGCTGGACGCTACTTTACTTACAATACAAGCAATGCAAAAGTAGTTGACAAGGGTGTATTTATACTAGAACTAGATCCCTCAAATACAAATGAAGTTGTAACATCCTCTAGCATACTAAGTATCCCTCTAACAGATTCTGACCCATCCCTATGTAGATCAGTCATCAATATAGAACCGGGTCCTGAACCCGGACAAGTAGCATTTACAGTAGAAGCAAATACTACTACCATAGTGTATCCAATTCCGGTTCCTCCATACTATACCTATGAGAACCTGTCGTCAACTCTCCTAGGACTACTGAATATTCAGGATAACACGCTCCTCGCCGCAAAATCTATAAATCCAAATGATAACGTGAGTTACATTCCAATACAATTCGAAAAAATGACAGAGGGCTCATACCTACTACTAACATGGGGACTGGATTATGACTATTGGTACTATTATACAGTATTCAACGTCATTGACCCAAGCTTTAACTCTCTAGAGACCTCCTTGTCGCTAAACAACACGCTCATAAGCCAAGTTATTATAAACAATACGAGTAATATAGCACTGTCTACAGAGGGGCTTTTCCCCAGTCCGAGTGCCTGGCCATTCCTTGTGGGATATAATTACAAAAATCTAACAGGACAAATGTTAATGAGCAACTATCCAAAAATAGATGAGATCATACCTAGACAAGCAAATATCTCAGTTACCGTGAATCCAGACCTAGATATAGTCGAATTGCCGACAAATGCGACCTATGTGATAGATAATCTTCCAAACACCTCTATTTCACTAGTAGATCTAAGGGCTAATTTCCAGATATATGATAATGGTCAAAATGGTATAACTTTGTTATCTCAAATTGATAATTTCACTATCAATAAAATATGTAAATTAGCTACTGATAGTCCTATGCCTGTTGTTGGACCTAGCAGTACTCTTTACGGATACCTAGTATGCCCCTATAATACTTTCATATTCACGAACGTTACTATAAGCAATGTTACGGTTGGCGACTATGAAGTAATATTCGACGTATCAAACAAGACACTAATTACACTACTGCCACCACCTGATTTAAAAATAAAAAGCATAAAATTTAACAATATTACTCTGTGTGACGGAGACTGCAATAAATTCTACAACAAGACCTCGGGTCTTTATGAATTCGATCCAAACGGCACCATCATCATTACGTTCAGTACTGGGCCCGCCGTTAGTGGAGTTCTTATAAATAGCCCTAATTACGATGATAGATCCCTAATAAATAGTGTATCACCAATGTTTCTACTACTTGGAGTGACATTAATCACAACTTTAATAATATTAACTAGATTAAAAAGATAATATCATTTTTGAAAACACGATTCAAAAACTTAGAAATACATCGACTTCTCAAGCTTTTCGTAGAGATAAATCGCGATTGCATGATCAAATAAAGCTGTTCCTACACTCTTGTATACTTTTACGTCTCCCGGAGTACATCTATCCTCGTTTCGAAGCACCATTCTAAGATCTACCACTTTCTTGAAACCCTTAGCGTCGTCAGTCTCTGCTAGTGCCCCTTCCAGAGTATCTACGAGTAGGCAAGAAGCTCTACTCTTAACTGCTTCATCCAGCTCTTTTACAGGTCTTGGAGCTCCTATGCTCGCCACAACTGTATTCTTCCTAAGTAGGTCTCCCTTTACAACAGGTTCTTTACTCGTTGTTGCCGTGACAAGTAAATCAGAATCCTTAAGTACTCTATCCAGAGAGGATTCACTAGCAATAGGGAATTCTTCTAAAAACGAAGATACTTTTTCCGTATCCATATCATAGACTAATATTCTTTTTGGATGATATAGTTTCATTATAGCTCTTGCGTGATATCTTGCCTGGAAACCTGCACCTATTAAACCCAAAGTATTGATTTCTGATACACCGAGGGCTTCTAAGGCTACGAGTGTTCCTGTGGCCGTGCGCCAACCTGTAGCGGCTCCTGCTTCAGCTAATAGCAAAGGATCTCCCGTAATAGCGTCGAAAAGTGTTAGAACTGCCTTAACTAATGGGAGACCTCTTTTAGGGTTCTCCGGGTAAACGCCGACTAGCTTTGTGCTAAAATATCCTAGTCCTCCAGCAACCATCGCGGCATACCAAGAACCATGTCTCTCTATACTAGATCTCAAAGGAGCCTCTGTATCATGGATCAATACTTGTTTTATTGTATGCATTAGCTCTAGAGGATCTACTAGTTTGTCAACCTGGTTATCTAATAGTGCATAGTAGAATATGTCTTTCAAATTACCCCCTGTATAACATTACGTATAGAAAATAATATAAAATTCTAATTATTGATTAAATCCAAACATTATTATGTCTATTTGAATAATAAAGACCTCTCGGGATAAGGCTATTAACTGACCGAATTGCTGGATTTAATTATTGCATAATTAATGTAAAAAGACATTAACTGTATTATTTCGTCTTTGATAACTCTCTTCATGGTGAATAATCATTGAGAGTGGCATAACTGGATACTGAGACTTAACCGAGTCTAGTAGAACTAGGAGGTAGCCAGTGATGGAGGCACTCATAACTCTCCTCCTCATTATATTGTTCAGTATTATAGTTAACAAGGTTGCAACAGCAGCTCTAGTAAGGACTGGTCTCTCGAAGGAAGTAGCAAGCTTTCAGGCTCAAAGCGCGTTTTCCGGAACTGGATTTACTACTAGCGAGAGCGAATATGTCGTTTCCCATCCAATAAGAAGAAGAATTATAAGACTGCTAATTCTATTTGGAAGTGCTGGTCTTACTAGCGCTATTGCTACTCTTGTTCTTACATTTATTGGCCAGCCTCGTGGCGAGGCTATATATAGGCTAGGGATCCTTGCCGCGGGCCTACTGATATTATACATCTTTGCCTCTAGTAAGACTATAGATAGGATAATGGGCCGTATTATAGACTATATGTTGGACAAGTTCACCTCTATCCGCGTAGTCGATTATGAGGCATTGCTAGGAATAGGACACGGCTATATGGTTTCCTCTTTTAAAGTGTCGGATGAAAGCTGGCTGGCAGGTAAGACACTGCGAGAAACGAGGCTCAGGGACGAGGGTGTAGTAGTTCTAGGGATTTATAGAAGGAAGAATGGTAAGCTAGTCTATATAGGGGCTCCTGGGCCTGAAACCAAGATCCTACCTGGAGACGAGCTTATCGTTTATGGACCGGAGGAGGTGATTGCCAGTCTAGCCAAGAGAATTGCTGGCCCATTAGGTGATCTCGAACATGCTGAAATGGTGTGGCGGCAACATGTAAGAAAACAACAGGAGGAGACTTAGGATATGACGGAGAGCCTCTCACAGAGACTAGAGCATGCCAGAAAACTAAAAGAGAGAGCAATTGTAAAATTGGAGTCACTGCTCGATCCCAAAGAAAGGAAAGTTGCTAGACGAGACCATCATGCCAGGAGAAAACCTAGGCATTGCGGAATAACGATCCACACAGGTATAGGCTGTAGCTATGGCTGTGTATACTGCTATATATGGGACATGGGCTTTACAGGAAAGCCTAAACCATATCCACTCAACTCGCTTCAGATGGCTTATGCTCTAGCTCTTAACCCCTACGTTGTTCCTAGGTATACCTTTGCCGCATATGGAAGTGTTACAGAACCATTTCTCGAAGAAACAAAAGACAAAGCCATAGACTACATGAGAACAATATATAGATATCTGTTACTTCCCAGCCAAGTCTCTACAAAGTCATTGTTAACCAGTGATTTAGTCAAAAAACTCATTAATACTGATCCAAACCTTAGCCTATTAACCAGCATAACTGGAATAAGTGAGAAGGCTAGGAGATTAGAACCCGGGGCACCTGATCCAATAATGAGAATAGAGTCTGCTAGTTATCTTAAGGGAACAAACATTATCCCTACATTATTCATAAGGCCCATTATACCCAGCGTTACTGACAAGGAATTCGAGAATATTCTCGATTTAGCCTCTAATGCTGGTATAAGGACTCTTGTCCTCGGAACACTAAGAGTCACCTCTGGAATCGTTAAGAGACTTAAATTAGTCGGTGTAGAGATCCCTCCTAAATTACTCCCTAGAAGACTAGATATTAAGAAGCAACAATACATCTCAGGCTCTCATATAAAGAAAATGCTAGAACATATTGCCTCGAATAAGGGATTCCTGGTCTTGCCCTCAGCATGTTCGGCAAATGTGTATTCCCATAGATCGGCATGTTATAAGTGTAGACTCGGTCCCTGCGGGCGTCCTAGTTATCCGTCTATTATGGAAGTTAAGGATGCTCTATCGATTCTAGAACTCGATAATTATAGGGTCGTGGACGTATCACGAAATGCAATCAGACTCCAGAGAACTGGAAAACCTACCAAGAAAGATGAAATAAGATTATTCTGGCTACGTGAGGTATCACGTTTAGATCTTATCCTCGCCTAGCAGTCTTCTGAGGCTCTGGTAAACGTATCCTTTATTTTTAGAGCGTATTCCTTGGGTTCTATATAGTCAAATATGCTACCTTGTGATTTGTCCAGTTTTAGGGTGTCAATAATCCAAGAGTACTTTCCTCCGGCTACTCCACTAGCTATGTATGCTGCTCCCATAGCCGCTGCCTTTATCTTTGTATCCGTAGATTCGAGGAATACGATATCTCTTATCTTTGTTCTGAGGGAATCATTGTTTTTTATCGACGTGTAGACTGATTGCTGAATTCTGGGATGTCTGTAGAGCCGACCGCTAAGATACAATATTGGTTTTGTACTTGATACTGCTATAAGCGGGGCTATAGTCTTAGTTATTGACTCGGTTATTACTTTGAGTGCTTCTACTGCTCGAATCTCGTTTCTCTCCAAGTCTTTTTCTATTTCATCATAGGAGATATAGCCTGAGAATGTAGAGACGCCTCCTTGGAATAGGAGGATCTTACTGAAGCCTGGGACTGTATATGAGAGGGCATAACATGTTTCTGAGTCTATGAATCCTCCCCCCATGAGGCCCCACCATGCCATTGTTCCTCCTATGCCATCGACGATCTCTCCGTTCTCCACTAGTATTGCAGCGTTGTATGCTTGACCTGATTCGACTACTAGCATGCTTATATCGCCTGGTCTAAGCTTGTATCTTTGGCGGGCGTTTACCATTGCAGCTGCTACCGTGTAAATTTTGTCTGCAGTGCCTAGGTCTATCCTATTGATTTTCCTGTATCTGGGAACTGTCGGGAGATGTATGACTCCAGGCGAGAACCATGCAGGTAGATTGGAGTTCCTGAATAGCATCATTAGTCTACGGAGACCAACTATTTTTAGGCGTCGGATACAGTCTTCGCGGTGTATGAATGTTGCCTCCAGTATTTCTTCTATTGATGCTTCTTGTACTGATTTTAGGGGGATTCCATAACCGCTTGGCGCGGTGATTGATTGGATATTGTATTCTCGGCGTAGATCCCTTAGCCTTTTGATGGGGATTGATGGATCCCTCGTTATCATGTCCCTATCAATAGCTTCTCCATACACGATACGGTTCTTCTCATCGTCCATTACTATGAGATCCATGGTTCTTGTGCCTGGATCGATTCCTGCCACCATCATACCGGGTATCCACCCCCTAAGAGAAGCTAGCTCCATATGCGTATTCTGGCTCCTCTGTTATCTACTGGGGTAACCCAGAGATATCCTCCACCCATATTGTCTAGTAGCTTCCTAGTTTCCTCAAGTATTCTAGCTATGTCTACCTTATGAGTGTCGAACATAGCGTAGGTTGCAGGACCCCAGCTGCTCTGACCCGCGAGGAGGGCTTCTTTGCCGAGCTGGAATCTTATTATTCTCTCGACATCACTACAACAGTATACTCCTTCCTGGTGTCCGGACCAGTATTCTCCGAGGAGCCTATTAAACAAAGTTATATGTTTTCCTGCAGTTTCCCAATCGCCCTCAGCTACGTAGGGTAGGATGCCCATGAGTATGATCCTGCTCGCCTTATCCGCGAACTCTGGCTTCATTCGTGGGAGGGATTCTAGGATCTCGTCTTCCTGCTGTTTTAGTTTTCTTATCCTGTCGATGTGTCTTGAAGGAACAGCTACTATAAACTTGTATCTTTCCGGGACATGGGCTCTGTATACGAGTGGAGGTATATCCCTTTTGTTTATCCTGTAGCCTCCATCGTATATTAGGCCTCCATGCATATAGGAGTAGACTCCCAGCGCGGTTACCGTTCCTCTTCCAGTCAATCTGGCGAGGTCTAGTACGTTTGATTTAGCCCCACCGCAGATAATGTCGAATGCCTGGGCGATAGCTAAGTAAAGGGCTGTAGTTGATCCTAGACCTACGTGGGCCGGGATCTCTCTGTGGACTCTTACACCAATACTACATCCATAAACGTCTGAGAGCTTTTCATAGAGTGCTATAGCGTCCGTCCTCCTACAATCACACCCGTCCTCTCCAGCCAGACCTTCTAGTACCAGTCTGGGCTCCTTCAGCGCGAATCCTAGTGTACCGTATAGCCTTCCATAGGAACCGTCTAGATCCGGGTTTCCGACATGTACGTGAGAGGGTGCTTCTATCATTACTCTTGTTGCCATTCCTACTGTGCACCGTTAGGTTATGCTCTTGATGATTATTTTTTAATTATGATCTGCTATTACATTGATATGTAAACGCGTAGTGCGCCTGGATCCGGAGGGCTCCTGGCAGGATACTATGTGGTGCCTGGAGCCCTCGGTCTAAGGGCATATGCAATAGGCTACTATAGTGCTCGATAACTATACTTGGGTAGACGCCGTAGATCCCCCTCAGGAGTAGCTCGTGGGGATCGTATCGTCCTTGCGCCCAAGAGTATAATGCGCGATGATGGAATGGGTGTAGTAGAGATGGCGGTGCAGGAGAAGAGCCTGAGAAGGTACACGACTCCGTGTCCCTATTTTAGACGTGGAGAGCTCGAACAGCTTAGAAGACACAGGGCGTGTGGCCGGCCCTTCAGGTACTTCCCTGGAGGGTTGAATACTGTTTTGGACTTGTCCGAGGAAGGATTCCTATCAAGACTATTCCATGTCTATAGCGATGGATTGATCCTATCGTCCCTGTCTCTGAGAGGCCTTGTTGACGGTCTCTACAGCATCGAGTACGGGCCTAGATACTATCACAGAAACCTCAACTATTATACCGAGGTTTTACGTGTCGAAGAATGCAGTTATCCCAGTTACGAATTCTTGGATAAGAACAGTATTTTTTATCTCTCTATGCAGAAGCTAATGATTCGACACGGTAGAGAAGGCTTAGAGATGTGCAATACCAACAACACGATCTCGCCACTTGGAAGAAACGAGACATTAAGCATAGGACTCGTCCACGCCCAGGTCACGGGCGAGGAGCAAGAGAAAGTCTCCGCCCCTGAATTTATCGACAAGACATTACAGCCCGAGTTAACGGTAGTTACCGCTACTATGGGTATTGTAGGTTTCCAAGAGGACAGCCTCACCTATAACACAATTATGGTAAACTCCCTGCACCCAGATCCAGGCTATGCCTCCGAACGCCCCATGCCCCATATCGCGTTCATAGAGTGGAACAGGGAGACACGGGAGAGGACTCTCACACTGATCCCCCTATACACTTATATTACGGAGTATAGCTACGGGCTAATACTCTCAAGCCTCCTCTTCCTAAGCAAGCACAAGGAAGAGACCCCCATAAACGTATACAGTATCGGAACCATCAGGAAGCTCTATAAGAAGATGTCAAAGATCCTGGATAAGTTCGGATTAGACAAGCCAGAGGGAGGAGCACCCGGCCTCCTAGAATTCTTCAATGACGCGCTAAGCCTCGAGGGAGACAAGGTAAGTCTCGCTGTCCCGTGCAGTGTGGAGTGTCTAGGTAAGGAACCTCTGTTCCCGGGGTTCAAGATATTCCTTGATCCCTTGGAGAAGGGAACAGGATTCATCCTATAACCCTAAGATTCTACTCTAACCACTGAACTGTTTTCTCCATATTCGCCACATATGAGCCGAGGGTAATACTTTGTTATGACCATGCCTTCCCCTCTCCATCCTTCCTAACCCACATATTGTATTGTTGGGGATCGGGCATTGCAGCCGATTATGAGGATTGTGCTTGGAGAACGACTTGCTAGGGATCAGAGCTGGGCTTCGATCATAAAGGTACTGTATAGTTTTGGCGTATTGGACCGGGTTGGGTTGTCCAGGGATGATGAATGCGCGTTGGAGGTGTATCTCGGAGTAATACCTTATTATGGTGAAAACGCCCTTATTATCATAGAACAATGGCTCGACTATGTTAGAACCCTGGGTGCACGTAATGTCCCCCAGCCACGACTCTGTAATAGACGGCAAGAAACTAATAGTATTAACAGGGCCATCAGGAGTAGAACTTGAACACTTAGCCGACTACATGGCCTCCTCGTCCAAGTCAAAAGTCCGAGTCCTCAAATATGAAAATTACCTAGAAGAAGTAAGCGGTGGAATTGGAGGAATCATTGGGGTTTTAGTTAATGCTCTCCAGCCCAGACAGGATCAGTTCTCGAAGTTTTTCGAGGCTGCAGAACACCTCGTAGAAGACGCGAAAAGCATTAATGCAGATGTAATAGCGCTAGTAGCCCACAGCTACTATTATAGAAGCCACCACCTCATACCCAACCCCGGCCTAGAAAGAATACTACGCTTATGGCGTCCTCGAGCTATCGTAGTCGCTGTAGACGACTATTACCATGGACTCGACAGGATTGCCCGGAGAGTAGAGGAGAAGAAGACTCCTCCTCTCAGCGACATACTTGATCCAAACGACTACCTCACTTGGAGAGCGCTTACAACCTTCCATGCACAGGTCCTGGGAAGACTATTCAAGTCCCAAGTCATCGTACTAGCCCTAAAGCATAGGAGGTTAAACGTCCAAAGGCTATCAAGACTCCTATTTGACGATGCTCCTATGAAGACCTTCTACCTAAGCCATCACATCACGATCCCCAGAAGGGAGGCATCCGAGCAGGGAATACCACTAAGGGAGCACTGGCTTGTCAGAGAAATAGAGAACTTGAAGACAAAGCTTCTACGATCATGCAAAAACCTTATACTATACGAGCCTACGGCCATAGACGAGCTAATTCCTGGAAATGATGTTCCATTATCGAAAGTCGTGGATCAAGATAACAGGTGGCCGCACTACGATACTCCGGGATACGCATCGTTCAATTATCCGCTCGATATAGAGGAGGATATTCTCGGCAAGCTCACGAGCCTCAAGCTGAATAAAGAATATGCCGAGTATCTTGCTAGCAGGATAAAAGCACAGATTCCTCCACGGGACTTGAAGATGATAGAGCAGAGCCAAGGCGTTATAGCCTATAAGCCGGTATATGAGGGCAAGGT